>CACNSC010000001.1 GCA_902623005.1 uncultured Coxiella sp.
CAATTGAGGCGCTGGTTGTGGTTTTACCGACACCGCCCTTGCCGGAGGTGACAACGAGAACTTTTGACATATTACATTCCTTCTATAGTAAGTTGGTCATCTTGCACACGAATCTGCAAGAGCGCGGGTTTTTTCTTAGGTTGTTCGATATGGTCTTTGACTAAATAGCGACCTGCAATCGAAATCAACTCGGCATCCAGTTGGCGACAGAAGATCCGCGCGTTGGGATTACCGGTCGCTCCGGCAATGGCGCGTCCGCGCAATGGGCCATAAATGTGAATATTACCATCAGCGATACACTCAGCGCCGGCATTGACTGCAGCCATGATGATCAAGTCTGCATCTTTCGCGTAGACTTGTGTGCCTGCACGCACCGGTTTATCAATAATCTTGGTCGCAGCAAAGGTCGGTTGTGCCGGTGTCTTCTCTACGGTTTTCTTAGCTGGTTTAGCGCTATTGAGCAGAACGAGTCCTTGTTCTTGTGCGGTTGATGCCAGTTTTTTTTCTAGCCCGCGAATACCAACGGCTGTCATATTGAATGTATTGAGCGTTTGTTTCAGTTGTTTCAAATCAAGAGAGCGCTGCTCCTTAAGGTGACTAACATCAATCACCACTGGCGTATCATTAAAATAGTTGGGCGCCGTAGTTTGAATATGTGTGAGTTCGTTGTTGATTGCAGGTATATCCAATGATTGCAATTTAAGCACGGTCATTGGAAAGAAATCCGCTTTAAGTTGTAATTGTTGAGTGCTTTTTGTGAGTTTGCTAGCCATAACCTTGCTGCGAGTTTTTATCCATAAAATAATGACTAGCAGCTTAGCATCGCGAATGGTAAAAATCCATGTGATTATGGCCCGTTCCAAACATGAGTTTTTAATTAACGATTGGGTGGGATACTTTTGGGTGTCCGTGGAAAAGGAATGGTATCTCGTAAGTTACTCACCCCAGTGATATAACGCACTAAACGCTCAAAGCCCAAACCAAAGCCTGCATGCGGAGCGCTACCATAGCGACGTAGGTCGCAATACCATTGGTACTCTTCAGCAGGTAAACCGCACTCGCTGATACGTGATTGTAATACGTCTAAACGCTCTTCGCGTTGACTACCGCCGATTAGCTCTCCTATTCCCGGTAGTAGCACATCCATGGCAGCTACAGTCTTGTTGTCAGCATTCATGCGCATATAGAATGCTTTTATATCTTTGGGGTAGTTCATGACGACGACCGGTTTTTTAAACAGCTTATCGGTCAAATAACGTTCATGTTCAGTTTGCAAGTCAATGCCCCATGTTACGTCATGCTCAAAGGACTGTTTGGCGTGTCCAAGATGGCGAATGGCATCGGTATAATCGATGCGCTCAAAAGTCGTGTTAACTAATTGTTCGATTCGACTCAAACAGGTTTTATCCACCCATTGATTAAAGAAGGCCATATCGTCAGCGTGGTGTTCTAAGACATCTCTACAGACGTACTGCAACAGTTGTTCAGCAAGGGCGATGTCATCGTCAAGATCTGCAAAAGCGATTTCAGGTTCTATCATCCAAAACTCAGCCAGATGTCGCGTCGTGTTCGAGTTTTCTGCACGAAAAGTAGGCCCGAAGGTATACACCTTGGACAATGCCATACAATATGACTCGACGTTGAGTTGACCTGAACAGGTGAGGTAGGTTGGCTGACCAAAAAAATCTTGCTTGTAGTCAATTTGATTGTCTGAGTTTTTTGGCGCATTGGCTAAATCAAGGGTGGTGACGGTGAATAATTCGCCAGCACCTTCACAGTCACAAGCAGTTAGAATCGGTGTGTTGATCCAGACAAAGCCTTCATCGTTAAAAAAACGATGGACTGCTTGTGCGATTCGATTGCGCACACGCGATACAGCTCCAATAACATTGGTGCGAGGACGTAAGTGAGAATGGTCACGTAGATGTTCCATGCTATGCCGTTTGGCTGCCATGGGGTAGCTGTCGGGATCTTGTACGTCGCCAACAACAGTAAAATCCGTTACTTGCATTTCAAATGCTTGGTTTTTACCGGGAGATTGCACCAGTTGGCCTGTGGCTTTCATAGCGCAGCCTGTCGTCAGACGCGAAATATCTGTTTGGTAATTGCTTAAAGTATTAGGGATGACGAGTTGTAATGAATCAAAACACGAGCCGTCGCTCAGTGCGATGAATGAAATGCCAGCTTTCGAATCACGTCGGGTACGTACCCAACCACGGACAGTAACGGCAGTTAGAGGGATGTCATTGAGCTGTAAAATATCTTTAACGGAAGGAAATTGCTTCATACGGTCATGCCCCTTTTTAAATAAGCGCATACCTTAATCGAGATTACGACGGGGTGCAATTAATTGGGTTGTCTGTAAGATGCATCGAGCTGATTGCGTCCAATTCATTTAATAATCGATCAATTGTGTTATGTCTTTCAATTTGTTCTTGCCGTTTTGCGATATATAGATGTGCATCAGGTGAGCTGGAAAAAAAAAGTTTTTGTAGCTGTTTATTGTTTGAATCACTTGTCATTTTTATGGCTGGTCGCAGGCCTTGTATTTGTTGTCTAAGGTTTGAGAGAGAATCTTGGATCAGACTATCATCATCACACTCAAAATTACTAAGTAGTTCATTAATTTTTCTGAATTTTATTAGTTGCGGACTGCAAAGCTTTTTAACTGCAGTAGTCACAGCTTGTGCACTACTCGATGGCCTTGGCTGCTCGTTGAGATGACCCTCAAAAAGTCTGTTCATATTATCTGTATGATGATTTTGAGGCGCCGAATCAACATTGTGCGTAATAGTGTCTTTTGGCTTGGCTGGATTGGTAAAAAGAGTAGAGAGATCTGCCCCAAGCTCCGTTAAATTTCGATACGGTACTGTTTTTATTCCAAGTCTACTCATCACTAGGTTTGCCGCTAATAAGAGGTAAAAATCTAGGCCGACGTGCTGGCTGGTGTCTGCAGTATTGATATTTTGATCATTCGTAATTCCCTCGTTTTTTTGAAGTTCAGTAGTAGCGTTAATATATGGCTCTATTGTTTGTTTAGAGGTATTATTTGTCGTAGTCTTGATTTTTTCCTGAAGCTTATTTTGATGTTCTCAATAAAGTCGGTGAAGTATTTTTTTGCTTTTTTCACCTGATTTTTTAGATAGTCTGGTGTGAAACAGGAGTTAATTACTTTCGAACAAGAGGTGATAAGTTTCTCAATTAGCAACAGTTTGACGCTTAATGTGTTCTCATCATCAGAGTCTATTTTTGAGAAAAAAATCAGTGATTGTCTTTTGTTGGTCTGATGTTGGCATTTTTGATGATTTACTAACGTCTATGATTGTCTTCTTCGTTTCTTCATTAAGACAAAGAGACTCCACTAAATGATTTCGACGTACGTTTTTTTCATAGCTAGCGCAATTGGAATTTTCCCTCACATAATTTAACAAGGCATCATCTGTCGGTGTTTGACTTGATAAGAAAGTTTGTAATGCCTTGACCTTTTGCTCAATCGCCTGGTTTATTTCTTGTGTATTTGTGGATTCTGAGGCTGCCATTTTTATACCGTTTGTCTTCGATGATTGCGTGATTTGTGGAAATAAGATTAATCATTGGTCTGGTTTATATTTGTACAATTATAATTGCAAAACATTAAATTAATATTAAATATGAACGTGTTTACAGTCTTGATGCGGTTTTTGTGACTAAAAACATATTTATCAATGAGTTATATGATCGTGGACGGTTAACTTTGGTGTTCAGTTGCATCGGGAAAGTGTTTTGGGCCGGTATGAAACCTAAAAATCGGCAGCCATAAGGCAATAATTTAGCTATAATGGTTGTGTTGATAGTAATTTTAGGGGGGTAGATCCATGAAATTACAATTCATTGCCACGATTATGCTGCAGGCTGCATTGGGGTTAGTAGTCACGCCAACGCTGGCACAGTCAGCCGTAACACCCACAGATGCCATTATCTACCAGCACAGTTTTGATGAGGAAAAAGGGAGTAATTTTTGGGATTGGACTCAAGGCGGATGCATTGCTAATAATGGGCGTTTGGGTTTATTTTTTAGCGGCGATCAATTGAACTTTCGCTATTATGCGAGTGATGTTGACTACCACTACCCGCAGTGTAAAAAATTCTAGCTAGCGTGTCAGTGGATTTCTAATGTTAGAAACAGATGCATGAACGCCATAATGATTTTGTCGTTTGAATATCGATAAGTTACTGCTCCACTTAAAAAAACGACTTGCTGAAGAAATCGCTGGGACTGAAATCGCTGAATCTGATCGAAAATCATCTTTTTTTATCAGTGGCGTGGTTTCAACGCAGTTTTGGCGAGTATCCATTTTACAGTGATCGTGAAAATTTTGAATGTCACCACACATTTTATCTAATGAGGTACTTTGCTGCCATAACCATTGGTCTGCTATCCACTGCGTTAGTGTTGATTGCTTCAGTATCTGTAATTGTTGTAACACCAATTGTAAAAACCGTTGGCGTAGCAGTTGCTCTTGAGCATTGGTTGGATGGACATTGCTGGTCAGTTTGCTTAAAAGTGAGATGATGTTGTTACTCTTAAGAATAACACTGAGTAAATCGTCGTAGTGATTAAGATTACGATGTAAATCGATCAGGGCAGTGTATTCAGATTCATCTAAAAATTGATGGCTTGAAGCGGGATCGGTAACGTGGTTATTCAATGCTAAGTAATCACTGATGCTCTGTGACAATTGTTGCATGGTAACATCTGGCATGGCGACTCCTTTCCATTAAATTAATCATCCATAAGCTAATGGTAACTGATGATGAGATGTTGAAAAATTAAGGCACCGTTAGTCAAAACAGCATCAGATTAAGAGGTCAAAAACCACCAAATAATGAGGATTCTATAACTAACATGGCGAGGTTGACGTCTCTATCTGTAGTTAAGCGCGGGCGATCACCCAGCAGTCAATGGTTTCAACCCCGCACTGCTTAAGTGCTTGGCTAGCAGCATTCAATGTGTGACCAGAGGTCATGACATCATCCAATAAAGCAACATGCCTTGGAAAAGAGTTTGGTGTTGCAACAAAGCAATCTCTAACATTGCATCGACGTTGCTCGATGCTGAGTGACGTTTGTGGCATGGAGTAATATCGTCGAGCTAAGTGATCGTTAGATAATGGTATCGATAAAACGTGACTCAGCGCTTTAGCGATCAAACTAGTTTGGTTATATCCCCGCTGTCTGAGCCGCTTGCGGTGTAATGGTATCGGAATAATCAAAGAAGGTCGGTTAATATGGTTATACAAATAATCCAGGTGAATTTGAAACACTTGTGCAAGGTGTTTAGCACGAATAATGCTGTAATGAAATTTAAGTTCCAATATCCATTGTTTGATAATACTTCGATAGTGGTAAGGCGCAATAACTCGTTGATAAATTGGTGGAGATAATAGGCACGATGCACAAAGTGGATGAGTATTAAAACACGAAGGCATGGGTTTGCCGCACGTTTCACATGGGTGTTCGATCGTTGGTAAATACATCAAACATTCATCGCATAAGCAAAGATTTGAGATCTTGTGGCACTGACAACAGCTTGAGAAAAATATCATTAACTTAAATATTAACTGATTTAGATCGATTAAATATACCGTCAGACCTAATAAATAACTTGATACAAAACTGAAAAAAAACGTAAAAACAGATAATTAGAAAAATAAAAAAAATAAATCCGACGAATGGTGTGTTGTTGAACTATAATTAAGAGGCAACATATTTGAGGTGTTATTCACGATGAGGATACTTAAGAAAACGACAATCGCACTTTCTGGGATGATGTTTATATTGCCTTGTTTATCCATTGGCTCGGGAACCGTTATCCAATCTGAGATGACACAAGGCATGAAATTAATGGAATACGATGAAGAAGCAAGTTTACTGGTGATTGAAGGCGGGAGAGTTTTTTTTGTAATGTGTAGGGCGATATGATGAGAAGATGGATTCGAAAAACACTGTGTATCTTGTTTATTTTACCATGCTTATCGATCGGTTCAGGTACTGTGATTCAATCTGAGATGACGCAAGGCATGAAATTAATCGAATACGACGATGAAACGACTTTAGTAGTGATCGAAGGCGGGAGAGTTTTTTTTGTAACCTGTAGGGCGATATGATGAGAAAATGGATTCGGAAAACACTGTGTATCTTGTTTATTTTACCTTGCTTATCGATCGGTTCAGGCACCGTGATTCAATCTGAGATATCACAAACCATTAAGCTGTTCGAGCATGATGTTGAAGCAACTTTGATGTTGATAGACGGTGGAAGAGTTTTTTTTGTTCCGGGGAGAAGGTAAATGTGATGAGAAAATTTATTAGAAAGACACTTTGTATTATTAGAAAGACACTTTGTATCTTGTTTGTTTTACCTTGCTTATCCATCGGTTCAGGCACCGTGATTCAATCTGAGATGACACAAGGTATGAAATTAATTGAATATGATGAAGAAGCAAATTTACTGGTGATTAAAGGTGGAAGAGTTTTTTATATTCAATAAAGGTCAGATCTAATGATAAAATTTGTTAGTAGTGTGGTTGAATTATTATTAACTTAATCCTGTCTTCCGTTTGACTCACGTGCTTGCGATTCATCAGATGTTAAAAAATTTTTATGTGACTTAAACTTGATGGTGTGCGTAAGGTAATAATTGGGCAAGGTTATTAAAGCATTTGTTTATGTATTAGATTTTTTATGCATATAGTTGTTGATTTTCAAAAATTATTTGGATGTTTTTAACATAAAAAAGTAATGATTTTATATTATTCAACTGGATAAATATTGATATCAAAAAAATATATCGTATTTCAAGAAAAAATTTTTTCAAAATTTCAGTCCATTATAAAATTATGATCTATAATGATTATAGAAAGAAAGATATTCGTTAAGCGTATACGTTTTAAGGTAACAATCAGTAATCATCAGGTAAGGTTGAAAAAGAAAGCTAGTATCAAAAAAATTTTAGTTAAATGGTTAAGGTATGAGGTAATGAAATGAGGCTCATTAAGGTGATTTTTTTAGCGCTAATTGGATTAGTTTCTTCGCCATTGTTTGCAGTCAATCAGGCAGCCTTATCATTGAAGACTTCAGACGATCTATCAATTCCATTTATTCAATCTGAAAGCAATGGGCTACTGTCTAATCTCAACGTAATCTCAAGAAAAACCAATGAGAGTCAGCAGAATCAGTATGATCGCGCACTAAAATCAGGTTCATTGTATCTTGATGGAATATCTACAGCAAAAAGATACGCTATGTCACTTAATTATTTTAGTTTTAAGTATGAACTCACTAATCCTGATTTATTAAAGAATCATAAAAACATAGCTGTTAAATTTACTCCAAGTTCTCCTAAAAGCGATGGTGTTTTTCTAATTGCTAATAATATAACGACAGATGCGAAAGCTTTATATAAGTTGAACTCACTTGAGATCAAAGACGGTATTGTAACTATGAATGTTCTTTGTAAAGCACAATACAATCTAGTTAAAGATAAGCACAGTATGATGGGTCGTCAAACTCAAGAGAAATGGGATCTGCTTCAGAGGGATACTAAATCTACACCACGGAGTCAGCTTACTCGTCAGGATCGTTTTAATAAAACAAGGCTGATTAACGCGCCTTGCTTTCTTTCCAGTAAGGATAAAAATGTCGTTAGCTTTCAGATTATACCCTCAAGTCTGGTTAGTAAATCTGTAAGGCAGTCCTTCCAATCATCTCAATATCAACCTGTTTCAATGATGAGGGTACGGAAATGATCGCATTTAAAATACAGTTTCATCGTGCTTTATTTATGATAACGCTATTTCTATTTCCGCTTTCTTTATTGGCTAATGACACAGATATTCAGGTCGAACTCACTGAAAAAAGATTACAATCAATTCACAATTATATGAAAAATAAACCTATTGAACTGACTGTAGCCGGTGTTACGCAAAAAAGAGGACTCAGGAACCAATCTGTGATTACTCTAAAGATCCCAATGCAATCGCTTAGCGTGAGTAACAGTCCTATTCAGCAAGGAACTGTGCGATCACTCGATGCTAATTTTTCTCGATCAAAGCGATCTTTTTCCGGTAAGCTTGCTGTTGTTGGTGATAGGTCATCTTCTATAGCGGTGGATTCTATAAAATCCATTTCCACTAGAGGCAAACTTTTACATGTCCAACTGACTTGTGGCAACTCTGGTTCACAGCAAGTCTCGCGACAGGGTAACCGTCAGGTGTCAACCGATAACAGGTTAGCTCGTAAGTCAGCAACAACAAGAAGTCAGCGTGGTATAAGAAACCAACCGGCAACTTCTAGTAGAGCCTCATCGCGAGCATCCAGTCAAAAGCTATCGTGCACGAATATACCATTAAAAAAACCACTGACCTTTACCCTCTCTCAGCGGTAAATAATCTCGCTTATTGGGCTTGCAGTGTATCCAGTACTTTTTCAAACACGTAACCCATGTGGACGCGATTTGCGAGATCGACTTTATTGACATTAAGCTCGAGGGTCGGTTTTTTATGAAAGCCAGTTTTTCGGACATCATCGGAATAACTGGAATAAAAGCGATTGAGTGATTGAATATCTGAGAACTCCCAACCACCTTTTACTTCCATTGCTCTACCGCGTTGTTGGATACGCTTCCAGGCTAATTCAGGTCGACCTTGCAACACAATCATGAGGTCAGACGAGGGAAGGGTTTTGTTAACCTGGTGAAATTCGGTATTGAGGCAATCCAGCTGATTACTCGTTAGATAGCCTGCTTGGTGGAAGTGTTGACAAAACACCAGTAAATCCTCTGCCAATGAGCGATCTTTAACCGTGCTATGTTCGCTATTTGCACCACGCAGGCGCTGTTCTGCACGCATCTTAATAAAGTGTTGCTGCAAGCTAAAGCAGTGTTCTTTCTTGTTTTTAAGAAACTCGTTCAGCAGCGGGTTTTTTTCAGGATTCTCGTAAATGGCATCGATGCGTAGACTGCGTTGCATCAAGGCAGTCACCGTCGATTTGCCCAGGCCAACGTTACCGGCCACTGTAATTAACTTTTTATTTTTCTTTAAGTATTCCTCGAGTCGTTGCTCGGCCTCACTGGCTTTAATTGCCGCTTCGGTTTCAGGCAGTTGCACCCAAGGCTGCAGTCCCGGTGTGCAGACGCGTAAATCAAGTTCTCTAATTTTTAGTGATATTTTATCGACAGTTTCTTTTAAATAGGCATTCAAATCATTGCGTGGACTGGCATCAATCACCAATACGGGGCTGTTGGTGTTCCTAGCGACGAAAGATTCGTATAAGCCATTGAGTAGCTCCAAGTAGTCACGTGGAATGCTGCGTTCACATTCTCGACCACGTTTTTTGATTCGCTCAAGGATGGTATCAATGTCTGCTCGTAGGTAAACGATGAGTGTAGGCTCATCAATTTTTTGCATCATCAGATTGTAGTTGTGCTGGTAAACCTCAAATTCAACATCACTCATGTGCCCCATGATTTTTTGTGCTTTACCAAAAATGTGATAATCCTCGAATATTGTTCTGTCTTCGAGAACAATGCCGCGTGCTCGATCGATTTCGTATTGCCGTTCTAATCGCCCGTTAAAAAATTCAAGTTGCGCAATCAGTGCATGCTTTTTCGGATCTTTGTAGAAAGCGTCGAGAACATTGGGATTAAAATGCTCCTGAAAACTGTGAACACGCTCATCACCATCAGTGGAGGGGAAATGATCCAGTAGTTGAGTCGATAAAGGTGGTGATTGCATGGCCTCTATCAGTGTTGATTTACCGACACCAATGTTTCCAACAACACCAATTCTTAAGTTTTCCATGGCTTTTACCTGATTGTTTTGCGAAGAAGAACGCGGGGAATTCTTTCAGAAATGCACAGCCAGTGCAAGCCATCGGTATGGGTTTGTTGTTGTGATCCAATGCCGTTAGTCGGTGATCAATTGTAGTGCAAGTCGTGCGCTCAAGGTGTTGTCAATGCCATCACCAAGAGCTTGTTTAATCGCTTGCAGTTGTTGCTGTTTCTGCTGTCGGTACGGTGACGGTGTCACCAGTTGAACGACTTCATGGGCTAGGTTTTCAGCATTGGCTTGATGCTGAATCCATTCTTCGGCAACGGTTTCTTGGGCAATAATGTTACACAGTCCAATCCACGGCGTCCGGATGACGCGCTTACCAATCTGATAAGTCAGCCAGTGAGTTTTATACAGCAGGGTTAGTGGTACTTGCATGTATGCTAACTCGAGTGTAATGGTGCCAGAAACTGCAATAGCCGCATCACACAGTTGCATGGCGTCGTAAAGATGATCATGCACCAATTGAACCTGTGGTGGTAAATGCAATTGCAAACGTTTGATGTCGATATGAGGTGCGACAGGCAATAACCATTGCACACCAGGCAGTTTTGCCTCAATCAACGGAATGGCTTGTGCGATCACGGGTAAACAGGCGTCGATTTCATGACCACGACTGCCTGGGAATAGGCCAACAATCGGGAGATTGGGGTCGCATTGGAAGTGGCGATAAGCTTGATCCCGGCTCATGCTGACTTTTGCTGTTTCTGCTAACGGGTGACCAACAAAGGTGGCTGGTACTTGCTCTCGATGGTATAGCTTTTCCTCAAATGGAAATAATACGGCCATGTGATCAACACAGTTTCGGATTACTTTAATGCGGTTGTATTTCCATGCCCAGATTTGTGGGCTGGCATAATAAAACACCGGGATATTGGCGCGTTTAGCAAGTTTAGCCACTCGCAGATTAAAGCCAGGGTAGTCAATCAGGATAACAAGATCCGGAGTGCGGTGCTTTAGCGTATGCCGGATGATTTTAAAGGCCTTTCTGACAATCGAGAATTTTTTTATCACCTCGATAATACCAACGATAGCCAACTCACGGCTATGCATCAGAATATCTGCACCGGCTTGTTGCATCAGGTCGCCACCAAAACCAAAGAACGATAACGCATCGGTTTGTTGCGTCATGGCATTGATTAAATGCGCACCAAGCTTGTCGCCGGAGGTTTCACCAGCAATGATTAAGACACGTCGTGTTGAATTATAAGACATTGCTGGGGTGTTGGTTGAAGGTGGTTGAGTTTTGTGTCACAGCTTGCGTGATATCAATTGCTGTTTGCAGCGCTTTTCGACCGTCTTCGCCTGGCACGATAGCGGGCTTGTTGTGAATGATCGAATGCAAAAAGTGTTCGATCTGGTCTTTGAGTGCATCGCCTTTATCAAAGCGGATCTTGGCCTGAACAATTTCTGGAACGCCCGGATTTATCTCGGCTGCACCACGGCTGTAATATTTTAGAATTTTATGATCAAGATCGATACTCAGGCAGCTCTCGCTTTGATAGATACGCAGCCGGCGTTCTTTTTTTAGACTGGCGCGACTGGCAGTAACATTAGCAACACAGCCGTTTTCAAATTCGATTCGGGCATTGGCAAGATCAATGTGTTTGGAGAAAATGGGTGAACCATTGGCGCGAACATCAACAATATCGGATTGAATCATGGATTGAATGATATCAATGTCGTGAATCATCAGATCCAACACAACGTTGACATCGGTGCCGCGTAATTGAAACGGCGCAGTACGCAGTGATTCGATAAAGCGCGGTTGGCTCAAGTAAGGTGCTACGGCTTTGACAACGTTGTTGAAACGCTCAAGATGACCGACTTGTAACAGCGCGTTATTTGCACGCGCAATAGCGATTAATTGATCAGCTTCTTCGACTGTGGTGGTGATGGGTTTCTCAATGAGTGTGTGAATACCGTGACTTAAAAATAGCTTGGCAATTTCAAAATGATAAGGCGTTGGTGTTGCGATACTCACTGCATCCACTCGACCGATCAATTGCTCACACTGGGCGGCACTTTCGGTATCAAGACGGTCGGCAATCTCCTCAGCGCGGCTGGGGTTGGCATCATAGACGGCGACCAGATCAGAGGCGGGACAGTCGGAGTATTTTTGGGCATGGTACTGACCCAGGTAACCCACACCGATGACAGCTGTTTTTATTTTGGACATAGTGACAATACCCAGCAAGAAAGTGCGACATGTTGTCATTATTTTGCCAATATTTCAATGCAGTGCTTTGGTTTCAGGGATTGTTAAGGCTAGGCGTTGTGGCTAACATGCCAACTCGATCGAAATCACAAAATACAATAAGGATGAATATGACAAGTGAGGCATCTTTTGTCGCTGGAGTTGATGAGGCAGGACGCGGTCCATTGGCGGGGCCAGTCGTTGCAGCAGCAGTGATCTTACCGCCAGATGCGGAGTTGCCGGGATTACGCGACTCAAAAAAACTCAGTGAAAAAAAACGCACCGTGTTGTTTGATCAAATAAAAAACAACGCGATTGCCTTTGCGATTGAGGTGGTTGACCATACTGTGATTGATCAAATCAATATTTTGGCAGCGACGTTGCATGCCATGCAGCAGGCTGTACTTCGCTTATCCACAAAACCTAGCGCTGTTTTTATCGATGGCAACCAGTCACCCAAATTGGTTGGCTATCATGTCGAGACCATCATCAAAGGCGATGATAAGGTCAGTGCAATCAGTGCAGCTTCAGTATTGGCCAAGGTCACGCGTGACCAATTGATGATCGATTATGACCAACGTTACCCCGGTTATGGCTTTGCCCAACATAAGGGCTACGGTACGCAACGGCACATGGCAGCGTTACAACGCCTAGGACCCTCTCCCATCCACCGTTGTTCTTTTGCGCCGGTTGCAAAATGCCAGGTGCCGCAGACAAGTTAAAAAATTAGGCATGAAAGTTTGATTAACGCAGTTACATGTCGAGTTTGATGACAGTATGAGAGACATCCGATACCATGGCGAGTAATCATCATTAGAGTAGATCCGGTAATGAAAACAATCCAACAACTCAATGTTTCAGTCATTTGCGGCGGGCAGTCCTCCGAGCATGACATCTCATTGCGCTCTGCACAATTCGTCGTCAACCAACTGGTAGGCATGCAATGTTCAGTGCAAGTGATTTGGATTGATCACGACGGCCGTTGGTGGGCGCTTGAGTCTGCATCTTCATTTGTGTCGCAGGGGATTGCCGATAAGTTTCCATTGGTATTGACACCAGGATCCAGTCATCCCTGGCAGTCATTATTGACCAATAAACCAATCGCGGTTGATGTGGTATTTCCTCTGGTGCATGGAGAGACGGGTGAAGACGGTTGTTTGCAAGGTTTATTGACGTGTTTGGGAGTGCCTTTCGTTGGTGCTAACGTTTTGGCTTCAGCCCTGTGCATGCATAAAGACATGGCTAAACGGTTGTGGCGGGATGCGGGATTGCCGACGTGTGATTGGGTTACGGTGTCACGCCATGATAAGCATAGCCATAGCTACGCTGAATTAGCTGCACGTTGGGGAAATGTGTTGTTTGTTAAGCCGGCCGGTCAAGGTTCCTCATGCGGCGTATCACGTGTAACATCTGAGGCAGAATTCGGTCCAGCCATAGATCAGGCGTTGAGTTTTCACGATTGTGCGCTGATAGAACCAGCAGTTATTGGAACAGAAGTGGAGTGTGCAATCAAAGGCTATGGTGATCAGCTATCAGCTTCAGTATTAGGCGAATTAGAAGTGCATCACGACTTCTATTCTTTCGATGCCAAATACAATGACCCGCAAGGTGCTCGTGCCATTATTCCAGCACGATTGGATTCCAAGCGCCAACAGCAGATCCAGCAACTAGCCCTTCGAGCCTGCCGTGTCTTGTCGGTCGAGGGCATGGCGCGCGTTGATTTTTTTGTCAACGATCAGCACATTTTACTCAACGAAATAAACACCATTCCAGGTTTTACCAGCATTAGTTTGTATCCAAAAAACTGGCAAGCAACAGGTCTTTCAACGCTAACATTATTGAGCGATTTACTGTTAACGGCCTTTGAGCAGCGCACAGTGACATCTTCTTCCAGCCAAACTACTCGAGATCATAATACGTGATACAACCATCCTTTATTCACTTACGTTTACACTCTGAATTTTCCATTCGTGACAGTTTAATTCCTTTGAAAGCATTGGCGCAGCGCGTTGCCGATCAATCAATGCCGGCAGTTGCATTGACTGATTTTTGTAACCTATTTGGCGCGGTAAAATTTTATTCGGCAATGCGGTCAAAAGGCATCAAGCCCCTAATGGGTGCCGATGTCATGATTCAATCTCAACAGGGTTGTTATCCGGTTACCTTGCTGTGTCAAAATGCGACTGGATATCGCCACTTAACTCAGCTGATTTCAGAAGCTTATTTGCATGGGCAGGATAAGGACGCTCAACCGCGTATTGATTGGTCATGGCTTGTAGAAAAACACCAAGGTCTAATTGCCTTGTCCGGTGGTCTACACGGTGACATTGCGCAAGCGATTCTCAGAGACGATACCGCATTAGCACAGCAAAGGTGTCAAACCTGGTTAAACGTGTTTGGTGATCGATTTTATATTGAGATTAGTCGGTTGGGGTTTGCTAATGAGGAACGTTATATCAACGAGGTATTGCCCATAGCGTATCAAGCCGGTGTCGCTGTGGTAGCGACTAATTGTGTGTGTTTCTTTAATCGTGATGACTTTGAGGCGCATGAAGCCCGTGTTTGTATTCAGTCTGGTTATGTCTTAGATGATAGCAAACGCCCACAACATCATAGCGAGCAACAGTATTTACGTACTGCTGATGAGATGCAGCAATTATTTTCTGATCTGCCGCAGGCATTAGAAAATACCGTTATTGTCGCACAGCGCTGTAATTTGGAATTGGAGTTAGGCCAAGCTTATCTGCCTGATTTTCCTGTTCCAGACGGCGTTAGTTTAGCTGATCATTTGGCGCAAGAATCACGCGCTGGTTTACAACAGTTATGGCCGCTTATCAGCAAAGAAGCAAAAAATGCCTTCGATGAGTATGAACACCGTCTTCAGATTGAACTGGATGTGATTAATCGTATGGGTTTTCCTGGCTACTTTCTAATTGTGGCTGATTTTATTCGTTGGTCGAAAGCCAACGGTGTGCCGGTAGGGCCAGGGCGGGGTTCCGGTGCAGGCTCGTTAGTGGCATTCGTTCTAGGAATCACTATGCTTGATCCACTCAAACATGAATTGCTGTTTGAGCGTTTCCTTAACCCAGAGCGGGTATCAATGCCTGATTTTGATGTCGACTTTTGTATGGAAGGTCGCGATCGCGTCATCGAGTATGTGGCTAATCAATATGGTCACGATGCCGTATCACAGATCATTACATACGGTACCATGGCAGCAAAAGCGGTGGTGCGTGATGTTGGTCGAGTCTTGAGTTTACCGTACGGTTTTGTCGATAAGATCGCTAAGCTAATTCCTTTTGAAATTGGTATGACTCTAGATAAAGCGCTGCAACAAGAAGAGCAATTGGCGGAACGTTATCGCGATGATGCTGAGGTAACAACGTTAATTGACCTGGCAAAAAAATTAGAAGGCCTAACACGCAATGCTGGTAAGCATGCCGGCGGTGTTGTCATTGCGCCAACGCAACTTACCGATTTTTCACCGTTGTATTGTGAGCCTGATGGTGCCGATCACGCAGTAACCCAGTTTGATAAAGATGACGTTGAAGCGGTTGGGTTGGTAAAGTTTGACTTCCTAGGTCTTCGAACATTAACCATCATTAATTGGGCTATGCTGGCGATTAATCAGCAACGAGCGATGGCTGGCGAGGAGCCTTTAAACATTGATACCTTACCTTCAGACGATCAGAAGACATTCGATTTATTAAAGCGTTGCGAGACGACGGCAGTTTTTCAGCTGGAGTCACGGGGTATGAAGGATTTGATTCGACGTCTACAGCCAGACAATTTCGAAGAAATCACGGCTTTGGTCGCATTGTTTCGTCCAGGTCCTCTGCAGTCGGGTATGGTCGATGATTTTATTGATCGTAAGCATGGGCGAGCACAAGTGGAATACCCGCATCCTGACTCGGCCGAGATATTAAGTCCAACTTACGGGGTGATTTTATATCAAGAGCAGGTAATGCAATTAGCACAAGTGCTTGCAGGCTATTCCCTAGGTGGTGCTGACTTATTGCGTCGCGCTATGGGTAAGAAGAAACCTGAAGAAATGGCAAAGCAGCGTGATAGTTTTACGGATGGAGCTAAGCAACACGGTATCACTGAAGCCACCGCCACCTATATTTTTAACTTAATCGAAAAATTTGCCGGCTATGGTTTTAATAAATCCCACTCAGCCGCATATGCATTGCTGGCTTATCAGACGGCATACCTGAAGGCTCATTATCCCGCTGAGTTTATGGCTGCTGTATTATCATCTGATATGGATAACACTGACAAAGTGGTCGGTTTTATCGAAGAATGCCAGCGTATGCAAATTACCGTCTTACCACCCAGCGTTAATTGCAGTCACTATGCCTTCACGGTTAATGATAAAGGGGAAATAATTTATGGATTGGGGGCGGTTAAAGGCGCAGGTCAAGCAGCGATGGAACACTTGGTGCAAGAACGAGAAGCGCACGGTCCCTACAAAAATTTATTTGATTTAACGCAACGCTTAGACGGCCATAAAGTCGGCAAGCGAGTCCTAGAGCCATTGGTACAAAGCGGTGCTTGTGATGATTTTCAGACGCATCGTGCCAGTTTATTCGTCTCAATCGAAAAGGCATTAAAAGCAGCCTCACAGCACTCTCGTAATTCAGCGCAGGGTCAAGACGATTTATTTGCCGCTTGCAGTGATTTAACAGCAACAATGGCCGTGGATTATCAGCCTTGCACGCCTTGGGGGAAAACGACCTTATTGCAAGGTGAGAAAGCGACTCTAGGTTTTTATTTAAGTGGTCACCCCCTCGATGCTTACGCGAATGAATTGGCACAACTAAGCTCACTGAAGTTTAATCAACTGCACGATCAAATTGGTAAAACAGTAACGATCATCGGTCAAATGGTGGCGATGCGAAGTCTGTTGACTCGTAAAGGCAAACGCATGGCAATCCTGCAATTGGAAGACGATACGGCCAAGGTCGATGTTGCTATATTTAGTAAACTGTATGAATCAACACTTCGTGAGTTGGATGTCGATCGTATTTATTGTTTAACAGCCAAGGCAGAAGCAGATGACTTTAATGGTGGTGTGCGCTTAGTGGCAGAGTCGATTGAATCACTGGATAAGATCAGACAAACGCGAGCAAAACGATTGCGCATTTTAATGGATGGTGATAATGATCTGACAGCATCGATTGCTGCATTAAAGTCCAGCCTGCAAGCCATGTCTAATGTGCAATGTCCGGTCTGTATCGTCTATCAGCGTGATAATACGCAGGCCGAAATACAATGCGGACAACGATGGCGTGCAGCGGTTACTGATGCCGACGTAGAACAAATAAAATCCATTAACGGTATCGCAGCTGTCGAGGTGCAGTACTAGCGATTCGTATCTTATCGACTGCTATCAGATTGCCGATTAAAAGTTTGATGTTTCTTTATTTAAAGAGTTTTTAGCATGACTGAACCATTTTCTATAGAAGGTAATCCATTAGATATCAATAATGAGTCTGACTTTTCACATTACTATGAGTCAATTCGTTATTCGTATCATTTTGCTGAAGAGGGTGAAGCGTTTCACGATCATACGTTTGCTTATTTGATGCTGTTGTCACATCGATTGAATGAAATGGCCTTGCCCGCTCAGTTATTGACCCTACCAATGCGTGGGTTGCCTAATCAGATCCTGTTTAGAGGTCAACAAAAGCTTGTAGATGGTCAGCACTGTTTGTGGAGTGGCGATGAGTTATTTGTTTTATCGAGAAGGCATACGGGTAGAGGATCGACCAGTTTCTTTCACCGTATTGTTATGATACCTAGATCAATCACTCAACCACTGCGTTTTTTTGCCATGCTGATCCCCAACCAGCGCGGCTGTTTTCAGTCTGAAGACTATTTGGATTATATCCGTCTGGTCACCTCTGAATATGACAATGCTATGAGTGTGATTCAACAGGTATACCCTTATCAGCAGCCAAGCGTATTTATGTTTAAGACCCGTAGGTCTTGTTGTGACAGGCACAGTGGTTCGGGCTCACTACCAACACTGATTACCCAAGCGACTGGCGCTTGGACTACGATAAGGCGTCAATTAAGTACAGCGACAGAGTTAGATTGTGCGGGTTTTATGACCATTATGAATTGGTTTTTATCTTTAGCCATTCTGCATCACTATAATATCATTCACCGCGATGCCTCAGATAATAATGTGGTGGTATTTGGACCGGGTATCATGTGTTGGCTGATTGACTTCTTAAGTGCAGTGTCTCTCGGAAATCATTCAGTTTGGATAGAAAATAGCGCATATTCCACTTTCCCAGATATTGTTGCTAGCGATGGTCGCTACGATAAACAATCCGATGTTTTTTCAATTGCAATGAGTTTGGTGCTTTATCACGCCACACACATGACAAGACGAAGACTAGAAAATATGTTGCAATTAATCCACCTTACCAATAAAAACTTTGGTTCACTGGATCAAGTTAGAAAAAGAGCTTATCAAAATTGTTTTATCGATTTATCAAACGCCAATTTTAAGTCAAGTTATCACTTACTGATCCAAATTATTTTTGGCTTTATCAATCCTGATCGTGATCAACGCCCCTCAATGTGGGATTTATTCGGTGATATTCTGTTGGCTCATGAGATAAGACGGTCAATCAGAGCTATCGCTTTATCAACACAATATCAAAATTGGTTTAGTGATTTTAATCAAGTTCGATTGTTAGACAGTATCGATGCGTTGGGTCAACGAGTGAGGGATGCAGATGTAGCCGTTACATCAATATTAATGATGGTATTTTTTACTTTACATTGTCATCGTCTGGATATAGCAATACGTCATCATCATTTTCAGCAGATTGAATTATTGTTGGTTGAAAAAACATTGCATCAGACCCACCGACAACTGTTATGGCAATACGAGGCATTTTTTCCGGCTTGCATGGTTGACTCATTATACAACGAGGTATTTCAACGCATTTTTACTGCGTTATTGGATGAAGAAATCAAGACTTTCATTGCCGTGCGAGGACGTTTGCATCTGATTTGTGATGCCATTATCGTCAATGACTGCATTACTGATCAGTGTGTTGAGCAATTAATCGATGAAGTATATTTCCATATGACGTGTGAGCATGTTTTAAGTCTGGCAATTGATAGTGTTGATCATCAGATAACGAAAGAGCAATGTATTGCTGATTTATTGATTGAGCTGAGTGACAATGCCTGTGCTCAAGTTGAGTTGCGAGGCGAATTGCAGCAAATTTTTATGGCAGAGCTGACGGTGTTAACTGCGGGTGTTACTTTACTTTTGGCTATGACGTATTCAGACACTGATCACCATTCCATAAGCCCAAGTTTATTGTTGGTGATCTTCGTTGCATTAAGCGCACCGATTTGGCAGCGGATATTGGTAACACCCTGCCAGCAGCTACTGCATCATCATGGCCTGTTCGCATGCGTAAATGCTGAACCTAAATTAACTCATGAATTGACGTCCGCACTAACGTCAGCCACACCGTAATCTCAGCCTTGATACGGCTCAATTCTCTATCTTATTGATTGAGCACACAAAAAAAAACCATCATTTTCTCAGAAAATGTCTATTTTTTGTTCTATTATTACAGTAAAGGTAATAACAAATCTTGTTCTATTCAGGAGGTAAGTCATGTCGGTTAACAAAACACAACAAACTGTGAAATCGTCACAACACTTAACCGGTGCTACCTTTGTCGGGGTGGTATTTTATTTTGCTCACATCTTACAACAAGCCTTCGCTAAAGATGCCACTCTATCCAATGACGCCATATTCAACTCGTCAGCCACAATGGTATCAGAGGATAACGAGGTGACTGACACAATCATGGCCTCGACTAATGGTTTAAAGTCGGTTCAGGCTGAATCTTCTTCGTTACAATCAACGGAGCCAACGCTCGTTGGATCATTTTCAACAACTACGACCCTCAGTTCCCGAGCAGATCATCCTTTTAGGGCAGTAGATGCTCAAGATGAGGAAGAAAGCCCTGTAGAACCATACACGTACTCTTACTCTTTGGCTTTAATAACCACACTAGCAGTCGGAATTGGCCCTATTGCGCTTGATAATAGTAATGATGACGATGTAGAAATTCTTCAAGGGCCAGCAGTAACTCTTTATGGATCTAATGCTGTTGGTGGAGTAATGTATGAAACACCTCTTTCACCAGACTTATCTGGTCCGGTTGCTGGAGCCACTGATGATGCAGCCTCTTCTGTGGATGCTGCAACCGCTTCTGCAGGAGTTGATGCAACAGTAGCATCTAGCTTAGAAACACCAGAATTACAGGTAGACGGCGTAGCATATACATTTCCATTGGGAGCAGTGGATTTAGCAATCGATTCTGATGATGAAGTCACTGATGATACAGCTTCTGCTCTGGATGCTGGAGATGGAGATGGTGTAGAATTTGGATTCGGTATGCCTGGAGAATTTGAAGAAGCAATAAACGACATAAATTATACATTTCCACTGGGAGATTGGTTAATTTCTGACTTTTACGATACTGGCGATGTTGCGTCGATAACTCCATCGACGTCAAATGATATAACTCACACGTTCACCGAATCAGGTGTTGATGGTGGTGGTACGTTTTCTTTTTCAATCCCAGTGGATGCTAGTTCACAAGCCCCAGATGAGGTGCGCTCTGTAGTTCAACTGGCAGAATTATCATTAAAAGATGGAAGCACAAAAAACTTAGTTCTAACTCATGATCCAGAAGGGTTCGGTCTATCCATGGCAATATTTGCTGAATTACCTGATGGACTACCTGGAGGAGGTGGTTATAGCGCGATAGAAGGCGTCGCTATTCCTGTCGCTAGTCAAGAAAATGATGCTTATGTGACAACTTTACAAGGCTTTCAACCGTGGTCTGAAGCAATTCCCCTAACTTGGGTGCCTAGTATTACAGATGATTTAGAATCACAAGGATATGAACTGGGTGATGTAATAGGTGAGGTAGGTATAGGAACATTACATCAAGTGATTAGACCAACAGGCGCAGGAGAGGAGGAATTAGAATCTGAAGACTATGAATCATTTTATGTCGGTCTGCAAGTTGATGATGTCGGTCCGCAATCTGATGATGAGTTCAGCATCGGTTCAACAGGTAATTCAAATTATTTAGACGAAGATGAAGAATATTATATCTATGAAGCATCGTATGCCTATCCGGTAAATGATGGTATGACGATAACTCCAGCTGTATTCAGTGTTGAAGCACAGGATGATGACCATACTGGTATTATGGTTACTACCTCTTTTAGTTTTTAGAATTTATCAATTACGGTAGTAGCTTGGGTTTTTCAAGTGGATAATACTCATGCAAAGGTCAATTGTCGCAAATTTTTATGGCAGAGCTGACGGTGTTAACCGCGGGTGTTACTTTACTTTTGGCTATGACGTATTCAGATACTGATCATCATTCCATAAGCCCAAGCTTATTGCTGGTGATCTTCGTCGCGTTAAGCGCACCGATCTGGCAGCGGCTATTGGTAATGCCCTGCCAGCAGCTACTGCATCATCATGGCCTGTTCGCATGCGTAAACGCTGAATCTAATTCAAGCCCTGGATCCGCACCAACCCCAGCCAAACTGTCTTCTCTGCCTAACGCAGGTTAGCTCTCTACTTTATGGATCAAGTTGAAGAAAAAATCTTTTCTTTCACAAAAGTTGACTATTTGATCGGAAGATAAATGCGTCGACCGTTAGCTGAGACAGAAATAATCCGTTTGATTTTTGAGGAAGATGGCAGCTTGGCTAGACTAGCGTCGAGGATCAGTGTGGAACCGAATCTGGTTTTACACGCTGAAGTCGCTTAGATCAAAGGGAAATCTATAGGGTAATGGTTATGTCATCTCAGATGCTCGAGAAAAATACATTGGATGAATTCTCATTGCCCAAGATGGGTGTTTTATGCACACGTGAGGATGAAAGGTTTGCTCTCAATCAGAGCCGAGATATTAGAGATGGATAGAAATATAGCGGTCTAGGGAAAATGGTCGCAGTCACTCTAGTCTATCTGTTTTTTAAAATCATGACTGTACCAAATATTTAATACCAGTAATGATAAATCACTGACCTGGATGATTATTGTCCTCTATCTTTAGTTAATCGCTTACAGGCATTGTTTGATAATAATGATTTACCAGTCAGCTCACATTCAGACAGAATCATATTCATGACTTTCTTGATGGGTTGGTTGCTGCCAGGGTATTGGAACAAATCTAATCAGAGCAGCGTTTGGCTTAAAATTTGCCAGGTGGCGTATAAACACTTGTTAAACACAAGATTTCGAAGTATACCTGCATCTAATCCAGTTTGATCATTTTAGGGTGGTTTTTTGCGTATAAATAAATTATTTGAATATGATTCGCCATTTGTCATCGAGTCGTTACAAGAGGTGAGGGCGCAACTGCATGATTTACGTTCGAGCAGTGGTTTAGGTCAAGAGGGTGCAACGGTTCATGCAGTTGAGTGGAATTATTTTATCAAGCTGCAAAAAATATTTTCACAAAAAAAATTTGAACCATTTAAGTTTCACTCTCTAAATGCTGACTTACCAGATCGTGTCGCAGTTAATCATCAAATCATTAAATTAAAAGACAGAACATGTCTTTGGGATGGAGGCAGGCTATATCTTTTATCACAGGTTTACATTGGACGTGGCGCTTCAAGTTTATTCAGGCGGGCGGTGATGATACCTTTGACTGGGGATGAGAGCTTAACGCTCTACGCGGTATTGGCACCAGCGCAACGTCAGTTTAATACCCCTAATGAAGTGGAGATGTACATTGATTACATATCCCAAGATTATGATACATCCTATCATGCGTATAGTTACTTTTATCCGTATCTTGCACCTAAGATTGTTCATTACCAGTCATACAAAGCCTCCAAGAATGATATCGCTTACGAAAAGCAACTTCCTGCTTTGTTGACGCGCTCTTACGGTGAATGGGATACGTTATTAGATATTTTTCGAACTAAAACTGATCTCGACGAAGTAAGTTTTTTATCAGTGATAGGGTGGTTTTTATCGGTAATCATTTTCCATAATCATTCATGCTTGCATCGTGATTTATCCGATAATAACGCGTTAGTTATTGGTCCAGGTGTTTTTGTTCAGTTAATTGATCTTTGTTCGGTAGCGTATTGTGAAAACGATCTCATAGCTAGGGAGTTAGTTCCATTTTCTAGTCATCCAGATTTCAGCGCTCAATTTGGTTGCTATGAAAGACAAACTGATGAGTTTTCTCTTGCCTTCAATTTATTGCGCTATGAGGCATTTGATGGTAAGTCATGGAGCGAAAGAGAATTAAATGATTTAGTTGAGAAAACGAATTACGAATACACAAACGATTCAACTTTGTCATTGAAAATTAAACGCTATACGACAATTTACGATCAGATGTTAGAAGCTCCTGCGAAAGCTTCTTGGATACTTTTTCTTCCTCACTTACTCAGACTGGTACATCCTAACAGATCATCGCGCGGTAGTTTGTTTGATATCTTCTCGGATGAAAAAATACTGAATAAAATTCAACATTGTATTAATACGATTGCTACCGATTCAAAATTCTCCGAAGACTTTATTGCTATCAATGGTTGGTCATTGGTCAATGTAATTGCAGAATTACATCGTCATCACGATCAAACTTGTACTGCTACAACGTCACTGATGATGTTATTAGTGTTTGCGCTACATTATGAGCGAGTGCCGATTAAAGCTCGTATTAATCATAAAAGGCATATCGACTTATTGCTACATACATTGACTATCTCGCCGCAAATTTATCCGATAATTTTTCATTATGAGGCAGAATTTCCCGGCCTTATTTCAAAAAGATTAAGTACTTCGTTTATTGATGGGTTGATCATTGACGTTTTTAATGAGTTTCTTTATGAGCTTGATCAGGTAAGTGCGGTCGTAGTCGATCTTTGTTGTCAGGTTAACGATCGGATTATATTATCTTCATGCAATGATTCACTAAATAGCGTGATTGACCGGATTGTATTGCGAGAAGAGTGTGAGTCTACTCTTAACGATATCATGATTAAAGTTGACGTTAAGGACAGAGAGAGTAAGCAGGTTGTTGGTGAGGTATTGGATCATCTGTTGAATCAAGCCTGGAGTCAGGTTGCATCAAACTTTATTGATCGCAATTTATTTTCTTTGCAGAAAAACTTATTAACTCTAGTGATTGTTTATTCGATGTTTCATCGTCTATTCGAAAGAGTCAACTATCAAAGCGTGCTGTTGAATAATCTCTTGAACTTGTCGCTGATAATAACATCAGGTGTTCTTATTAAAGATTTTTTAATATCAAAATATGCCATCGAAAATTCAATGACAGACAGTCAGCGTAAAGTCGGGCTGTTTCGAACGGTGGATAGGCAGCCGTATGATATTGTTAAAGGGTTACTAGCACCTAAAATCTAACCATTCAATAAAAATCACAATCGTGCAAAACAATTGTTATCTATCTAAATGGTTTTTTTAAAAAAGGAAGCACTTTAGCCATCAAGCTAACCAGCGCCCAAGTGTAAAGCCACCTGCAACGCCGAGTAAGCCAAACAGTAGTTGGATGACAACATCAAATAGGGCTACCCAGGGATGGTGTTTGAGGAGCGTAAAAATTTCCAAGCCAAACGATGAAAAGGTAGTAAAGCCACCTAAAAAGCCAACCACCAGAAACAGTTGCAGTTCAGGTCGAATCCCGGTTGCTTTGAGTGTGAACAGCGCAGTTAACAGGCCAATCACAAAGCACCCTATAACATTCACGGTAATGGTTCCAAGCGGAAGCTCTAGTGGATTTGAAATAAAGTAATTAACGCACTGCACAACGGCGTATCGAGAGGTGCAGCCTAGCATGCCGCCAATGGCAACCCAGAGCCAATTCATCACCATAGCTCCTGTTGGTTAGTCGTACTCAATAGTGGATCAATATCTTCTTGTTGTAGAAATTGAGTCAGTTTTATAAGTGGCAGGCCGATGAGTGCCGTGTAGTCCTCGCCAGCCATCGATTCAAACAGGGTAATGCCCAAGCCCTCAGCTTTGATGCTGCCTGCACAAAAATAGGGTTTATCGCGCTGCAAGTAGGCTTCGATGGCTGCTTTGCTTAGTGTTTTAAATTTGACACGGTATTCAATTAAATCTCGGTGTATCGATTGAGTGCGGCTATTCAGGACGCACAGTGCGGTGCTGGAAAGCAGTGTTTGGCCACTGCACAATTGTAATTGCTGAATCGCTTTTTCATGCGTGTGCGGTTTGCCCAGTGCGTGACCGTTAACTTCAACTAATTGATCACAAGCTATAATGACAGCGTCTGGGTATGCCGATGCGACGGTCATGGCTTTTTCTTCTGCTAGTCGTTGAACGGTAGTTTTGAGTGTTTCATTGGGGTGTGCTGTTTCGTCAATGTTGGGTGCATGGACGGTAAAGCTAATACCGAGCCGTTGCAGTAAAGCATTACGCGCAGGAGAGCTAGAGCCAAGAATCAGGGGTCGTGTGGGTTTAATCATCGAGGTATTTCTCGGTGAGTTGAGCGGCAAGTCCAGTATAATCGGCCGGTGTTAATGCGGCCAGTGTGTCTTTTGCCGGTTGAGGAATCGGCTGTTGTTGCAACCAATCGATTAAACGCTCCTGTGACAATGCTTTACCACGAGTTAACGTTTTGACGCGTTCGTAGGCATCAGTGACGCCATATCGTCGCAACACAGTTTGCACGGCCTCGCCTAGAACCTCCCAATGGTTATCAAGCTCGGCTGCTAATACGGCTTTGTGGGGCGAGAGTTTTTTAAGACCGCGTAGACACGCTTTGTATGCCACTAGGCTATAGCCGAAGACACTACCAAGATTGCGTAGTCGAGTTGAGTCGCTTAAGTCACGTTGCAGTCGACTGATCGGCAGTTGGCGAGCAAGGTGGCCGGCCAAGGCATTCGCAACACCAAGGTTGCCTTCTGAGTTTTCGAAATCAATCGGATTAATTTTGTGTGGCATGGTGGATGAGCCGACCTCGTTTGCATTTTTTTCCAATATAAAATGATCCCGACTGATGTAGCTCCACAGATCACGATTAAGGTCGATGAGAATGGTGTTGAACCTGGTCAAATGATCGAGTAGTTCGGCAAGCGCATCATGAGGCTCTATTTGAGTGGTGATGGGATTGAAGTTGAGTCCCAAGGATTCAACAAAGCGTTGACTGACATCTGGCCAATTAATTTCTGGGTAGGCAATGGTGTGAGCATTGTAATTACCTACGGCACCGTTAAAGGTGCCTAGTAGCTCGCAATGCATTAGGCGATGCTGCTCGCGCCGTAACCGCATAACAAAGTTGATTAATTCTTTTCCAATTGTGCTAGGTGAAGCCGCTTGTCCGTGCGTGCGAGAAAGCATGGGAAGGTGGGCGTGTTGTTGACTGAGTGAGCATAAAGTGTTCAGTAATGCTTGAATGTGCTGGTTGATTAAATGACGACCGTCTTTGAGCATTAAACCGTAAGCAAGATTGTTGATATCCTCCGAGGTGGCGGCAAAGTGAATCAAAGGTATGCGGTGTTGTAAGGTTGGATGCTCACGACAGGATTGCTGCAGAAAATACTCCACTGCTTTGACGTCATGGTTGGTGGTCTTTTCTAGTGTCTTAATTTGCTCAGCATCTTTCAGGGAAAAATTATCAAGCAATGTCGCTAGATGTTGTTGCTCAGAGGCGTCTAGCGGCGTCGTAGCGATTTGAGGCAGTTGGCACAGTGTTTGTAACCAGCTGACTTCTATGATGACGCGATAACGGATTAAGCCAAATTCGCTCATAGAGGTCTGAAGGTCTTGAACTGACTCGCTGTAGCGACCGTCCAGAGGTGATAAAGCGAGCAGTGAGTGGATGTCAGGCATGGCTGTTTATTCCTTCAGCAAAATACGGTGAAAACGATGATAGCATCATGCCGATTACCACGAAAGTACGGCTGATTTATGTTTGCATCAGTTAGGTCTCTAGGCTATTATTCCGCGTCATCGTGTGCATGTCAGTCATGTGTTTCAAACAGTTTTTGTCAACGCGATCTTATTTTTTTAACGAGGTATGTGTGAAATTTATCGATCTTGACGGCCAATATCGCAAATTAAAGCCAAAAATTGACCAAGCTATCCTCAACGTTTTAGATCATGGGCAATACGTATTTGGCCCTGAAATCACACGACTTGAGGAGCAGCTAGCCCGTTATGTTGGTGTTGACCACGCGATCACCATGAACAGCGGCACCACCGCACTTGAAGTGGCGTTACAGGCCGTCGGTGTTGGCCCGGGTGACGAAGTTATCACCAGCGCGTACAGTTTTTTTGCTACAGCGGAAGTCATCGCTCGTTTAGGTGCAACACCCGTCTTGATTGATATCGATCCGGATACTTACCTCATCAACGAGTCATTGATTGAGTCGGCGATCACTTCAAAAACGAAAGCCATCATGCCTGTCAGTTTATACGGACAGTCAGCTAACTTTTCCGTCATCAATCAGATCGCTGAAAAGTTTCAATTACCTGTTATCGAAGACGCTGCTCAAAGTTTTGGTGCTACGCATCACGGTAGGCGATCATGCGGCCTGTCAACAATTGGCTGTACCAGTTTTTTCCCTTCGAAGCCCTTGGGGTGCTATGGCGACGGCGGCGCCTGTTTTACTAACGACGCAAAGCTAGCAGAGAGTATGCGCTGCATCATCAACCATGGGCAACAGCAGCGTTACGTGCACGATGTGATGGGTTGTAACGGTCGCATGGCTAGCATACAAGCAGCTGTGCTGATAGAAAAGTTAGCGATCTTTGAGCAAGAAGTGGCTCAGCGCCAGCAGGTAGCGGACTGGTACGCACAAGCATTATCTTTCATTGATAAAAAGCCGGTAGTTTTACAAGAGAACACCAGTGTCTACGCCCAATATACTATCAGAGTCAACGAACGCGACCAGGTGCAGGCACGATTGATGCAGCAAGACATTCCGACAGCCGTTCATTACCCCGTTGGCATGCATCAGCAAAAAGCAATGCATAAGTTCCCGTGTGCGCATCAAACCTTTGCTCACACAGAGGATGCAGCACAATCCGTGATGAGTTTGCCGTTTTATCCATCCATGCAGATGCATCAAGTACATTTGATTGCTGAGCACTTGGAGTCAACATTAACATTAGGAGTTTGAAGTGTCACTCAATCAGCAATCAGTGATCACCATAGGAGATATTTTTCAGGCTATTCGGCGAAGAAAACGGTTGTTTTTGTCTATTCTCGTTCTCTCAAACCTGATCGGTCTTATTTTCGTTTTTTATCACCTGGAACCTCAATATAAGTTTCATCGCACGCTCAAACCTGCTCAAATTCCACCAGGTATAGCAGGCGTTAATTTCAGTGCTAATGAGGCCTTTTTAACGCGAGTGTCTGCTAACGTATTTCTTCAGAACTCGATAAAGCAACTTGAGTCAAGCGGATTAGTTAAAGTTTCTCTTTTGCCAAGCAAAGTGGGTAATACCGGTGCCACTTTAACAGTCACAGCACCGCTTTCTCAGCAAGCAAAGGTCAATGCCAGCATGCAGGCCTTACTTGACGAGATGAATCACTTTCAAGCGCCACTTGTTACTGCAGCACGGCAACTCTTGGTGCAGGAGATAAGCCGTGACCAATCTTATCTCGCTGCTTTAAACAAGATATCTAAAGTTCAAGTTGAAGGTAACGGCGAGATTCTACCGAGTCCATCTGATTTATTAAGTCATCGTGCCGATGTTAAATCGTCAAGCAAGGTTACTCAGGACTCTAATCTTCTCATAGCGATTCAACGCCTTGCTGACCTGCAGCAAAAGGATTTGGAATTAAAGAAAATTGATATACACAAGCAACAGCTCGATCTTGAGCAAGCGCTGACTGTCGCTAAGCTAAAATTGTCGATGATCAAACCGGCTGCTTTTTCTGATAGTTTGCAGCATTCAGCTTCGCCGGAGGGCATGAGTGCTTTATTGAAGTATATGCTGTGTGTCCTTATGGGTATTACCATGGGTATCTTTATCATTCTGTTGTTAGAGTTTCAGGTAAACCGAATTACAGTGAATGACTAAAGTTGAATCATTATGACTAGTAGAGCCTGGTATTTGGTGTATTCCAAGCCGCAACAAGAGATGGTTGCATTACGGAATCTTGAGCAGCAAGACTACCATGCCTACCTTCCTACATTATCTGAGAAAAAACGTGTGCGTGGGATACACAAAACAGTCTCAGGCCCTATGTTTCCCCGCTATTTGTTCATAGAGTTAGATACTCAATTTGATAATTGGTCGCCGATTCGTTCTACGCGAGGAGTATCTGGCTTGGTGCGCTTTGGCCAACAAGCTGCTCGTGTGCCAACAGACTTTATTTTAGGACTACAACGCAATGCCGAGCGTTTAAGCGAGTGGGTAATTCAAGCTGCTAGGTTCAATCAGGGCGATACCGTCATGCTGATGGACGGACCTTTTAAAGGGTACGAGGCGGTTTTCCAATCACAAAAAGGCCATGAGCGAGCCATTGTGTTATTAGATATTGCGAATCGCCACACACAGCTAGCTGTTGACATGGATATGCTTGAAAAAGCATAAGGAAGTCGGCTGTTTTTTTATGCGATCCCTTCGTAGGGCGGTAGCGTGCTCAGTCTAGTGGCTAGTTGGGCTGTTATAAGTATATGTAAAATAATTAACTTCTCGATGTGTCTTGTTTTATCTCATGGTTATGTGTTTTTCGTAAGATTGGCAAGAAAAACCTAATAAAGAGTTTTTATGGTTTTCAGTATAAATTTCTTGATCGTTATTCTGCTATCATTAATGATAAGAGATAGGATTAAGTATCTCCAGATTGTGGTTAGTTCTTTTGTGCTTCAGCTCGTCTATGTAATTAAGTTCGTGACAGTGGATGGGGGGTATGAAAGCTACTTTTTCATGATAGATGAGTTTGTCATCACTTATATAGCTCGATTTTTGTTTGAAATAGGCCTGCCATTTCGTTTTGCTAGAGAGCACAAGACAATGGCTGGTTTCTTTTTAATTCCGTGTATATTGACTCCGATTACAATTAGTTTGTTTTCTTTTCCAGTGTCAGGAGCTTTGACTAAAACTAATCTTGATGGTTTTCATTTGTCTCAAATTGCTGCGATTGGAAGATTTTTCGTGATGTTTTTATTCGCTTCATGTGTCTATGAGGAGCTTTGCCTTGATAAAAAGCAGATTATAAATTTCACGCAAGCTATAAAGGTGAGTTTTCTAATAGTCATATTCTTTGCAGTATTGCAGTGTTGCTTGCGCCACTACAGTATGGGATGGCCTGCGTGGTTATTTAATGTTTCCCGCTCGGTTTATCTATTTTACAAGTGGAAATTATTTAGGCTGAGTTCTTCTTTTTTTGAAGCATCCGTTGCTGCATTGTTTTATTGTTCGTATTGTGTGATTTTTTATATTTTATCATTTCAATCTAAGGATTCGGGTACTTGTCATAGATCAAAACTAAATTTAATGTTTTTTTTAATTTCTGTTCTTTTGATCTTAATGTCGATTAGTAGCTCAGCATGGCTTGCTTTTATAGTCATCCTATTAGGATTATTTCTGGCCTCTGTCTTAGCTAATAGATACCCTCTCTCTTTGTTGTACATGCTAACTGCATCGACTATGTTTATTCTACTAATTTTCATTTGTTTTGATAGCAAGGTGATTGGGCTCGTAAATGATTTTCTTCTCCAAAAAACCCAGACAGGATCATATGCTGAAAGATCTCTCTCAAATAGTTATGCGTGGAGCATACTTTTTTCAAGTGATTTTCTTGGTAAAGGACTAGGTACCTACAGAGCATCCTCTCTTGCGTATAATTTTCTTGCAACAATTGGTCTAGTTCCTACACTGTTATTCTTTTTTAATATTGCGAGAATTTCAAAACAATTATTGTTATCGTATTTCAAGCTGTTGCAAAATAAATCTAATGAAATCAATCTGCAGTATGTTGCATGTTCTGCAGGAAGTGTTGCATCCATTTTGGTATGTCTTTTGTCAAAACCTGAGATCAATTACTTCATTGTTCTTTTGGTTACCACCTCGCTAATATATTGTAAGCATTGCGAATCAATTGTCGATGTTCGTATTGATACTGATGATGTGAGCGTTTTAGATCCATCAGCAACTAATTTGAATAATTCTAAAATTGAATAGAATATTTGAGCATTAAGATTATGAACATAATTGTCATTAATGACTATGGTTTTGCAAATGGGGGCGCCTCTAAGGTCGCTATTTCATCCTTGAATCGCTTAGCAGAGTCTGGCCACCGAATATTTTTTATTTACTCTGTTGGACCTTTATCCTCTGAAGTTAACACTAATCTTGTCTCGGCTCATAATCTGGGTGGTTATGATTTGATAGATAATCCGTCACGCATTAATGCGTTATTGTCAGGCTTATGGAATCGGAATGCTGTTCTGAAACTACGTCGAATTCTTGAGATCGTAGGATCAGATGATTCTATTGTTCACGTGCATAGTTGGACAAAATCACTTTCATCTGCAATTTTTGATGAATTAAAGCGATTTGATATGAAAGTATGTCTAACGTTACACGATTACTTTTTAGTCTGTCCAAATGGGGGTTTGTTTAATTATCAAGAAAGAATGCCATGCAAGATCAAACCTATGTCTATGGAATGTATCTCGACTCACTGCGATTCAAGAAGTTATCCAGTCAAAGTTTGGCGAACGCTTAGGCAGTTTATCTCTAACAAGTTACATTGTATAAAAGAGCAGGTTGATTGTTTTATTACTGTGTCAAGTTTTTCAGAAAGGATAATCCAACAGTACTTGCCTGAAGCAAACTTTAGAAGGATAGATAATCCTATTTCATTCAATAAAAATAAGCGATCACAGCCATCAGATCATAAAGTGTTTACTTTTATAGGCCGGCTCGATCCCGAAAAAGGTGCCAGTGTTCTTGCAAAAGCAGCTGTTATCGCTGGAGTGGATGTTCGATTTGTTGGGTCAGGCGCAGAATATGACTGGATTAAGTCGATTAATCCTAAAGCAGAGTTATTGGGCTGGAAAAATTCAAAAGAAGTTCGTGACTTTATCTCATCGAGTAGAGCAGTAGTTTTCCCTTCACTTTGGTATGAGACACAGGGCATGGTCGTTGCAGAGTGTGCTGCTCTTGGTATACCTGTTATTGTTTCTAAAGGAATAGCTTCATCTGAATATGTTGAACACAATCAAACAGGTCTGCTATTTGAGCTTGGGGATATCGATCAGTTAGCTTCCTGTCTTATTAAGTTGAGTCAATCGCCTGAGCTAGCAGATCGTCTCGGCTCTTCATTTTATGAAAAATATTGGAGTGATCCTTACTCTGACCAGCGACATATTGGTGGTTTGCTAGAGACATATAAAGATTTACTTCAATTTGACTAGTTTGTCAAAGATTAATTCGCAATGTATTATTTTTACGAGTGAGTGTATATGACTGTTACTCTTTGTGTGCTTTTTTATAATGCGGAAAGTTATATTCCTCGACTGATGAATTCACTAAGCTCACAGACGGCATCTGTGTCTCATTTGGTTGGCCTTTATACCTTATCCAATGATAAAACGTTAGCGATGATTGAGTCGGATTTTGATTGTGTGCTGGAAATTAACCCCAAAGATTTTGATCATGGTGGCACTCGTCAAATAGCAGTTGATGAGTGTGAAACTGATATTGTCATATTTTTGACTCAGGATGTTATTCTTAAGCCAGCTGCTCTAGAGGAAATCATTAACTCTTTTAATGATCCTACCGTTGGGTGTGCGTATGGTAGGCAGCTACCACATGATGATGCATCGGCTGTTGCTCAACATCTTCGTTATTTCAATTACCCTGAGCATTCGCAAATTAAATCTCTGGATGATGTACAAGATTTAGGAATAACAACGTGCTTTAATTCCAACAGTTTTTCCGCCTATAGAGTATCAGCATTAAAATCTGTTGGTGGATTTCCAAAGAAGAACATTGTTGGTGAAGATGTCATTGCAGCTGTACGTTTATTAAATGCCGGATGGAAAATAGCCTACAATGCTAAAGCCCAGGTTTACCATTCTCATAACTATACACTCATTGAAGAGTTTAAGCGGTATTTCGATACCGGTGAGTTTCATCGTTCCAATGCTGCGCTATTATTGCCATTTCAGACATCCACTTCACGAGGGAAAGCATTTGTACTGTCTGAGGTAAAATACTTGATAAAAAATCATTATTGGTACTATCTGCCTTATGCCTTTCTTAGAACTATTATTAAATGGTCGGCATACAAATTAGGCGGGTCATCAAACAAGCTATCCAAAAACCTCTCTGCTAAGTGCAGTGCCCATGTTTCGTATTGGACGATAGACCCATAATTTAGAGAAAACTATGACGCTATTTAAACACGGTCTTATAAAAGATCATACTTTGCTTACACGTTTATCATACTTTTTATTTGATTTGATGTTGATGTTCCTAGGATGTTTCGTTGCCTCGAAATTTAAATTTCATCAATGGCTGTATATGCCTCAGTCTTATGAGAACTTTTTTATTCTAGCTGTTGCGATTTCCTTATTTATTTTTTACAAGGTCGGCTTGTATGAGCCAATGAGAATTACCAATTTCTATCAGCTTACCGTCAAGATTATAATATCTTGGTTTCTTCTTGCCTCAATTTTATCTTTATTGGCATTTTTTACAAAGACTGGAGCTACTTATTCTCGAGTCTGGATGATGTGGTGGCTGATCGTTTCCGCGTCACTGCATTTCTTTGGTCGGATTTTTGTACTCTCATCGCTTCGCTATTTACGCAAACGGGGTTTTAATCAGCGTTCAGTGCTTCTTATTGGTCAGGGTGATTTTGCTACGAATGTTCGACAGCGGGTATTCGAACATCAATCTTCTGGATTTACAGTTACAAAATATCTAGCAGTAGATGATTGTTTAACGTTAGATGGAGGTCTTGATTCTTCGATTTGCAAAGAGCTTTTAGAGGGTCAATATGACCGAGTTTGGATCGCTATTCCATTGAGTTGTGAGGAAGAAATAAAGGCTATTATCGATGCGTTACAATACTCCATGGTTGATGTTAGTTTGGTTCCTGATATGTTTGGGTTGGACTTACTTAACCACTCAATGGGAGAAGTTGCAGGCATTCCATTTATTAATCTCTCGAGTACACCTTTGCTGGGCCTATCACGATTTTTTAAGAGGGTAGAGGATTTAGTGTTATCAATGTTTATTGTGATGATGATCTCACCTTTCATGCTGGTCATCGCTTTGATAATTAAGTTGACGTCTCCAGGTCCTATTTTTTACCGTCAAAAAAGAGTCACATCACGGGGTTTAGAATTTAATATGTTAAAATTTCGATCTATGCCAGTTGGTATTGAGAAGCAATCTGGTGCTGTTTGGGCAAAAAAAGATGAGGCCAGGGCAACAAAATTCGGGGCCATTTTAAGAAAGACTAGCCTCGATGAGTTACCTCAGTTTTTTAACGTTCTATCCGGTAAGATGTCAATTGTTGGACCGAGACCTGAGCGTCCCGAGTTCGTTAGTCAATTTAAACACTCTATACCTCGTTACATGAAAAAGCATGTTGTGAAAGCAGGAATTACGGGGTTAGCACAAATTAAAGGCTTTAGAGGTGATACGGATCTTTCAAAAAGAGTAGATTACGATCTCGATTACATCAACAGTTGGTCCCTATGGTTGGATATAAAAATTATATGGTTGACTATTTTTAAAGTATTTAAAGATAAAAATGCTTATTAACAATAATTCAGGAGCAACAATGAAAGGTATTATCTTAGCAGGCGGGTCAGGGACGCGTTTAGCGCCACTGACTTCAGTAGTGAGTAAACAGCTGCTGCCAGTCTATGATAAGCCCATGATCTATTATCCCATATCGACATTACTCATGGCGGGTGTGAAGGAGATATTAATTATCACAACACCCCATGATAGCGAGAGCTTCAAGCAACTGCTTGGTGATGGTTCACAATGGGGTGTTCGATTCGAACACGCTATTCAAGAGCATCCTAATGGCTTGGCAGAAGCATTTATTATTGGTGAGGAATTTATCAATAACCAGCCGGTTTGTCTTATTTTAGGTGACAATATCTTTTTCGGGCATGGCTTGCCCGAATTGATGAAGTCCGCTGCTTCATCTAAGCACGGCGCTACTGTGTTTGGTTATCGTGTCAAAGATCCTCAACGCTATGGTGTTGTGGAGTTCGATGCATCGGGTCAAGCTATATCCATTGAAGAAAAACCGACGATGCCCAAGTCTCATTATGCTATTACAGGCTTGTATTTTTATGATCATCAAGTGGTTGAAATAGCAAAGAGCCTTGTGCCTTCACCTCGAGGCGAATTAGAAATCAGTGACATTAACGCGGTTTATTTAGCTAATCAAGAGTTGTCTGTGGAAGTAATGGGGCGTGGTTTTGCTTGGTTAGATACAGGAACAATAGACTCGTTACTGGATGCCGGTCAATTCATTCAAACCATAGAGAAACGCCAAGGACTCAAAATTGCATGTCCTGAAGAGATTGCATGGCGATTAGGTTATATCACTGACGATCAGCTAAAGAGCCTAGCTAAAGCTCAGGTCAAGAGTGGCTATGGTGCTTATCTTTCAACATTAATTACAGACTCAAGACCTTTGGTTGTTGGATAGATAGTTATGAATAAATCTTCTCAAATTATGATAATTGGTAGTGGAATATTAGGATTAACTATCGCAAAAGAATTAGTTGAAAAAGGGTTTGATAATATTTTGATTCTTGAAAAAGATATTGCGTGTGGTAAACATGCCTCAGGAAGAAATAGTGGTGTTTTACATGCTGGAATATACTATGCAAACGATTCGTTAAAAGCAGAGTTCTGTCTGAAAGGTAACCGAATGATGCAAGAATATTGTTCGAACAATAATTTACCTATTTATCAAAGTGGAAAAGCAATAGTCGTAAAAAACTCATCTGAGCTTGAAACATTAGATGAGCTACACAGACGAGCGATTGCAAATGGCGCAAATGTTGAGCTGATTTCAAAAAATGCCCTTAAGAAAAAAGAGCCTTATGCTAAAACTTTTGATACTGCCTTATGGTCTAATAGTACGGCAGTAGTTGACCCAAAGCTAATCCTAATGAAACTTGAGCAAGATTTAAAAGATTCTGGCCGTGTCCGCTTTCTTTTTAATTGTTCATTTAAAGCGCTGCATGATGATAATACTGCCGTGACATCGCAAGGTAAGATGAAGTTTGATTATCTTATTAATGTCGCTGGAGCATATGCTGACAAAGTAATGCATGCCTTTGGTCTCGGGCATCATTTGAGTTTACTGCCATTTAAAGGTGTGTATATGAAGCTCAAGCCTAGTTATGCAAAAATTGTGAATGGTAATATTTATCCAGTTCCGAATATTAAAAACCCATTCCTCGGTGTTCACTTTACTAAAAGTATTGCTGGTGATGCCTATGTAGGACCTACTGCTATTCCTGCATTTGGCCGAGAGAACTATGGTATTTTGAGTGGAATTGATAAAGATGTTTTTTCAATTGTTAAAGGCTCTCTCTCACTGTTCATTAAAAATAAAAAATTCAGAGCCTTAGCATTGGAAGAGCCAAAGAAATATCTAAAATATTATTTCTTTCGTGATGCAAAAAAGTTAGTTGTAGATTTAAAAAAGGAGTGGCTATTGTCTACATCAAAAGTCGGAATACGTCCACAGCTAGTCAATTGGGATACAGGTGAATTAGAGATGGACTATGTGGTTAAAAATACTAAAACATCTTGTCATCTCGTTAATGCGATATCGCCAGCATTCACATCATCAATGGCATTAGCCCAGCATATTGTTGATAAGAAGATTCTAAATTAATTTAAAGTGTAATATAGGGGGGGGGAATGCCTTTCGAATTTGAGCCATTAGCAATTAAGGATGTTATTCTTATTAAGCCCAAGAGATTTTCTGACGATCGAGGCTTTTTTATGGAGACATTCAAAAAAAGTGATTTCGAGAAGCACGGGATTAATGTTAACTTTGTGCAAGATAATCATAGCTTGTCGTCTAAGGGAGTGATAAGGGGCTTACATTTTCAAAAAGATCCAGCTGCTCAAGGTAAATTAGTAAGGGTAGTATTAGGCAGTGTATATGATGTCGCTGTGGATATTCGTGCAGATTCTCCTACTTATGGGAAATGGGTATCTGCTACTCTATCCAGTGAGAACGGACATATGTTGTGGGTGCCACCTGGGTTTGCACACGGAGTGATGGTTTTAGAGGAGAATACCCATTTGCTTTATAAAGTTTCAGGTTCAGAATATTCACCAGATGATGAGTGTTGTATTTATTGGGAGGACCCGACAATTGGTGTGACATGGCCCAATGTAACGGCGACTCTTTCCGAGAAAGATCGCGATGCAATTGCTTTTATTGATTTAGAAAGCCATCTTTCTTGTGAGGAGGTTTAATAATGAAAACTATTCTTGTTACAGGTGCGGGTGGTTACATAGGAAGTGTGTTGGTTCCAAAGTTATTACTAAAAGGCTACCACGTAATTGCTATCGATCGTTTTTTCTTTGGTAAGGAAAAATTACAAGAACATCCAAATTTGAAATTGATTCAGGAAGATGTCAGAAAGTTAGAGGAAAGTCATTTCTCGAATGTTGATGCGGTTATTGATCTAGTTGCTATCTCTAATGATCCAGCTGGTGAGCTCTTTTCAGAGGCAACTTGGTCAATCAATTACAAATCAAGAGCAAATACAGCTTCATTAGCAAAGAAATCCGGAGTACAGCAGTATATCTTGCCATCAAGCTGTAGTTTATATGGTTTTCAAAGTTCACAGGTCGATGAAACTTCACCGACTAACCCCTTAACTACATATGCTAAGGCAAATCAGAAAGCAGAAGTTGAAGTTTTGCCGCTTGCATCTCAGGATTTCACTGTAACGGTCTGCCGCCAAGCGACAGTGTTTGGTGTGAGTCCTAGAATGCGATTTGATCTAGCTATTAACGGAATGACACATGGTGCGTGGAAAAATCATGAATTGCCTTTGATGAGAGATGGAAGTCAATACAGGCCAATGGTTCATGTACAAGATACCACTGATGTAATGATTTTGTTGCTGGAATCTCCTCAAGAGAAAATCAACCGAGAGATTTTCAATGTTGGGGGTGAGTCTAATAATTATCAGCTTGGACCTTTGGCTGAGACAATTTCTAAAGTTGTATCATCATGTTTGTCCAAAGAGGTTAAAATCAACTGGTATGGTGACCCCGATCACAGAAGTTATAATGTAAGCTTTGAGAAAATTTATAAAACTTTGGGTTGGCAGCCATCATGGAATGCTGAAAAAGGAGCCAGAGAAATCATTGAGGCCTTAGAGAAGCAAACAATTAGTTTGGATGATCAAGCAATTACTCTTGATTGGTATAAAAAGATAGAAAAAAATGAGGAATTATTTCTCGATCTAAAAATGTACGGTGGCTACGTCAATATCACTTTATAGGAAAAATATATCATGAAAATAGTTGTGCTTGGTAGCCGTGGTCAGTTAGGTTCAGATCTATGTGACTTATTGAAATCTTACTCTGATTCTGTTCAGCTGAAGCAGTTTACACGAAATGATATTGATATTTCACAGCTTGACCTGTTGGATGTATCACTAAATGCTTTAGAGTTCGATGTTCTGGTTAACTGTACTAGTTATCATAAAACTGACGATGTCGAAAAGAATAGCCAGCTTGCATTTCTGGTGAACTCAAAAGCTGTCGAAGTAATGGCTAAAGCTTGTCAAGGTAAATCTGCACGTTTTGTTCATATCAGTACAGACTATGTTTTTGACGGATCAAAAAAACAGCCGTACATGGAGTATGATAATCCAGGGCCATTGAATGTTTATGGGGCAAGTAAGTTAATGGGTGAGTCATTAGCTCAACTATACTGCGAAAATACCATTGTACTAAGAGTTGCCTCATTGTTTGGTAAAAGAGGAGCTAGTGGGAAAGGTGGTAACTTCATAACAACTATTATGAAGCACGCCAGAGAAAAAGGCGAAATATCGGTCGTTAATGATCAGTGGATGAGTCCTACGTGGACAGGAGATGTGGCAAAAATGATTTTAGCACTCCTGGAGAAAAATGCCCCTCCAGGCATTTATCACGCCGTAAACTCTAGTGTTGCTACTTGGTATGATCTAGCAAAATATGCTTGTGAAGTAGTAGGCATAAAAACTAAAATTATTCCCATATCCAGTGATTATTATCCAGTTGTAGCAAAAAGACCGCAGTATAGTGCTCTTGATAATATGAAAATATGCAAGCTACTTGGTAAAATTCCTGATTGGCAACAGGCTGTTAAAAATTATATGTTAGATATTGATATTAATGTAGTTAATTAATTCTTTTAAACTTTTTTTGATTAATGTAGTGATCTCATTTTTTGATATTTGAAATATTTTGTTTATTTATAACTTTGATTAATAATTTTTTCTTATTGCGCAGATGCTTTCTCGCGTTAACTAATTTCACAGTTTCTTTTTTAGATTGGCATATTGAAAGATGCTCTTTATAAACTTATCTATTATTGAGAGATAAATGATACTAAATACACAAAAAAATTAAACAAAAACATCCGAATACTTTTATAATAGGTGCTCCAAAATGGTGAACAACATCGCTTGCGCATGCTCTAAAGCAACATCCGGAAGTGTTTTTTTGTCCAATAAAAGAACCTGGGTATTAACCTAGAGATATCGTGACTCTGGGTGAAAAATATCAGTCGTCATTAGATGAATATATCAAGCTATTCTCTCATGCGGATCTAAATAAGCATTCGATATTGGCTGAAGGATCAACATATACGCTTTACTCGCAAAACGGGTTAAAAGAAATTCGTGAAACTGTTAGAAATCCAAAAATAATTGTTATGCTTAGAAACCCAATTCACGCTGCCATATCGATGTTCCTGCAAACAAAAAAGGGTAGTCACCTAGACCCTTGTCTTACGTTTGATGCTGCATGGCTGAAAATGCTTGAAAGAAAAAATACACGAAATACTGACAACTCGCATTTCGCTATAGATTACCAGTATGATGAGCTGTTTATGTATGAAAAACATCTAAAGATTTTATTTTCAATTTTTGACAAAAGACAAGTTCATGTTATGCTATTTGATGATTACATTGATTGTACGATTTCTGTTATTAGAGAAATTTTTTTATTTTTAGGAATTGATTTTAGTTTCATTCCAAAAATTACAAACATCAATCAAGCTGGCGTCGTAAGGTTCCTTTGGTTGAAAAACCAGTTTGATGTTATTGCAAGAAAAACCATTAAAATTAGATCGTATTTAAATCTCAATAATACTGGTATTCTTGAGAAAATATTTATATCGTCATCAGAGAAGAAAATAAATAAATTCAAGTCAATATCTACATCTACACGTAATAAAATGCTCCAGCATTTTATTCCGGATATCGAGAAGCTAGAAGTTCTTTTTAGTCACGACTTGTCTCATTGGAAAACTTGATAGCATCGCACAAGATTATCGTTCTAAAGTTGCATTTTTTTCACTAATTAATTAACGGAAATAGTTTCTATGAAATAACTAGATAGATAATTATTTAATGTGCTTGGTTTTATCTTTTTTAATTAATTTCTTTATAAGATGGTCAAATTTTAATTTTTTATTTCCAATTATAAAGTTATATTGCTCCAATATAATGCTAAGATTCTCATCCTATAAAATTATATTATTCTCACACTGGTGAAGAAGAAATCAATAAATCAAGAGTTTTAATGACGCAGCTGTAAAATTATATATAAATCATATTTTTTCTCCATATCAAAGCGGTGATTGGCAGTAGTATATAAAAAAACATATCTACTTCTGTTAAGAGTCAATATCTTATTATACAAGGTAATTACTTGTGAATTATATCTGAGTGGTGGTAATGCTATCACTTCATCTGATTATTTTTATTTTGAACAGAATATCTACGTGATATCTTTTGATCCCTATTACAATTTCTTTTATTTCAGATCTCTCATAGGAAAAAAATATTATGCAAATAAAGAAGCATCCTAATACTTTTATTATTGGTGCGCCAAAGTGTGGAACAAGCGCAATATCTTATTTTTTATCACAGCATCCTAATATTTTTTGTCCTGACATAAAAGAGCCCAGATATTACATCAGGGACATAGTTTCTTATAATCAAATAAGTTTTAAGAGCTATCTGAGGCTGTATTCAAAGGTTGATCATGATCGTCATCGCGTTATAGTTGATAATAACGTATTTCTACTTTATTCCGACTACTTTTTAAACAATGTATTTGATCGGGTGGATGATCCGAGGTTTATTGTAATCCTCCGTAATCCATTGCACTCAGCCCTTTCTCTTTACCTTCAGTCACAAAAATCCTCAAAAGCTGACTATTGCAGAAATTTTGAAGATGCATGGGAAGAGTTACCCATGAGGCACTTAGGTAAAAAGGTTCCAAATAATAAGTTCAGAATTAATTATTTGTATGGTGAAGTCTATTTGTATGCAAAGTATCTCTCTAGATTTTATGATAGGGTCAGCTCTGATGATATTAAAGTTATTCTTTATGAAGATTTATTGAATGATAATAGATCTGTCTATGAGGATATAGTTTCTTGGTTGGATCTTCCTCAATTTTCAGATGTAAACTATAAGTTAGTAAACCCAACGGCGAGAGTAAAAAATGATCTTTTTTCAACCTTGCTTTGTTCTACTGTGGAATTCCTAGAACCTTTTTGGCAGAAAACATTAGGACGCATGCTAGGTCCTACAGGGTTCAAACAGCTTTACTTAACCAAACCTTCTAAGAGCGCATTCGATTATTATCAGGATCTTCCAGCTTCATTGAAACATAAAATGCTTACGTACTTTTGCTCAGATATAGACTCTTTGGGAAATCTTATCGATCGAGATTTGTCTCATTGGAAAAATATCTAGCATCAAATCTTAAAAAAACCTTTAAATGAATGTTCTAAATTTTCGAGGAAAATTATTATGCACAAATATACTTTATCAGACCGTCATTTATGTGATATCGAACTATTACTGAATGGCGGCTTCGCGCCGTTAACTGGCTTTATGAATCAGGCGGATTATGATGCTGTAGTCACATCGATGCGTTTAACAGATGGTTCTGTCTGGCCGATGCCGATTAATTTAGATGTTACTTCGTCTGTTGCTGAGTCGTGGTCAGTTGGGGATGTAGTGTTGCTGCAAGACAAAGAGTCATTGCCGATTGCTGAGCTAACTATCGAAAGCCTATGGGAACCTGATAAGACGTTGGAATGCCAGTCAGTATTTGGTAGCTGTGACACAGCGCATCCAGGCGTTAATTATGTTTTAAATTATGCGGGTAGTGTCTACGTCGGTGGTTCCTTAAAGCAAATTAATCTGCCCAAACATTATGACTTCAATCATTTGCGTGCTACACCAAGTGCTATCAAACAGTATCTGACAGATAACAAAATCACGAAATTAGTCGGCTTTCAAACTCGTAATCCTATGCACCGTGCCCATCAAGAATTAACCTTACGCGCAGCTCAATCGGTTGGGGCTAGTGTGCTAATTCATCCTGTAGTGGGCATGACCAAGCCTGGTGACATCGATTATGTGACCCGTGTTCGTTGCTATCAACAGTTACTACAGCATTACCCAGAGGGTCAGGCCATGTTGAGCTTGTTACCACTAGCCATGCGTATGGCGGGTCCTCGAGAAGCACTGTGGCACGCTTTGATTCGTAAAAATTATGGCTGTACACACTTTATTGTTGGTCGGGATCATGCTGGTCCTGGTAAAGATAGCCAGGGCAACGACTTTTATGGGCCTTACGACGCGCAAGAGTTAGTGAAGACCTATCAATCAGAAATTGGCATTAACATGGTACCTTTCCAAGAAATGGTGTTTGTTGAAGAGACTCAGCAGTATAGTCCTGTGACTGATTTAACAGAAGATCAAACACCACTTAGAATCTCTGGTACTGAATTCCGTCACCGTTTACGTACCGATCAGCCCATACCGAGTTGGTTTTCTTACCCAGAAATTATAGAAGAACTGCGACAGTCTTATCCCGCCAAAGATAAACAAGGATTCACGTTATTCTTTACCGGCTTATCCGGTTCAGGCAAGTCGACCATTGCTAATGCATTATTAATACGCCTTCGTGAGCTGACTCACAGAACAATAACTCTACTAGATGGTGATATTGTTAGAACTCATCTCTCCAGTGAGCTGGGTTTTTCAAAGGAACACCGCGATTTAAACATTCAGCGTATCGGTTATGTAGCTTCTGAAATCACCAAGCATCGCGGCATTGCGATTTGTGCCCCCATAGCTCCGTATGCATCAACTCGAGCTCGTGTTAAAGAGCTTATTCAGCCGTCAGGTGGTTTTATTGAAATTCATGTTTCTACTTCTCTCGCTATTTGTGAATCTCGCGATCCCAAGGGGCTGTATAAAAAAGCTAGAGCGGGTGATATTAAACAATTTACGGGTATCGATGACCCCTATGAAAATCCTGTAGACGCGGACCTGGTGTTAGATACGGAAAAGCTCACGGTGGAAAACTCGGTTAATACAATCATGCAGTTTTTAGCTGATTCAGGGTATCTTATGAATATTACACTAAGTTCACAGGCTCTATCTTGTGCTGAAGATCTTATAGAGACGGTATAAATGTAGGGAAACAATTACCTATCTTTATCTCCGAAAATTAGCTATGCGTAAACTCCTATCAGATACGGTTACTCAGCAAGCACTATTGACACTTGTCGTGCAGTCATTGACAAAAGGGCTACGTGTCCTGGTCTGTATTATCATTGCTCGCTGGGTGTCCATCAATGATTTTGCACAATTCATTTTTGGATTTACCATGACAACCATTGGCTGTCGTATTGTCTTATTGGGTGCGCCTCAAGTTCTTTCGCGAGAATGGGGTCGATCAGAAGCTCTGCCTGAGCAAAAATACCATGAGTTAATCAACGTCGCTCACTGGTTTTTTACTCGTGGCATATTTTTATCCCTCGTTGGTTTTTTAGGGTTTTGGGCTATCCATTTTCTCTTTTTGGATAAAAGGCTCGCGTATGTTGATTTAAGTGTCTATTCGTTCTCAATGATACTGCCGCTCTTTATCGTGCAATTGATTGGAGCAGTATTTACCGCGCAAAAAAAAGTGTGGTTGGGGAGTGTGTTTGAACTATTTTTCAACCTGAGTTTTTTGTTTATTGTTCTCTTGGGGGTCTTTTTTTCGCTATCACTCTCAGTTGTTTTGGTTGTTCAGAGCATGCTGACGACAATGTTGGGAGCGATGTACTATTGGCTTTATCAAGCTGACTTGCGTTTGAGGTCTCAAAAGCCAAATGCCTCTATACCAGGATTTTTAGCGCTTCAGCTTGGTGGAGTGTTGTTTTCTTTAGTGGATGTGGTGGTGTTAAGAATACTATCGACAGCCGATCAGTTAGCGCATTATTCTGTTGCTTTACAAATCAATACCCTGGTGGTATTTGGCCTTATGGCACTCAATCAGAATATTTTTTCCAGATTAGCGCAAGATATTAAGCAATTAGATCGTAAGGCATTGCAGGCTAAGCTGAATCACTATGCTAAAATCACTGCTATGCTTTCTAGTGTGTTCTTTATTGCGATCATTATTCTAGGTTATCCCATATTGTTATTTTATGGTCCTGCTTATACGGATGCGTATCTAGCTTTAGTGGTTCTTGCGATAGGGTCACTATTCAATGCTTTAAGTGGCAGCACGGGTATGATTTTAACGATGTCGGGACAAGAGCGGTATACTGCAAAAGTATTTTGGTTTGCTCTGGCTGTGAATCTCATCATGTGTCTATGTTTGGTTAAGCCATTTGGCGCTGTGGGTGTCGCGATATCCGTTGCATTATCGACCTTTCTTTGGAATGGCATTATGTTAGTTAAAATACATCGAACCATGGGCTTGAATCCAACGATATTTAAATTGAATGGCTCGCTCAATGCTTAAACGCATTGCTCTGTCTAGTATAGGTGTTTACAGTGAGGAATTTTTGAAATGATTAATACCATTAGTGCCCTGAAATCAGTGAGTTGGCGTTGTGTCGCAACGTTAACCACCATGATTATTAGTTGGATTATTACTCATCAAGTAAAAACAGCATTGTCGATTGCAAGCATTGAGTTTGTCTTGAAGATTTTTATTTACTACGGGCATGAACGAATTTGGGCTGCATTGCAGTCATGGGCTCAGTCTTCAATAACGCATAAAAATACTTCGGGCGATGTGTCATGATTGATCAGTTAGTTAAGCTCGCACGACATGCTGGAGAAGCTATATTGTCGGTTTATCATGATCCTCATTATGATGATAATGATTGGACGACAAAGAATGATGGTTCTCCATTAACGCGTGCGGATTTGTCGGCTCACCAATGTATTTCGGATGGTTTACAGCAATTTGATAACATTTATCCGATACTCAGTGAGGAGAGTGACACATCGACGGCTTATGAAATCCGACGACATTGGCGACGGTATTGGCTAGTTGACCCGTTGGATGGTACAAAAGAGTTTATTAAGCGCAACGGTGAGTTTACAGTCAATATCGCATTGATTGAGAACGGCGTACCCATTATGGGTGTTGTGCATGCACCTGCATTGAATATCACCTATTATGGCAGTCATCAACAGGGTGCATTCAAGCAACAAGCAGATAACCCGCCAGTACTCTTAAGCAGTTTGTCTCCTACTCAAGATATTACTGCGGTTGTTTCTAAATCGCATTTAACTCAGGCAACCAGTGAATTTTTAGAAAAATTACAAGTTCGACAACGACAATCCATCAAGACGGTCAGTGTCGGTAGTTCACTAAAATTGTGTTATGTGGCTGAGGGTGTAGCATCAGTTTATCCAAGACTTGGCCCAACCATGGAGTGGGACACGGCTGCAGCTGATGCGGTTGTTCGAGCTGCAGGAGGCTTTGTTTTAGCTATTTCAACCTTGCAACCTTTGCAATATAACAAACCCGATCTGTTAAACCCTCATTTTGTTGTCACATCCTCCTCATTACTCGAATCCACTCAAGCCGTTCTCGCTTGAATTGAAATATCTTTTCTCAAGCGATTATCTCATTTGCTTCATCCACTGCGCTTACTTTTTAGATATTCAAATTAATACGTCACCTCGTACAGTTTTGTACTGCCTTTTTTTTCTATACGACCCCAAACACTTTGACTTTGATGCCCCTGCTTCTAAGCAGTAATCCTGTTGCTATAAAACAAAATGTCTCACTAATGATGTTGCTTAAAATCGCACCGATATAAGAATATCTTGGTATTAATATGAGGCAAAGTGTTGCAGTTATGATAATTTATGATAAGGAAATGAAATACAATGACTTATTAAGACTGTTATACAAGCAAATCGTTTCGTATCTTCTAAGGCCACTGGCAAGGTAATTGAATACGAATAATAAAATAATAGAAAACTCAGCGCCTTGGAAATTAACACTGTAATATCGATAAATCGTAGCCTTTAAAATCAGAAATGCAATGATCGAGACCAATAACCACACAAAACCTACTGCAGCATTCAGGGTAAGTAAGGCCTGCAATCGAGACTTGCGTTCGGGATCAGTGATATTGGTGTAGCTTGGGTTAAGTAAATAAGCCATTGAAATACTGATCAGTCCTGATAAGGCGCCAATTTTACTCACAATATAGAAGTGACCAACGCTTGCTGCATGGCGATCAATGAGTTTGAGAAGGACTACGGCTTCTACGGCTAGAATAAGGTATGCAGTCGAATTAATCATCATCGACAGCCCGGTTCTGAAAAAATAACGTCGTCGAATTTTTGAAACTGTCGTTAAAATGATCTGTTTTATTGGGAATTTTTTTCTAAATATGTGGAGATAGACAGTCAGTGATTGAATGACAAAAAGCAGAAGAAAGGCAGACCAAACTAACATAACTAGAATCTGATCGTTCCATGTCGTGATACGTGTTGAAAAGATGAAAACGTTCAATGCTGTTAAGTAAACTAAAAGATTGGAGTTTACTAATCGTGCAGTAATTGGCAGATTACATGCCTTAAGGATGCGATTATTCCATAAGATAATAATTGCTAATGGTGTTATCGATATCAGATTTAAAAGTAAAAAATAGTGATGTGTATCTTTATTATGAGAATAGGATTTATCAATTGAAGAGACGGTTGTGAATCGAATTAGAATAAGGGTGGCAACCATTGCAATCAGTATTTTAAGCAGTAAACCAGTGTTCCATCGTATAAATTCAAATGCTCTGCTAGATTTCCTAAGGTTTAGGCACTTTAGTAGTTGTTTGTTGACTGACGGCAATACTCCAAGGCTAAAGCACTGAGAAAAGGCGAAAATAAGCGAGATTCCAAGCGTATAATCACCGTAGAGTCAGTGCTTCAATACGTGGACCAAGAATGCATTAGTTGAATTTCTCGTGAAATAAAATAGCAAGCTAATTAAGAATAATTTAAGTAGCTTGGTAACTAAGAGCCTGTCCATGGCGCGTTAAGCTCCGTCAAAATTATAAAGGATGATTTTAGATTAGCATTATTTGTTAGCGTGTGTCGCTGAAGTGTTTAGTCAATTAGGTAATGTGCACCACAGCTATGTTGTCTAAAGCTAGCGTGTTGTGCGATCAAATCAGCGCAGGTGAGCATATGCTCTAGCTGGATACCGACTTTATTGAGATTGACTTGTGATGTATGCTGTCGCGTGGCATTTTTAAGCGTCTTGAGTTGCTGATGTGCGGACTCCATTAAAGATTTATCACGGGCGATACCAAAGTATTGATGCATGATGGATTGCACGCTCTGGATACTTTCTTCAGCCAGTAGACTAGAGCATGTTTGAAACGCTGACGGCATGCGGGGGATATGATCACGCTTTGTTTCACTGTGTCTTTCACTCGATACGATGTTTTCTACGGCTGCTTTTGAAAACACTAAGCACTCTGACAGTGAATTGCTTGCTAGACGATTTGCACCGTGTATACCCGTGTTCGCGGTCTCGCCTAATGCATACAGGCCTGCAACCGAGGTTTGTCCACAACGATTTACATTGATACCACCGCAGGTGTAATGTGCCGCAGGGCTGACGGGAATTAAGTCACGATGCAGTAAAATATCGAATTTGGCACAATGCTCGGCGATTCTTGGAAACGCTTGCTGTAATTCTGCTGCACTTCGCTGTCGAATGTCGAGATAAACGTAGTTCTCTTGTTGCTGCTGAATAGTCTGATAAATTGCACGTGATACCACGTCTCTTGGTGCTAATTCAGCATCCGGATGAAAGCTAGGCATAAAGCGTTTACCGGCCGTATCAATTAATAATGCACCTTCTCCACGTAACGCTTCGGAGATGAGAAAGGGTGGTGAGTCAGGGTGATAAAAGCGAGTGGGATGAAATTGTGTGAATTCCATGTTTGTAATTTCAGCACCAGCCTTTGAGGCCATGGCAATACCAGCCCCATAGGACGGCTGAGGACAAGTGCTTAATGGGTATAACCCAACCGCACCGCCAGTCGCAAGAACGGTCTGGTTAGCCACAAAGTTATGAACTTGCTTGCTGTGCTGGTGCCAAGTTTGAATGCCATAAACACGCCCTTCATTGTTAATAAGCTGTATTGCTACCTGTTTATCAAAGCAGTCAATCTGAGGATGGTTGCTGATTAAGCGGGAAAAATGTTGTGCAAGGGTCAAGCCAGTGTGGTCATGAGTATGATAAATCCGTCTTGCACTATGTCCGCCTTCCCGATGAAGATTGTATTGTTGATCGGTCGTTTTGGTGAATGGAATACCGAGTTCAATAAGCCAAGCTATCTCCTGTGGGCATTGCTCTACAAAATAATCAATGACATTAGCCAATCCTTGGTTTGCTGAGGCTTGCAGTGTATCTTTTGCGTGAAGCTCAAAGCTATCGTCTGCCTCAGCAACAGCAGATAACCCACCTTGTGCCCATGGGGTAGCACCAGACATATGATCATTTTCAAAAATGAGTGCCACACGATGATGAGTTGCCAGTCTCAATGCAGTTGCCATTCCAGCTAAACCACTGCCTACAACAATCGTCTCGTAATGGTATGTGGGATTATTCATGAGTAGACAAGCGCATGGAAAGGTCGATGGCAGTAATATTTTTTGTTAGGGCGCCAACGGAAATAAAATTCACACCAGTTTCTGCATAAGCGACACAACTGGCTAAATCTATATTACCAGAAATTTCCAGTGGTATACGATTTTTCGTCTGTTGAACGGCACGCCGTGCCATTTCTACAGTAAAGTTATCCAGCATGATGCGGTCGACATTGGCGCCTAAGGCTTGCTCCAGTTCGTCAAAAGTTTCAACTTCTATCACTAGCTCCCGTTTTGGATGAAGCTTTCTTGCGGCTTTGACCAGTTGCATGATTGAGCCAAACGCAGCGATATGATTTTCTTTCAGTAAAAAAGCATCATCGAGCCCTCGACGATGATTTTTTCCACCACCGCAATGCACGGCATACTTTTGTAATAAACGTAGTCCTGGTAGTGTTTTTCGTGTGTCAAGTATCGAGCAGTCAGTGTGTTGAATGACATTAACAAACTGTGCCGTCACGGTTGCAGTTGCGGATAGGCATTGTAAAAAATTTAAAGCTGTGCGTTCTGCGGTGAGTAGTGAAGAAGCAAAGCCACGAACTGTTAATAAGTCTTGTCCAGGAGCAATCTCGTCACCATCGTTGACGTGTTGGGTGATCTCACACGCAGGATCAAGGCGTCGAAACGTTTTTACGGCACAGTGTATGCCGCACACAGTAGCTGCTTGTCTGGTAATAATGCTTGCATGTGCTGAACGCCGAGGGTTAATTAACTCAGATGAAATATCACCGCTGCCGATGTCCTCGCTCAGTGCTAAATCAATACAACGGTCTATGGTTGGCAATAAGTTCTCGTGCCAGGGAAATGGTGTTTGTAGATTCGCACAGTGGGTCATGAGCATGCCTCATGCTGCTGGTTCTGAAAATCTACCATGCGTTGCAAGGGTTTGAGTGCAGCTTGCATTAGTTCTGGATCTAGTAGAATCTCGCAGTCGCTTTTGTCAAAGCACTGTTGCAATTGTTGCAATGTATTTTGTGCCATCCAGGGGCAGTGGCCGCAGCTGCGGCAATTGGCACCGCTCCCCCCAGTGGGCGCAACAATAAAACGTTTGTTTGGCGAGTATCGCTGCATCTCATGTAAAATTCCGCCGTCGGTTGCAACGATAAAGGTATCATCGTTGAGCGTTTGCGTGGCTTTTAGCAAGTGGGCGGTAGAGCCAACTACATCAGCTTGTTCAACCACGCTGGCAGGTGACTCAGGATGGACTAAGACTTTTGCGCCTGGGTATTGCTGTTTTAAGTCATTGAGCAAATACCCCTTGAATTCATTATGAACGATGCAGCTAGCATGCCACAGAATCATATCGGCTTGGGTTTGCGTCTGAATATAATGCCCTAGGTGTTTATCGGGTGCCCAAAGGATAGGCTCACCGGCTTCTTTTAAGTGATTAACCACATCGAGCGCAATGCTCGACGTCACCACCCAATCGGCGCGTGCTTTTACAGCTGCTGAAGTATTGGCATAGACCACTACTGTGCGTTCAGGGTGTTGATTACAAAAAGCATTAAATTCATCAATCGGACAAGCTAGGTCCAAAGAGCAGGTTGCTTCTAGTGTTGGCATCAAGACGCGTTTGTATGGACTCAAAATTTTTGCCGTTTCACCCATAAATTTCACGCCGCAGATGATTAAGGTGTCGGCATCGCAATTCATGCCAAACTGTGCCATTTGCAGTGAATCCCCGATCATGCCTCCGGTGGCCCGGGCAAGTTCTTGCAAGTCGGCATCGACGTAGTAGTGGGCAATCAAGCAGGCATTGTGTTCTTTCAGTAACGCGGGCAGGGTATCTAATAGTTGCGCTCGCTGATCACTAGAAATAGGTTGCTGCGATAGATCTGGCCATCGACGATCGATCAGATCTCGCTTTATAATGTCGTGGTCGAGCATAAAAAACTGCTTACGGCTAAAACCCGTCATAATCCTGCAGATTCATCAAATGGTCAAGATTTTTCGGCTAAAATTGTTTTATTTTTGAGCTTTATTAGACTTTTTTTTATTTAATAAACCACAACACTGACGTATAGTGGCAGCACATTATTATATCCCATTTATTGTTCGTTAAACGTACAGGTTAATGTTATGAAGTTAGTCATTATTGGAGCAGGTTACGTAGGATTAACCGCGGCAGTCTGTTTTGCTGAGATGGGTAACGAGGTGGTGTGTGTTGAAACCAACCGTGACAAATTGGCGCTATTGCAATCAGCTACCCTACCAATTTTTGAGCCTTATTTGGATACATTGTTTCAACATAACGTCGCCGAAAAACGTTTACGTTTTGTCTCCAGTTTGGATGCTATCAATCACTTGGTTGATATTTACTTTATTTGTGTTGGCACGCCGTCGCAACCCGCGGGAGAGTGTGATCTGAGTTACGTATTTGATGCAACTCGAGCGATTACTGATCACGTCAAAGGCCCTGCCATTGTGGTTACAAAATCAACCGTGCCAGTCGGTACGGGTGATCAAATTGCTGAGGTTATGCGATCCGTATTACCGCCAACGCTGCAGTCACAGGTCGCTGTGGTTAGTAATCCGGAGTTTATGAAAGAGGGCGTGGCCGTTGATGACTTCATGTCACCGGATCGCATTATTCTAGGTCTTAATGATGACGCCGCTTTACCCGCGCTGCAGCAATTGTATGCACCGTTTACCCGCAAATCCGATCGTATTATTGTCATGAAGCGACGCGATGCTGAAATGACTAAGTATGTTGCTAACGCGATGTTAGCCAATCGTATCTCGTTTATGAATGAGATGGCGCTGATTAGCGATCAATGTGGAGCTGATATCGAGGCGGTACGTAAAGGTGTAGGCTCTGATCAGCGTATTGGTGAATACTTTTTATACGCCGGTTGTGGTTACGGTGGTTCTTGTTTTCCGAAAGATGTTAGTGCCTTAATTGCTTTGGCACAGCAACACGAATTATCGCCTGTGATGCTACATGCGGTGCAAGCGCGTAACTATCATCAGAAACAATATTTGTTCGACAAGCTGTCCAATTATTACGGTGCATCACTCAAAGGCCGAGCCTTAGCTATTTGGGGTTTGAGCTTTAAGCCTGAAACCGATGATGTACGAGAGGGGACGGCATTGATTTTGATTGAAAAGGCCATTGCTGCGGGGATGACGGTTTATGCTTACGATCCTGTGGCAGCTGATGCATTTCGTCGTGCGATACCACAGGTCTGGTTGCAGTCAGGTCAGCTAGTGATCTGTGCTGATCAATACCAATGTTTGAAGAATGCCGATGCGATGGCGTTAGTCACTGAATGGAAACAGTTCAGACAGCCTGATTTTGATCGAATGCATGCATTGATGAAGCGGCCTGTAATTTTAGACGGCCGTAATCAATACGATGCAGCTGCACTAAAGGCATTAGGGTTTGATTATTTTGGCATTGGCAGGGGTGTTGACGCATTAGCATTAACTCAGCAAAGCACCAAACAAGGCGCAGAGGCGTTGAGTTAATTATGGTTCAGTTGGATTAAACTGAAATTGAATTTGATGGTGATGGAGTATTAGAAGGGGGTTGGTAATTATTGTCTTCAGAACTGCAATTACCACGTTGCCACCATGTTTGGTAGGTCCTTGCCACTGACTGGAAGAAAGACCAAACTGTTTGAGTTGATTCTAGATCGTTGACACTGTCATTTGTGTCTAGTTCCTCAGTTATTAGTGCTTCATTGATTGATTCTGTTTTAGCTGATTTTGGATCGCCAACATTATCAATTTCGTGAGTTTTCTTAGGCATTAGTGCTTCATTGATTGATGCCGTGTCGTTTTCATAGCTGATGAGTTTTTGGTAGCGTGGTAGATAGGCTGTGGCGACGGCAAACATGCAGCCGTAGATAAGCGTGGTCAAGCAGACATTGAGTTCTTGTCTAATCGCCAGAGGCAGTGTGTCGGTATTCATGTCCTGCGTTTCAAAGCCCAAGGTGTAGTACGCAAAAGTCTCTAAGAAAACACAAATTGCCGATAATTCTGCTTCTTTCCAATCGGTATCCGACAGTTTGTAATCATCTGTCAGGGAGCATAGGACATGCAGTCCCCAGGCGCCCAAGCTATAAGCAGCTGCGGCAGGGACTTGAAGCATCAAGGATATCGCTAAATTATTCGCATTGAGGGCATTATCTAGCCAAGACATTAATCGGGATACGGTGGCCATTAAGAAGATTCCACAGCCAAACTTCGATGTTAGACGGTAGGGTGTATAAGGTTTCTTTGCAGCAGTCGAGTTGGTGGTATTTTTACCTTTGAAGGTGGCAAGATCATTATCTATAAGAGGCATAAACGCACGCGTTAGACAAAGAGATGCAGTTATTGAAGTTACGAAGGGAATCAGCGGGTAGATGTCGCATTCTTCAGTTTTTTGCCTGAAAACCATTGCAGCAATGGTGGCTGCAGTAAAGGTAAGCGTCCAAATGGTTCTTTTGTTGAGTATGGGTGCGCATTCGGACTGTGATGTACTAAAAGAAATGCTGTCGACGGACTGGCAAACGATTGCAACACATGCTCCTAGAAAAAACGAATATTCAAGTATGTTCCACGGTTTGACTCTTGTTGAAGCATCATCAATTTCAGTATGTTCGTGAAAGTCGTAGAGGTATTCCAGTGCAAGCAGACATTTAGTGACGAGGTTTGCGTTAATAGGTCTAAATAGTACGTTGTAAAACGTCATTTGTTGGGGTTTGGATAGTGCTTGAAATTGTTCTTGATAGAGTTTAGGCAGTTGCCATGCGAGCAAAGTTTTTAATGCGCCAAGAACAATGATGCCAGCTATTTCTGGGCTGTTGGCTTGGCATTCGCCAATGAGGAATTCGAAATTAGAAGAGGTCATGATTTGTGGCCACACGTTACCGTGGTATGAAATAACTGGAGAATGTTAACCCAGTTTTATTAAAGAAATCTTAAAATTAACTATGAATTTGACGTGCCAAAGCTATGATGATGCTCTGATGGCCCATCGATTGATGCTGTTATGGATTATCATTAAATGACACTTAAAGTTTAGCGTTATCAATGCCCATCTCAACAACGCGCTAAGTTTCAATGTGGGGGAAGTGTAGTCGTTACCCGGGTATTTATGGTAGTATTGCGGCTTTAATATTTCCGGAGCCATTCTTTGTCTGTTCATAAGCAATCAATTCAGCAAACCCGTATATCTCGACATTCGATGACACTGGCATGGTTTGTTTGCGGATTAGCAGCACTGTTTTATTGTTACGAGTACTTATTACGCATTCAACAAAGTGTCATGATGCCGCAGCTCATGGCATATTTTCATGCCAGCGCCGAGCAAATTGGTATCTTGTCGGCGATGTATTATTACGCTTACACGCCGTTGCAGTTGGTCGTTGCAGTCCTAACCGACTATTACGGATCGCGAAAAATGTTATTGTTTGCATTGTTCAACTGTGTTGTTGGTTGTTTTATCTTTGCCAAGAGTCATTTTCTTTGGCAAGCAGATACGGGCCGGCTGTTGATAGGGCTTGGCAGTGCCTTTGCATTTGTTGCTACTTTGCGTCTAGCTGCGATGTGGTTGCCAAAGCGCTACTTTGCTTTGTTTGTTGGTCTAACTACCTCACTCGGTATGCTCGGTGCGATGGGCGGAGATATCGGTATGAGTTGGGCCGTTGAGCGGTTTGGTTGGTTAAGTGTGATTTATATCGGAATGGGTGTTGGTCTGTGTCTGGTGCCATTGTTCTACCTTTTTGTGCACGAAAACACAGTGACAACTATCCATGAAGAGTCGCGCTTAGGCTGGCGATTTTATGCGGCAGGATTGCTCAAGGCGTTGATGCAACGCCAAATCCTTTTGCTGGGTGTTATTGGCTGTTCAATGTATTTTTCACTGTCAGTGTTTGCAGACATGTGGGGTATTGCATATATTCAGCAGTTGGCGCATTTATCGAAAGTTCATGCGGCATCATTGAATGCCTTAGTGTATTTGGGCTGGTTATTAGGTGCACCGTTACACGGTTATTGTTCTAACTTCGTTAAAGATACTCGTTGGTATTTATGCATTAACTGCCTACTGGCTGCTTTCGTATTCTTCTTTCTACTGATGATGGCTCACTCGGTGGTAGCTATTTCAGCAGCATTATTCGGATTTGGTTTTTTTGCCAGTGCCGAGGTGATTTGTTTTATGTTGGCTAAAGACAGTTTACCTAAGGAGTTGACTGCAACCGCTATTGGTGTGCTCAATGCCTGGGTCATGCTGGGTGGCTTAATTGTTTTACCACTAATTGGAAAAAGCTTAGATCAGCATTGGGCAGGCAGTATCAAACAGGGTATTCATGTGTATTCGGTTTCCGGCTATACCCATGCTTTTCTGGGTGTATTATGCATGCTGCTGTTGTCTGCAATGATTTCATTGTATCTCAAGCCGCACAACACGTCACAACAACATCAATTGAAGGAGATTGCATGACCGTGAGACAAGAATATTCGCTACAGGCGATGCGATGGATGGCTCGCCGAGGGATGTTGGAACTGGATTTATTATTTAATCAGTTCATAGACAGTCACTTTGATCAATTAAGTCATGATCAAATGCAATCTTTAGTCGACATGTTAAAGGAGCAAGACCCAACTTTGTATGATTGGTTTTTTTCTTCAAAAAAACCTGAGCGCCCCGATTGGATTGAGCTAGTTAAGCTGATCAAGCAACACAGTCAATCTCAATCTCACGATTGAACTTTATAAGGATCGTCATGTTTCGCCAGCTTGCTGCAATTTTCTTGGGTGCATGCTCACTGATACACCCGATGTTTTCAGTTGCCGCAGTGCAGATCTATGCGCACCGTGGTACCCGAGTATATTTCCCTGAAAGTAGTATGAGTGCCTATAAATTTGCAATACATATGGGCGCTGACTGGCTGGATGCTGATTTGCATTTAACCAAAGACGGTCAATTGGTCGTCATTCATGATGACACCTTATCTCCAGACATGATTAAACGAAAAGATGGCCACTGGGTCGCGCCAAACGTTGCCATTTCTGATCTCACTCTTAAGCAGTTACAACAATACACGCTGTCTTCTCCCCGGCCCGATTCCGAATTATCACGTCTTTTCCCGTTGGTGCGTGATACGCCGAATGCCACAGTGTCAACGCTTAATGAAGTGGTCAGCACCATGGATGAATATGCGGGTTATCCAGTTCGTTGGCAGCTAGAAATCAAAACGAATCCGCAGGCAGCTGATTTGAAAGGCTATGCGACGCTGACAAAAAAAGTAGTTCAGTTTATTCAGTCGCACCAGATGGTGGATCGCGTTGAGGTTCAAGCATTTGATTGGCGCGTATTGCAGCTCATTCATCAGTTAAACTCGAAGATTCACACGGCAGCCTTATTGGATCGATACACAGTGTCATTGCAACGAGAAAAATCATCACTGGATGGTATCTGGACAGCGGGCCTTATGCCAGAAGATTTCGATTGGAACTATGCTCGAATGGCTGCCTCATTGGGTGCGACGTGCTTAGAGCCCTACGAGATGGATGCAACTGAGGAGATGGTCAAACAAGCTCATGCCTTGGGTCTAAAAGTGGTGACTTGGCATTGGGCAGAGCAACAGGGCGCTTGGAGTGATTGGCGGCGCACCCAAGAGTTGGTGACTTGGGGTGTTGATGGGTTAATTGTTGATGATCTTGCCAGTGCAGAGGCAATGTTGGTTCAACAACGGCAAACACGACAATGCAATGCGTCTTTGCCAGTTATGCGTGGGTGATGCAAAGATGCGGTTAACGGCATTAAATAGTCTGATGTTTGCAAATTTCCTAGCTGTGGAAGCTAAATCGCGGTGTGATAGCAGCACGATAATTTCAGATGGTGATACCTGTTATGCGTCAATATCGCAATTATTACCGACGCAACTGTATGTGGGTTTGGATGAGGTATCAGCTAAGCTAGAGCAATTACAATGGTATGACACGGGCGAGAAACCTTGCTATGACAGCGCTGATCAGGCGCTTAATGCTGCCGGAGTGATGGTGGTGCAGGCAGTGGACTGTAAGCATCTGTATATTGCCGATGGTCATCACACGGTACGCACAGCATGGCAGTATTTTGAAGATCCAGATTATGCAATCAAAGTTGAAGTGATTAGCAGTTACTGCCAACAGCCACTGCAGGATGAGATGTTTTGGAGTGAGATGATTAATCAATCGTATGCATTTCCTTATGAATTATCCCCTCAAGGTGATTTAAAACAAATCAGTGCTAAAGCATTAAGTGAGCAAGTTCCTGATTCAATATTATCGATGAATGACTGGTGGTTTCGATCATTGGCTTATATGGTTAAAAGCTTTGGTGATTTTCATCCGTTGAAGAATCAACAAGGTCAATCAATTCCATATGGTAAATTTTTCGAGGGCCAATGTTTGAAAGATTATGGTATAAAGCCGCAAAATATCACACGTGCGTTGGTTGGCTATGCCGGCACATTGTTTGATAACACAGAGTGGGTTAGGCTTGTCTGCCAACTAGAAGTGGCTCCGGTGCGACGCTCCATTGATGATGCTATAGAGCGTGATTTGTCTTGTAACTAGGATCAATGCTGCAACTGATAAGTTCTCGGAGTTTTCATAAATTCTTTAAAAGCCAATCATAAGATGAGTAAGTTAGTGATTGAATTGAAAGCAGATCATTTATTAGGAGAGGGCTGTACTAAATATTGTTATCAGCACCCTTTGAATAGTAATCAAGTTATAAAGATCATCAAAAACGGTGCATCTGAGTCACAATCGCGTCGTTATTTGGTGCGCATGAAGCGTGAAATTAATACATTGAAGCAAGCCATTAAAATTAATCAACTGCAATCATATTTTCCCGCGTATCATGGCAGTGTCGCGACTAATCTAGGGCGTGGATTTATTTTTGATAAAGTAGATTTTCATCAAGATATTTTTAAATCGCGTTGCATGATGACTGTGACTGCATACAGACAAATCAAGCAAGTGATTCGTGATCTTATAAGTCACGATGTTGCTTTTTGTCCTGACTTGATTCGCAATCTGTTTATCAATCAACGCACTCAGCAACTGTATTTTTTAGATGGGTTGGGTTGTAAATATTTTATTCCGGCGACACTATCACCGTTTCCTAAGGTGATAAGACGGTGTTTGATGAAGCGTATGATTAAAAAACACATTTTACGCGATCTTAAAATTCTGTATCGTCAGTCGGTATTAATGAAATAAAGTCGTCGAGCTAAAACATCCAATCAATTAATAAATTAATCTTCGTATGATCAAGTACCACTAATCGGTGCTTGAAAATCAGTTTCACATTGTTTGAAGATATCGCGTTTACAGCACGATAAAGGAAACACGGTTAGAGCAGGAATTACTTGGCACGGGTTCATATCTTGTATTTTACTATCAGGTTGATTGATACACCTTAATATAAATTTTAATTCATGCAGTGCATAAAGGGTAAGTACTGGGTTGCTCTCAGCAATGTTGCTATTGTCTAGGATCCGATTAATCGCAGAATGTAATGTTTCATTTCTTATGCCAGTGAGCGAGATGGGTTTCTTAACTGCTTGCGTGATTAGTGCGTTGACTTTTTTAGTGGCAGCAAATAATGCGAATACAAAAAGAGGAATTATCGATACCAGTATCATGCTATTAGAGAGATCTTTCTGATTATTGTGATGAAGGTAGTCTGTTAGTCCTTCGGCGCCACCCGCTGCAGATTCAGTTGCAGTGACCAGTGCAGTTAAGGTTGGTGCAATGTATGAAAAATATTGTGGGTCAATCGGCCAGGTCAGTTCAGTAGACCTCGGTAAAAACACTTTTGCTGAGAAGGCGTACCCTGAAAAAATAATTGATCCTACACTGAGAGATGTAAATAATAATGTAGCGATTTCTACCCACGATTCACCAATAATATGATTAAAACATTGACCGGGATCAGCCAGTTTTTCGTCATTATTCGGATTACATAGGTTTAAAGCAATAGCCATGATAAAGCCACATGACATGGTTGAAAAAACAAATTTAAGTGCACAAAAATATTGATAATATGAATATGAACTCCATGGGGAATTAATTTCAAACATATCGGCTATGATTGAGCAGCTTATCGATAAGACGTTGGAGGTAAAGCTAAGATTAAGCTCATCTTCTGTCGATGCTCTCGCCAATGAAATAGCAGCAATTGCCATAATCGCGAGTGCGATTAGCTCTGGTATCAGTTTAGGATTGACATCTCGACGTAGTGTACGAACTTCAGGAAATTGCATGTCCTCAAATTTTAGTTGATTGATCCGATACACAAGGCTGACACACACTGCACTAGCAGAAACAAACCAAATTAAGTGTTGTTGACGATAGGCGGCATAAAGATTTGTTATTAATTCAAAACATGCAATCAGTGTTTCGCCCATGGCAGCATAGTTTTCTAGAAATGATTGGCAGCCACAATTGGATTCACGTTGTAACTTTTTGTTGTATAACTCAATGATCTGGTCCAATTGTTGAATAGCCGTTGCGAGGGTGGCATCGCTACTGATGCCACGAGTCAATGGTTGGTAAAGATCGGGTTGTGTCACATGAATGGTCATTAGCTTCTATTGAGAATTGTATTGTGAAATCTCTTGCATAAATTCAATGGAAGCTAATTATATATAAATAGCATTTTAACGCCAGGTATCATGAAAAAACATTAAATTTTCCGACTATTTAATCTTTTTTTAAGTTGAGGGTATCGTATGTCTTTTAAGTGAAGAGAAAAAAATTAACGATTTTAATAGCTTCACTTAAAGCACTTCATGGATAAAATTTTTCAGTAAAAATGCCGGGCTATCGAGCACTCGGCTGATATCTGTAAGACCAAAAAATTTCCACGGCACAAATATCATTCCATATAAAAGAGTTAGTAATAAAGCTACAGGGGCGACATGACCTACCCATGACTTCTTGTTTGATAGAGCGGTCCAACATAGAACAATTAAAACCACATAAGTAATAATAGCAATACCATCAATGGGTTGATTATAGGGTGTCAAATTGAAAATGGATGTTGGTGATTTTCCAAGACGGCTTAAAATCAATTGCGCAATAATAAAGAGACAACGATAAATTGCTGCTGAGCATAAAATCACGATGCTCTGAGTAATTAAGCTATGGTGTAATCTCAATTGTTTTCTTCTGATAGAAGTGATCGCAGTGATAATCGTAAAAATAAAAAACCAAGGTAATGCAACATACATGAGCTGATTAAAAGGAGTTTTCATCGCAATGATGGCAATAACTTCACCAATAATAAAAAAAACTATGCTGAGTAGCAGTATTAAGTAGCCAATTGCTCGATGAGTATGAGTATTTACCCATTGGTACTGACGTAAGATTATTTGTACTGCCATTGTCACTAATACAATTGCTGATATTAGCATGTGTGCATCGACCAAAGTGTAAGTATAAAACTTAAAGTGTCCAATCTTTAGTAAGGTATTAGGAACAGTAAATCCACCCAGCCCAATTGTTTGTGTTTTGATGTATTTGATTGCCGTCAGCGTGAAAGCGAGGTTACTTAATAAGCAGATTAAAATGATTATTACTTGAGATCGATTTAATTGGCTTGGTTGGTTATTGGCTAATTTTTCCATGGCTTTAATTGATTGGTCTAATTCCTTGATGGTTTATGCGATAGTTGAAAAATTTAAGTCCTACTGACACTTGTTACGGCTTTCAAATGTTGAATGGATTGTATAATACTTTGAGGTTGAATCGCAGCTTTTACTTGAACGGTTATTCGGATGAAGGCGGTACAAGAGATCGTGTCAAGACTCGATTGCATACCGATTAAATTACAAGAATTCTTCGACAGAACATTGGTAATATCACGAATCAACTCTGGTCTGTCTGCGGCCTCGATGAGGAGCTCAATCATATAATCACTGAGTGAGTTATTACGCCAGCTGACCGCCGTTAAACGCTCGGGTTGTTTTTTAAGTGCAAATTTAACATTCCCGCAATTGATCTTATGAATACTGATACCACGCCCCTTGGTCACATAGCCGATGATATCATCACCTGGTATTGGTTTGCAGCAGCGTGCTAGCGTAGTTAGTGTATCTCCTACACCCTCAATGATACCTTGTGATTTGATAGGCCTGAGTGTTTTATTGAAGTCATGGGCCGTAACTTCTGTAGGTTCTTCTGCCTCGGCTGGGTTCGTCAGGTGTTGAATTACCTTAATCAATGGGATGTCACCAGAGCCCAGTTTGATAAAAAACTCTTCGCTGCCTTGTAAACTGGTAAATCGCACGGCGTCATTCAGCGCTTCTTTGGTGAGTTGATGCTTTTTACGAGTTTTATCCCACAGCTCTTGCCCCATCTCAAGATGACGACCAGCATTCTGCTTTCTAAACCAAGCTTTGATTTTCTGTCGTGCTTGTTGAGTGGTAACGTAGCCTGAATGCGGACTTAGCCAATCTAAACTGGGCTGATCAATTTTACCGGTACGGATTTCTATGCGATCACCCGTCTTGAGCGATTGAGTCAGCGGTTCGATTTTTCCATTGATAATTGCGCCTTTGCAGCGATTACCAACTTCGGTGTGGACGTAATAGGCAAAGTCTAGCGGCGTTGCGCCGGTTGGTAGATCATACACATCACCTTGGGGTGTGAAGACATAAACTCGATCTTCAAAAAGTCGCTGATACTCATTGTTATCTTCTGAGGTGTGATCATTGGATAGATCTTTCTGCCAATCGATCACCTGGCGTAAGGTTGCTATTTTTTCTTCATAGGAGACTTTGTTCGAGCTTCCTTCTTTGTACTTCCAATGTGCAGCAACGCCGAGTTCAGCTGATTCATGCATGGCATGCGTACGAATTTGTATTTCAACATTGAGTGTCTCATGAACATTGACAGCGGTATGAATCGACTGGTAGCCATTGGCTTTTGGTTGAGAAATGTAATCATCAAATTCTTCTCGTATGGATGGCCATTGCGCATGAATGATACCCAGGGTGGTATAACAGTCACTAATCTCTGGGACCAGGATACGGACTGCACTGGCATCGTATATTTCACCAAAATCAACGTTCTTACGTTGAATCTTTTTGTGAATGCTATAGATGTGTTTTGAGCGTCCTGATATATCAATCGGTGAGATTTCGGCATCAGCTAAAAGCTTACTTAGAGTATCCATCACGTCGTTAATGAATAAATCGCGCTCTTTTCGCCTGAGTTTTAGCGATTTAGACAGGGTACTGTAAGTCTCGGGTGCAAGGTAGCGGAAAGAAAAATCCTCCAGTTGCCATTTAAGTTGGCCCATTCCAAGACGATTGGCGAGTGGTGCATATAAATCCATGGTGTGTTGCGCCAGAGCATGTTGGGTCTCTGTATCGGCTAATTTAATGCGCTGTAATTCGATAATCTGCTGTGCCAGTTTAAGCAATACAATGCGCGCATCATCAATGATTGCTAACAGCATTTTTCGTAGGTTATCGATATGCTGGGGATTATGCTCTAGCTTATTGGCATGCATGCCTTCTGCTTGAGTCATCTTATTGACACCAGCAATCAGACGAGTGATGTTGGGGTGAAAATTGCTATCTATCATCTCATGATTCATTTCGTGATGTTCGATAGTTGGTAGAATCAAGGCGCAAACTAGTGTGTGCGTATCGCTATTCATCGGTAACAGTACATCAGCAATCGCTAGACCTAAATGAGCGGTGGGGTGGCGTGTTATGGTTACAGCATTGTGCACCTGAATGAAATCACAGGCCTGCTTGATCAGTTGGTGATTGAGTTTGGGGCTGTATTCAGTGAGCTCTTGGTACCAGTCAGTAATATCGCTGGTTTTAAAATCTTGATTTAATCGCTTTTGATTAATCATGCTTAATTCCGTTTAAAGACTGCCATTGCCTCGGTGTGTTGCGTGTGAGGAAACATATCCATTATGCCAGCTTTATCCAGGATGTAACCGTGCGATTGTAGAATGGCGGTGTCTCGTGCCAAGGTTGCTGGATTACAGGAAATATACACGATGATACTGGGTTGCCAGGTGGACACATACGGTAAGATTTGTTTAGCACCTGCGCGTGGCGGATCAATGACGAGTTTATCAAATCGTTGTGATAACCAAGATTGCTGGTCGGGTTCAAACAGGTTGGCAGTGAAGAATTCAGTATTATCAAGCTGATTATCTTGGGCGTTTACTGCGGCCTGTGCGACGGCGGAATTATCACCCTCAACGCCAACCACGTGTCGACAATGCTTGGCGATGGGTAGACTGAAATTACCAATTCCACAGAATAGATCCAATACGCGGTCATTGCTGCTCAGTTGCAGTAGCTCTATTGCTTGATTAACCATGGCTTGATTGATGAAAGGATTGATTTGAATAAACTGACTGGGATGAAAAGCAAACCTCAAGTTATGATCAGTCATCTCATAATGCATGAGTTCAGAGCTTGCAGTTGGGTGGTATAGCGAAATAGTCTCCGGCCCTTTGGGTTGCAAGTAAAGTCTGTAATGGCAATCTATGGCGAGTTCGCGTAATCGATCCAAATCCTGATCGGAGAGGGCGACTAAATGTCGAACAATAATTGCAGTATCACCATCTCCCACAGCAACTTCGATCTGTGGAATTGACTCTCTAGCACTAAGGTGAAACAGGCAATCGCTAATCTTTGAAATATTATTTCCGACGCTGGGGTGCAAGATAGGACACTCGTTTAGGTCTGAGACAAAGCGACCGTCTCGTTCACGAAAGCCCACTAATACTTTGCCTTTTTTAGCGACGTAACGGATGCTAAGTCTGGCTTTGTGGCGGTAACCCCAGGGTGTTTTATTCAGCGGAGCTAACCAGTCTTTGGGTTGCGTTTGCGCTTGGTGTTGCAGCAAGTTAGCAAAGCTGGCCTGTTTGTGATGGATCTGTGCCTCCAGTTGCATGTGTTGCAAGCTGCAGCCCCCGCAAGTCCCAAAATGTTGGCAGACGGGAGGCGTACGTTCGGCTGCAGGTGATAAAACTTCAACGGTTTGACCCTCATCAAAACTGCCGCGTTTTCTGATGTGTTGGAAGCGCACGGTCTCACCGGGCAAGGCATCTTTAATGAAGGTGGTTTTGCCTTCAATCACTGCGATTCCGCGGGCTTCGTGGCTGAGGCGGTCGATTTGGGTGGTCAGTATGGGTCGAGGAGATTTGCTCATTTTGACGGGCACTAAGAATCAAAAAACGCAGTTTATCGGAAAGATGAAGCTTGGTCTAACATTTGTTATATTACCTGACGATAGAAAATAGTGAATCATGGAACGCGTATGAATAGGACTTTACTTATTGTTTTAACTACTCTTTTTTTATCATCGCTGGTGGTGGATGCAGTTGCACAATCTAATCCATTAGCTCAGCCAACAACACCACAAGGTTTCCATGCAGTGGGTGATTCAGACAGCGATAGTCCTCCAGCAGCACCGGCCTCGGACGCGCCGGAGAATACCCCAACCTCTGCAGATAGCAGCAGTGCTAGCAATGCTGTGCCCACCGATCAGTCCGCGACCGAAGATACGGGCGGCAGTGGTTTGTCACAGGAAGATGAGGCGGAACAAATGCAAGCCATTAAAGCGATTGAGGCCAAGGCTAAAGCCAAGGCACTGGCCAACACCTCAACGCAGTCAATTCAAGCTATGGTTTCTCCAACTGCGCCATCTGCATCGGTGTTGCAAGCTTTGCAATCGCAAATTACGCGTCTCGCTCAATTATCTTCATCTACCCAGCAACAACTAAGCGAGCGAATTGATGCTTCGTACGAGCAGAATGATCTACAGGCGAAGCAACTCAAACAGCTGACAGAGACGCAACAACAAATCCAAGTAGTAATCACTCAGCTCAATAAGCAATTGATCAGTCAGTCCGCCACAAAAACTACTATCTATTCAGGATTTATGCCTTTGCTCTCGCTGGTCTGGCTGGTGATACTGAGTCTTGTGGTCGTGGTGTTGATTGTCACACAAATTCTGTCATTGCGTACCATGAAGCGTCTGTCATGTAGCCAAACTGGGGTTAAAGAGCTCGACGAAGAGTATGATTTTATGGCGACTCAGGAAGCCATGCCGGCCAAACTTGATTTGGCGAGAGCTTATATCGAGATGGGTGACGACGACCAAGCTAAAGAGGTACTAGCGGGAATCGTTGCTTCCGGTCAACCAGAATTTGTTGCACAGGCTAAAGCGTTGTTAGCAACGATATCGCAAGTTAAACGAGAGCCAAACAATGACTAGAAGACGTTATGCCCTGTGTGTTCGATATGACGGTTCGCGTTATCACGGGTGGCAAAAGCAAGGAACTCCTGATGATCTAATCACCGTACAGTTAATGGTCGAGAAGGCGTTGTCTCAAGTTGCTCACCACCAGGTGATTATCACCTGTGCCGGTCGAACCGATGCACGCGTGCATGCAACCGGACAAATCATTCACTTCGATACTGATGCTGATCGTACCGATCATGCCTGGGTATTTGGCGCCAACAGTAATCTACCTCATGATATATCGGTATTATGGGCAAAAGAGGTGCCTTTGGAGTTTCACGCGCGTTTTTCAGCCATCTCAAGACGTTACCGTTATCTGTTGTACAATTACCCGATTCGACCAGGCATATTGCGTCATGCTGTGGGTTGGTACCACACCAGTCTGGATGATCCAAAAATGTTAGAGGCTGCACAATATTTGCTCGGTGAGCATGATTTTAGCTCTTTTCGCGGTGCGGGCTGTCAAGCCAAGAGCCCGGTGCGCACAATTGAGACGATCACTATCACGCGTCAGCGCCATATGCTAATCATCGAGCTGCAAGCCAACGCGTTTCTTCTACACATGGTCCGAAACATTGTTGGAGCATTGGTGCAGATTGGTGCCCATAGGCAGCCTGTAGGTTGGCTATCGGAGGTGCTTGCGGCACGTAATCGCCAAGCTGCTGCAGAAACCATTGCTCCAAATGGTTTATATTTAGTCAAAGTGGGCTATACCGAACAGTTTGAGCTACCTGATGCGCCGATTGGTCCCTTCTTTTTGCCTGATCTTTTGGTATGATCGAGCATTCTTTTTTAATAACCGCGTAGAGGATTTAAAGTGAGTTGGTTTACGAGAATCTTGCCGTCTATTTCTACGGTTAAAACGAAAGGCGTTCCTGAAGGAGTGTGGTCTAAATGCCCCGCTTGTCTTACCATGTTGTATGTTTCTGACCTCGAAAAAAATCAAATGGTATGCCCTAAATGCAACCATCACAGTCGTATTGGTGCTCGAAAACGTCTTGGACACTTTATGGATCCAGGTTACAGAGAATTAGCCAAACACGTTCAGCCGATTGATCACTTAAAGTTTAAAGACACAAAAAAATACCGCGATCGACTCTCTAGCGCTAAAAAGTCGTCTCAGGAAGATGAAGCGTTGGTCGTCATGGAGGGTAAAGTACACGGTGTACCTTTGATTGCTTGTGCCTTCGATTTTGGCTTTATTGGCGGCACGATGAGCAGTGCTGTGGGTGATCGTTTTGTTGTCGCGGCGCAAGCGGCAATGCAAGCACAAGTTCCGTTAGTGTGTTTTGCCACCAGTGGTGGCGCACGCATGCAAGAGGGTGTGTTCTCTTTGTTTCAAATGGCAAAAACCTCAGCCGTGTTGGCACGTTTGTCTGAAGCAAAGCTACCGTTTATTTCCGTGTTGTGTGACCCAACCATGGGTGGCGTTTCAGCTAGTCTTGCAACCTTGGGCGACATTATAATTGCTGAACCAAAAGCGCTGATAGGTTTTTCTGGGCCGCGGGTTATTCAACAAACTATTCGTGAAGAATTACCTGAGGGTTTTCAGCGCAGTGAGTTCCTTTTATCTCACGGTGCTATCGATATGATCGTGCATCGTGGTGACATGCGACAGCGCATTGCAAAGTTGTTAGCGGCGCTGACTCACCAATCTGATCCACAACTTGTCAATAATAACGATCTAGCCGTCTGCGAGTAGGATTTAAATCGTGAATACGTTGCAGTCATGGTCTGAGTATATCATGCAGTTGCATTCCAAACGGATTGATCTTTCTCTAGATCGTATGATGACGGTTGCTCAACAGATGGACTTGTTAACGTTTGGTTGTCCAGTTATCACGGTTGCAGGTACCAATGGCAAAGGCTCTTGTGTCACAGCACTCGAGGCGATGTATTCAGCGGCTGGCTATCGTGTTGGTTGTTATACTTCCCCTGAGTTACTGCATTTTTGTGAGCGCATTCGAGTTGGTCAGCAAGCCATTAGTGAGACCGCTCTCCTGCAAGCTTTTCAGGAAGTAGAGTCAGCAAGAGCAAATACAACGTTGAGTTTTTTTGAGTTTACAACCCTTGCTGCATTTTTTGTTTTCAAGTACTCAGACATTGATGTGTTGGTATTGGAAGTCGGTTTAGGTGGGCGTTTGGATACGGTTAATGTGATTGATGCTGACATCGCCATCATTACCTCGATCGGATTAGACCATACGGAATTTTTGGGTAACGATCGTGAGACCATTGCACGAGAAAAAGCCGGGATCATGCGATATGGTCGGCCTGTCATTTGTGGTGACGAAGATCCTCCGACCTCGATACAGCAGATGGCCAATCAGGTCGGTGCAAAACTACTGCAGCTGAACACGGCATTCAACTACAGCCAAGACTGTAATTCGCTATCTTGGGTTTGGTCATCAAGTCGCACACAGTTATGTGATTTACCGGTGCCAGCGATACGACTCGACAACGCAGCATGTGCATTACAAGCTCTCGATTGTTTGCAAGAGAAATTACCAGTATCCATGCAAGCAATCAAAACCGGTTTGCAGTCAGTCAGTCTTCCAGGTCGTTTTGAACAACAATCATTTCAGCGGGTGCCAGTGATTCTTGATGTTGCGCATAACCCGGATGCGGTGTGCGCTTTGATTGAGAATTTAAACCGCTTCGATAAGAGGAGAGCAATTCATGCAGTATTCACCTGTGCGGCTGATAAAAACATTGAAGCTATCGTGTCATTATTAAAATCTCATATTACTCATTGGTATATTGCACCGCTGTTTCCTGCTTATTCGCCAGGAGGACACATCATGGATGTTTCAATCGAAAGCATAGCCAGTGCGTTGCAACTGCTGAATTGTCAATACACTTGTTTAGAGTCAGTTGAAAAGGCGTTTGAATCGGCCCACAATGAATGTCAGTCATCCGAAGACAACCTAATCCTAGTCTTTGGTTCTTTTAAAACAGTAGCCGCGATTAAGCGTGCCGTGGTTTTTGATGAGGAGCAACAATGCCTTCAGTAATCAAACAACGTCTATTAGGAGCATTAGTGATTCTGATTATTGTTGTGATTGCCGCGCCATGGGTTTGGCGTTTATCCGATACTAAACAGCCGCCGCACACGATTTCCATTCAGTGGCCAAGCGGCATGCAGCAAGCAGTAGTTAGTGCTGATTCATCGCCCAACCTTACTGTATTGGTAGAAAGCACCAATCCAAAGCAAGGTATAACAGAGCCAGTCATTAATCAGATACCTGATCAAAAGGTGGTATCAATAGATCAACGTGATTCGTCTCACTCGTCACTGCCCAAGCAACCATCTCCATCCTCATCCCCAGTGTCGCAGGCAGCGCATTGGGATATACAGATTGCCTCATTTAGGCAGCGCGATAATGCAGTGCGATTGGTTAACGATCTAAAGCAGCAGGGGTATGCTAGTTTTATGCGACCCAAGACAGCATCATCAGAAAACTCTTTAACAAAGGTTTTTATTGGTCCACTGGAGACAAAGTCTCAAGTTGATCAGACGCTCACGGCTTTATTGCAAGCCAATGGATTACGTGGCATTGCCATTTATCAGAAACAAGGAGACCTTTAATGGATACCATCAGTGTTTTTCACTCAACGTGGTTTGATGCGATATTACTGGCGATTATTGCCTTATCAATTGTTGTGAGTTTTTTTCGCGGTTTTTTGCGTGAAGCAATCTCGTTATGCAGTTGGGTGCTGGGTATCGGTCTCGCTTTGGAGTTCTCATCATTTATTTCACACCATATCTTCTTTTGGATTCAATCTAAAGGTATAGCTTATGGCGCAGCCTTCGTGTCTATCGTTGCTTTAGTTCTAATCATCGGTTGGCTTGTAATCAAGCTACTGCGCGGCTTAGCCACGCTAACGGGCTTGGGTATCTTTGATCGTGCTTTGGGTGTTGTGTTTGGTTTTTTTCGCGGTGTGTTGGTGTCTACTTTGATGGTTATGTTGGTCAATGTCACTGTGTTTGCTAATGCGCATTGGTTTGCTGATTCCGCGATGAAAGTCGTATTAAAAAAGCCAGAGCAATGGGTGGAGCAGTTTGTGCCTAATGATGTCGTTGATGTTTCGCGTTGGGTTGATCACAAGGATACGATTCTTGATCATGCCAGTTCATTTCATCAGCAATTAACTGAGAATAAGGAAGACGTTTAATGTGTGCTGTCATTGGTGTGCTTGCACACGACCGTGTCAGTCAAATGCTTTACGACGCATTAACCATCGTGCAACACCGTGGGCAAGATGCGGCCGGTATCATGACGTCAGACCAACGTCGAATTTACTTGCGTAAGTCAACCGGGTTGGTTCGTGATGCTATTCGTGAGAAGCATGTCCACGGATTATTAGGGAATATTGGTATTGGTCATGTTCGATACCCAACTGCTGGAACCGATAGCGCAGCTGAGGCGCAACCATTTTATGTGAATTCCCCATACGGAATTGGCATTGTGCACAACGGTAATTTGACTAACGCAGCAGAGCTCACGCAGGTATTGGCAGATACGGATCATCGGCATTTAAATACCAACTCAGACTCGGAGGTCATCTTAAATGTTTTTGCGGATGAGCTGCAAAGAGTTGCCGGTGATGCTTTTGATAGTGGCCAACTGTTTACCGCGATGCGGGGTTTGTATACCAGACTACAAGGGGCATATGCTGCGGTTGCAATGATCAATGGGCATGGGTTGGTGGCATTTCGTGACCCTCATGGTATCCGACCGTTAGTGTTTGGCCAGCGCGAGAGTGCTCAGGGTAAAGAGTACATGGTGGCTTCAGAATCCATCGCATTGAGTGTATTGGGTTTTGACTACGTCGATGATGTTCAGCCTGGTGAAGCTATATTGTTCGGTGTTGATGGTCAAATTCAGCGTCAAGTCTGCGCGCGTCAGACCGCAGACCATCCGTGTTTATTTGAATATATCTATCTTGCGCGCCCTGATTCAGTCATGCACGGTATCTCAGTCTATCGTGCCCGACAAAACATGGGTGCAGCATTGGGTCGAAAAATAGCTGATTTAGGCCTGTGTGAGCAAATCGATTGCGTGATTCCTGTGCCAGATACGTCACGCACGGCAGCGTTAGCGCTCGCCCAGCAAACCGGTTTGGAGTATTCGGAGGGTTTTGTTAAGAATCGTTACATAGGCCGTACCTTCATTATGCCAGAGCAAACCACACGACGTCACAGCGTGCGTTTGAAACTGCACGCCATGCGTGAAGAATTCTTAGACCGTTGTGTTCTGCTGGTCGATGATTCAATTGTGCGTGGCACAACTTCCCAAGAGATCATTCAAATGGCGAGAGACGCAGGCGCCAAGCGAGTATTTTTTGCCTCTGCCGCTCCACCGATTCGTTTTCCTAATATTTATGGAATTGACATGCCATCATCGGATGAATTGATTGCTCATGACCAAAGCATTGCATCCGTTGCAAAAAGTATTGGTGCTGATCGTTTAATATATCAAGATCTTGATGCGGTCGTCTCTGCCGTGAATGCTGCTGCCACTGTCTCACAAGGGTCAATCAAACGTTTCGAGGATTCGGTATTCAGTGGCCATTATGTCGCTGGTCGCATACAAGCAGGTGGCCAAAGCCATGCTGCAGCTCAGCGCACGCAGAAAAAACGGTTACAAGCAGAACTCGATCGTTGTGTGGTATACTCCGGCGACGATGACATTCTTGTCCGCGACTAATTAAAACTTATCCAGCCAATTCATAGACATACCATGACTGCTCACTTAATTGCTATAGCTCCGATGATGGACTGGACAGACCGCCACTACCGGGTATTGATGCGTTGTCTAACCCAGCGAACCTTGCTCTATACGGAGATGGTCCATGCCAATGCAATGATTCATGGCCAGATAGAAACCAATCAGCCCATACACGCTGAGGAAAGCCCGGTGGCATTGCAATTGGGTGGTTGTGAGCCAGATATATTATCACGCGCCGCGTGTCTTGGCGAAGCGTTGGGTTTTGATGAAATCAATCTCAATGTCGGTTGCCCGAGTCCCAGGGTGCAGTCGGGCTCTTTTGGTGCCTGTCTGATGAAAGAGCCGCCACTGGTTGCTGCATGCGTCACAGCCATGCAATCAGCAGTCACTATTCCGGTAACAGTGAAATGTCGCATTGGTGTTGATGATGTTGATCGATACGATGATCTGGTCAATTTTATTGAGACCGTGTCTCGCACTGGTTGTGATCATTTCATTATCCATGCTCGAAAAGCTTTATTAAAAGGCTTATCGCCTAAAGAAAATCGCACGGTGCCGCCTTTGCATTATGATCGTGTCTATCAGTTAAAACAGGACTTCCCAAAGCTAGCGATCACAATTAATGGTGGAGTCACCGATCACGCCGCAATTGAGTCACACCTGACCCAGGTCGATGGTGTGATGTTAGGTCGTGTCGCTTACCACCAACCGTATTTATTGGCAGAGGTTGATCAACGCTATTATGGCAGTAGCGATCCTATTTCTACTCGTGAGCAAATGATTCGAGATTACTATCCCTACATTGAGGCGCAGTTATCAAAAGGAGTTAACTTATATGCGATGACACGTCACATGTTGCATCTTTACCATGGCCAACCCAAGGCGCGTCATTGGCGTCGGATCTTGACTGAACAAGCACGCGAGCGACATGCGGGAATCGAAGTGATTGAGCGAGCATTGCAAAGTGTCAAAGTCGATGGGTTGGCGTAAGTTTATCGATGAAACCACGCCAAGTATTTGGATAGCCGGATAAATAGTCGATTATGCAATCCCGTTACCACACACCAGCGTTTTGATTTAGTCAGTGCCTGCCAACTGCGATTAACCACAGCCTCTGCGCTCATCCACATCCAGCTGGGTACTCTTTTTCTGATTTCTTGATCGCCTATACGTTGGTGAAATTGTGTGTCAGTAAGGCCGGGGCAGAGTGCCTGTAACTTGACACCGGGTCTGCTGTATTGGTTGACCAATTGCTCAGTGAACGCAGTAACGAAACATTTAATTGGGCGATAGAGCGTTCGGTGCGATCGCTCTTTAAGTTTAAATTGCATTAAGCCAAGGATTGACGAAACATTAATAATTGCGCAGTGCGGTTTTGATAATAATTGCGGTAGCAGAAGATAACAGAGTTCGGTCAGTGAAGTTAGCATGAGTTGAATCAAAGCGTCATGATGTTGCCATGGTTGTTCGAGAAACTCGCCAAGGTCACCTTGTCCGGCATTATTGATCAGTAGATCGATCTCAACAGCATCAGTTTTCATTGCTTGAACCAATTGTTTGGCACTGTTGGTTTTGCTCAAATCAATCGCGTAGTAACTGACAGAAACTTGATACTGCTCACGCAGTTGTTGTGCCAGTGATGCCAGTACGCCGTGTTGGCGAGACACCATTACCAAGTTGATACCTTGGCGTGCTAGTAAATGGCAGTAGGCTAAGCCAATCCCTGATGACGCACCGGTGACGCATGCTCGCTGATAGGGTTGAGTCGACATGATTTCTCCCATATTCAATAGATCAAATCAGGCTAACAAGAACCCCCATCAAAAACAAATGCGCATCAAATCAATCGATGAAATATGAGATAAATCAATGCTTAAACTGATTGTCGGGCTGAATACTGCTTGATAGTCTATAATTAAATAGCAAGAATTAATCGATGAGGTTTTATAATGAAATCCGTAGTGACTGTGTGTTACGCAGTAATGTTAACAGGGTCGCTTAGCTATGCTTACTCGGATGCTGAAACGTTTATTAACAGTGAGGTTATCGAAAACCCTGTTAATCAAGATTAGGAGATAACCCTCGATGATATTAAATACTAAGATAAAAAAATAACAAGTGAATTAAGCGACAATGAGATGCTGAAAAGTGAAAAGAAAACAACTGTAATCGAAACACCCGCTAATAAGCCAGTTAAATCAATCAAAGAAGAAAAAATAAATGTCATGAAAGATCATAACAAAAAAACTAGGATAATAATCGATGTCTAAAGCACGGGCTTACGCCGCATTAAAACCAGCCGATCATTTGCAGCCATTTCAATTTGAGCGAAGAACAGTTGGTGAAGATGATATTTTAATTCGAATTCACTATTGCGGCATTTGCCATACTGACTTACACATGGTGAATAATGACTGGGGGATGTCGCAATACCCGATGGTGCCTGGGCATGAGATCATTGGTAAAGTCGAGGCAGTAGGCAGTAAAGTCAAACGTTTTTGTATCGGTGACTGGGTGGGTGTGGGCTGCATGGTTGATTCATGCCGCACTTGTGATGCCTGTATTGAAGGCGAAGAGCAATTTTGTCAACAAGGCATGACCATGACCTATGGTGGTCAGGATTTAAAATCACCCGGACAAATCACGCAGGGCGGTTACTCGGATCACATCGTTGTTGATCAGCATTTTGTGGTTAATATCCCCAAAAATCTGTCCATGAGCTGTGTTGCACCACTACTGTGTGCCGGTATTACCACGTATTCACCACTAAAATATTGGCAGGTTCAACCTGGGCAACTGGTTGGGGTTATCGGTCTAGGTGGTTTAGGTCATCTGGCCATTAAGTTTGCTAAAGCCATGGGTGCAAAAGTGTGCATGATAACCAGCACGCGCAGTAAACGAGACGATGCTAAACGCTTAGGTGCTGATTGTGTGATTGATCCTAACCGTGATGATGAAATGCTCGAATACAGTAATCAGTTTGATTTATTACTCAATACAATTCCCGTAGCGCATGAAATAAATCGCTATTTACCGCTATTGAAGCGAAATAAAACTATGGTATTAGTGGGTGGTACTGAGGTAGATATGCACAGTATTAATTTGGTTTTTGGTCGCAAACAAGTTGCCGGCTCACTTATTGGTGGAATGCATGAAACGCAGGAAATGTTAGATTTTTGTGGCAAACATCAAATTCATCCAGATATAGAATTGATTAATGTGACTGAGATTAATACAGCCTATCAACGTCTCGCAAGTGGTGATGTGAAGTATCGATTTGTGATTGATATGATGTCGATAACAGCGGATAAAGTTGGCGATTGACGCAAGAGTTATGAGCGCCCTGCAAGCCGGATTAAATTAATATTAAATTCTCATCAAAACTTAAAGATTAATGAAATCTTAATACTATAGGCGTATCTTGGTGACAACTTTTCAATTAACTGCATCGGCACAATTTATAATGTGTTGTGTATGCATGCATGATGGTATTGGCTATGAACTTAAGTCGCGATGTGATTGATTTCAATTTGAAACAATCCGGACTCAACATTGAAGAACCATTAAAATCTCAATTGGAATCCAAGATTTCAAAGTTGTTAATTTCGCAAGCGATTAATGAGAGCGGTACTGATCAGTTCATCGCTTATTGCGAAAAAATCAAAGACAATCCGGAAAAACAAAGATTTTTGCTCGATGAATCATTGATAGCTACCTTTAAGGAGAATCATCATCCGACTGGTAAACCTTTACCACAGGATACGAATATAATCACAGTCATCAAGCAGATTATTCAGCAACAGATTAACGTTGAATTGAATCTTCCTAACAAAGATTTAATCGATCACTATCGATTTTTGTCGCAGGCATTAATGAGCCCCCCTATTCGTTACATACTTGGCTTTTATCGTATTACTTTTCTGTCAAGACCAGATCCATATAAAGCCAATACGCATACGATTAAGGCAATTAAAAATCACAAAAATCAATTGGAAAATGAGATTCAATTTGAAATTTTGCGACAACTAAAGCTAGATATCATTCCCAGGCAATATCTGTCTATAGCTAAGCAATGGGTTGCTGTAATTTACGAAAAAATAAAATTAGAGTTGTTGCGACACAGTGAGAATTATTACTTTTACGATCGTTATGATCTGCAACAGATTGCGAGTAAAGTCATTGCCTCATTCGAACAAGTTTTGAAAACTTGTCATGAAATTATTGATCAAGATAACTATCATTTGACTTTTACAAAGTTAAATACACTCAAAGCCATTGCAGACGAAGCATTGCAATATCAGTCAGATGCGCCGTTCGATCATCATTCAGAGTCTTTTCCTCAATCGCTGCGAGAAACAAAAGAAGCCGATGTATTTGTATGGATAAGTGAGTGCCTAAATCCTTTTATCAGTGTCTATCAGTATCGCTGTGAGCAAGTCATTGCAAAAAAAATAGTTGCTACTTGTATTGAGAAATATAACAAAAATTCGCCTTGCGAGGCCGACACGACGGAAATACTCAAAGGTCTACCGGAATGGCAGAACTACCGATATTCTTATGCTGATGATCGAGCCTTAGCTTTGCGAATTAAAACACTAATTAAACAAGACGTTTTGTATCATTGCCAATCAATCAATTCGATGAATGAAAAAATTAAATTTTTAAGATGGACAATTGATGAGTCTAAAAAAAATCCCATTGCAAAAATATTCTATACTCCAAGTAATTATAGTTATGAATTCCTTACATCACATCGTCCTATGCGTACTATAAAGTCAATAAAGACAATGATTCAATCATTAGAAAATCAGCAATCAAAGGCTGAGCATTACCGAGTATCGAATTCTGATACAGTCGAGATCGAATTGCCAGGAATCTTGAAAAATTGCACTGGAGTTCGTGGCTAATCTATATCAATAACTGAGTGTATTAATTGATAGTGTGCTTAATTAATCGATCTCGCATCATACAATTCTACATGTCTTATCTGTAAGTATATTTAAATATTATTGTGTGACTGATTGTAGTCTGACGTAAAGTACTGACCTTTCTACCAAAAGCAGACCATAATAATTCTTATCACTTTACTGTTTGCCGTTGAAAATGGTTTTTTTTGTAAAAAGATTATAACCATGCACGTAGCTGAGAATTATGATGTCAGCAATCTATCCCATGACAATTTTGTAAAAACTTTACAAAACGAAAATTTGGTCTATTATAAAAATAGAGTTAGTGGATCACTCCCTGTTATTTAACAGTGAGGTGTTTTTTAATATATCAATGTGCAGTGCCTGCGGGCATCCAGTGATGAATTGATGAATTTAGACACTTATGAATGTGATATAGTTTCTGTATCCTTATCCTAGTCAGTTTACATTTCTACTGCCCACTAACTCTATTTAATTATCTTACTCTCCGTCAATTTTTTATATTTAATTTTTTCAAGGGTATCGAGCATCACTGTTTATAATTAAGCTTTCACGGTTTAAAAATTTTTTTTCTCAAATCTATTCGTATTATTATCCTGCTTTATATTCATTTTTTTATATACATAACTTAGTAGAGCAGTGTCGAAATTTAGCATCATTTCTATTTAATGAACTGTCTAGTCCACTCTGTAATTCGTTATTAGATTAAAAACGTTAGAATTGATCACTATTTTTAAGGGCTTAGGATTGTCATAGATTTAAAAAAGGAAAAATATGCGATTATATCAAGTAATCAATGAGCTGTCCGGAGTTGGTTATCATGTCTAAGCTGGGTTCAATAAACGCTATGGCCTATCTTTAGTGATAGAAAAGTTTTCTTTAGTTGATCTTTTAGAGTCAAATCTTGATGCTATCAAATAAGCCTATTTCTCTTAAAAAGCAATATCGACGACAATCATGAAACTTTTTTCCTTGCAATCTGAGTTCTGTTTAGCATCAAAATAGGCATTATCAACTGGTATATTGTAGAATTTTATAATTAACTCCAGCACCTTCATTAATTAATATGGCTGTTGATTCATTGTCGATATTTTTGTCAGTTAGTTGAATGGCTTATTTATTATTCGTAACGGTTCTCGATTCTCTTTTATTGATCTGAACTAATCGACATTGTCTAATAATTTCTCTCATGATAGCTTCTATACCCTGATTGGGTATGAGTGTTGTATTAATGAGCTTCAATCGACTGATAATTGAATCCTCACGTTGATGGCAAATGATTTTATCCGCCGGTTTGAATTTTTTTATTTCTGCAGCTATTGTCGCACGTTGTTGAATTAACTGTAAGATTTGATCGTCGATGCCATCGATTTTTTCTCTGAGTGTATTCAGCATTACCATTCTCCATCCTTAAGTCAGGTATTCCCCATGTGGAATTTATTACATGGGTTTACCTTTGGCTTGTCAATGCCAATGATTATTCGATTACCTTCAATCGGTTGAGCAATTTCACTCAGAAGACTATGAATTTCAGGCATTATGCTTTAAGTCTTTATTGCGAATATTATTTCTTGTTATTCAATATCTTAGCATCGATATTATGGTTGTGGTGTTTATTCATCCAATATTTGTTACAAAATGTTTCTGAATCGTTACAATTTGTCATCGATTTTTCGTCAAAGACTGATATATTGCACTGTTATATCGTTGTCTAGAGTATATAAATAATGAGATTATCTATTTCGAATACAACTGTTCATCACAAACATGTCATTGAATTTTTTATCGATCAATTGCTAATAGAGCCCTCATCTGAAACTCTTATTAACCCTTCTTACGGTGAAATTTTTAACGGTGATAATCTATCACTAATTAAGCACTTGCCAGAGGATTTGCGTTTAAAGACTGATTCACGCAATGATAGGATCAAGTTTTACCGGCCTTTGCTCTGTCAAGCTATCTTGAAAAAATTGGCTTCAAATAAAAAAAAATTGTTGGAAGATAATTATCATCAAGCGATATCTTTTTTTATTTCACTCATATCTAGGCCGAATATTTATTCTGTCTTAAGTTCAGTGTCAATGAGCTCGAATGGTTCGATTGTGTCTTTGATTGACGGCTTTGATAGGCGAATTCTGAGTCAAGAAACCAAGCTGATCAATAAAATGAACAGACTTTTATCAGAGTTTTATTTTTCAGATTTCACGACGACATTTGCTAATTTACTTCGTTCAAAAGTACAGTTGAACTATTTCGAATCGACATTTATGCCTGCTATCCTTAATATGTTTCAATCGGATCACTCGCCAGACCGTGATCGACTTATTTCAATTCTCAATAGCAATGTGAATACTTTCAAAAGTCTCTCACATCAATGTGATGGCTTGTTAAAAAAATCTACCATTACTGATTCTGATGCTTCTTCTTTTATTAAAAATATAGTAACGATATCCCTAACTGTCTTTCGTGATCTGTCTCTTACAGAAGACGCTCACCTAGCTCGTCCAGAGGTCAAGCATGCATTGCAGTTATTTACTTGGATTAACGAACAATGTAACCTTTTCACAAGTTCATTTACAACCTCTATGAGAACTATTTTAGCGCGTCGATTATTCATAAAGCTTAAACATGACAATTATCCAGATCCTACTGATCAGGATTTCCTTCACGTTACAAATATATTTTATAAAGCTCACAAAAAGTTTTTAAAGAATTCTTGCCATGTATATTCTCTTAGCCATTTTTATGACTGGATTACACCCCGTTTACAAGCGGTGACACTGCAGTATGCTGAATCCATCAAGGCATTTAAACCGCGTAGGCAATTTTACCAATCAATACTTTCTTGTGATAATTATAAACACCGTTTATCGGAAATTTTATGGCTATCCTACCGCAATTTTCCAGATCCTGATTCTCTACTCTTTGAAGATAAGATAAACGAAAAAATTAAATCATTTGCCAGCCCTGAGCGGGTTGAGATTGAGCTCGTGCCTATGTCACCTAAAGCTTCATCGCCAACGATGTCCAGGTGATACTAGACGCTTAAGTCTTGTTGTTCATTCAGTTTGATCAAGGGCTCATTAAGATTGTGGCTGCTCTCTGATTGAAAGAGTCGATTGACAAGTTGGCGATGTATCTCTGCTTGTTGTTGTTTAGTATCAGGTTCAAGCCAACGCACGATGAGGTCACTTGCCGTATAGCCATTACTTAATACGGATGTTAGCGCGGCTGAAGTCAATACAGCATTACTAAATAGACTGTTATTGATTGCAGAGTAGGGCGGTGATTTAAGGCATTGTTGTGCGAGAAAAGTAAATCCCGCAAATGATGATGCGTACACCATTACGCACAGTGCAAATAAACCGTTTGCTTGCCAGGTATTCTGATGGCATCTTGATAGAACGGCATGTAACGATTGCCATTGCACCAAGCAGTCATTCAAAAATAATCCGGTCAGCAACAAGCTTGGTGCAGAGAGTACTAGCCCAAGGACTATTTTTATAATTTGACTTTCTTGCTGATTATCGGGCCAGACCGTATCAAGTTCATAAAACATCAAGTAGTTAAAGCAGACAGCAATACCCGGCAGACAAGCCAGTGGTGCTTTATAAAGCATATTGGCACTGGGGACGTCAGGCAGCATATTGTTGTCATCATTCGAGAGGTAACGTTTCGTCATGACTTTTTCATTGTCAGTGAGAATAAGCCATCGTTTGAAAAATTGGTGATACAGGGTGTGATCAGCAATCTGTGTGCTGTTAAGCGATTGCAAGCATTGTGGTGTGATTAACTGGAATTCAACGAGTATTTCGGCAACCGCATTGCAACGTGACATGGCTTCATACCCGACTAAAAAGATTGAGGCAAAGCCAACGGGATACCGTAAAGCTGGTGGTGATGCTTGTACGGTGATCCAACACGATGAAAGCATAGCGAGTATTTGTAAAATACCAGCAGATGCGATCGTCACCATATCGCGATAATGGATATGGCCACTTTTGAAGTGGTGGTAGCTTTGTTGGGCACGTGCTTGAAAATTAAGTCCCGTCCAGTAGTAGTAGCAGACATTCATGGAAAATGTGGATGTCATGGAGAGTAGTGCCATTGCATCGACATACCATGGAGAGGATGGTAGTGATCTTCCTTCTGGGTACCAAAAATCATACACGGAGGTGGTTAATACGCTCGCACACGCCAATGCCGAAAACGACATAAGCAATTGGGTTTTTGTCGGAAAATGGTCGCTTGGTTCTTGAGTCATGGGGGAGATATCAGGATTTTTTCAGCATCATAACAAAAGCAACGCTGATTGCGAACATCACTGGAATAACCAGCATCGCAAAGCCTAATTGCGCGGCTCGTGCAGTATTAGTGCTCAATATGTGAACGCTTGTGACAATGCTGCTCACTAAAAGCGGTGCTATGACATTGAGTATCGCGATTCCTGCGTTATTGATAGCGAGCGCAGTCGCTTTAAGTTCCTGTTGGGTTTTTTCAGCAATCATAGCGTATGCAACTGTCTGCCCACTAGCGCTGCAGCCAATAATAAATAATATGGTTGTACACAGAACAACACCTCGGCCCTTGAGCATTAATAATGTCAAACTGCTGATGACGCCTACCATTGAAAAAATAATCATTAAGCATTTGCCTGATCTGAAGTGCTGATACACCATGCCGGTTAAAGGACACATGATGGCATAGCCCAACCATCCTGCTGCAATGATGTTAGCAGCTTGCTGTTGAGATAAGCCACAAGATTCTAAATACATGTTGCCCCATACCGCGCATAAAGTTGCTATCGGAACATAATTACACGCGGTATAACCAAACAGTAAGAGACGTGATCTACCTTTAAGCAGTCGTATTATTCCTTTGAAGATTGGCAGATTATTTGAAGACGTTATCACTGGAGATACGTGATTCGATTTCATCAAAATGCATAGTGTGCTCAAACCTAGCAATATTATCCCAGCGAGATTGATGGCATGTAAGGTTTGATGCCATCCGCTATAGTTTGTCAAACTAACTAATGGCCCCGTTGCCAGGATTGCTCCTGACATTGCCATCAATTGAGATAGACCGCACAACGTTGCAAACCACGTTTTGGGGAAGTGCTCTGTTGAGACTTTCAAGACACCTACGAAGGCGAATCCTGAGGCAGAAGCCATCAAGGTGCGATCTATGTACGCCGATATAAAGTAGTCAGTGTGATTAAAATGTATTGATGAGAATATACAAGTCCCTAAAGATAACAACAACACGATGCGAGTTGGGTAGCGATCATAGAGTATTCCAGCCAGTAGATTTGACACACCAAAAGCTAGAAAGTATACCGACGATAAATAGGCGTAGCTTTGGGTTGTGAGATGAAAACTTTGAATAATTTGATCAGACAGTGTGCCGACAAAAACCCGTTGAAAAACTTCGTAGAAGAAAAAAATTACAGCGATGAGCCAGAGATAAACACCGTAAATAGTCAATCGGGGCGACTGCGACATAAAACTTTTTCCTTGATGATGGAATCGGTTATCTAATATCAGTTAGTGCTAATTCAAATAAATAAAAATAAGCTACTGTACCGATGGTTTATTTTTTAAAGTCATTCTGATTCGATACTGTTTCTTGCTGAATAATTTGTAATTTTACCGGTGAAATTCTTCGGCGAAATAATGCGGATGAATAGTTCGTATATCGAGGCAGCGCTAATGCCCCGTGCGTTAATGCGATTGCCAATGTGGCTGCGAATGCGAGAATGATAGGCTGACTGTCCGCTTCGCCATAAACAGGACGATGGCTTTCAGATAAATTCAGGGTAGCCAGTAACGTTAGCGCATACAGTTTAAATAAAACCAGTATCGGTACGCTGTGCTGCATGACAGACGGGGTATTTGGTAATTTGGCATCAATCAATTGCTGGCGAATCGGTTCTGAGAGTAATTGTTGAATGGTAACTAAAGGGTGTATGCAATGCATATTGAATGATTGTGCATTTGGGCTCAATAACCCATACCATGAGGTGGTGCTATCAAATTGTGTGAATGTCATCTTATTGAACACGCAAGCATAATAGGCAATTGGTAAGATGAGGTTGAAACCAAGTGCTGCCTTGCAGCCTTGCTTGGTTAATTCACAGAGTTTATCGGCTTGTATGGTTGTACTGAGATTGGCAATCACACCACTAGCAAAGCTCCAATAGGTGAACTTGGCATACAAGCGATAATCGACGGTGTTGGCATTGGCAGTGAAAAAACAAGCAGTATAACTTATCGAGATAGCTTCGTAGGCAAGTAGTGCCATTTGGGCGCGGGTGAGCTTCATGTCTTTTTCCATAAAAATCGTGCAGTTAGACTAATCGATCTGATAGTTAAATACCACCATCCGCGTGCTGTATAAGGCCTATTAATGACTGAATTTTACTGAGTCGCTTTCAGCCAAATGATCAATATCAAATATTTTTGCGCCACTTGATATTACAACCCATGCTGGGTAACTGCGTTGTGAGATGGGGCTGCCCCGATAAAACCCGGTCTAAGGCTTGTCGTATATCAGCACCCGTGACAGGCTGTCCATTACCGGGTGTGCTGTTATCAAATCGGCCGCGATAAACGCATTGGTGCCGTTCATCAAACACGTATAGATCGGGTGTGCAGGCAGCTTGATAGGCTTTTGCGACTGCTTGAGTGTCATCAAAACAATAGGGGAATGGGATGCTGTGCTGTTGTGCAAATACCGTCATTTTTTCTGGTGAATCATCGGGATATTGCGAGACATCATTGGCATTGATAGCGACAAATGCGATGCCCTGGTCTATGTAGTCATTTGCACAACGCACCAGTTCCTCGATGATATGCACAACATACGGACAGTGGTTGCACATGAATATCACTACCACGGCTTGGTTAGCAGTTTGTTGTGACAGTGACCAAATCTGCTCGTCAATACAGTTAATCAGTTTGAAATCAGGTGCAGGAGTTCCCAGTGGTAGCATAGTCGATTCAACAAGCATAGTGAGTATTCCTCAGCATTAAAATAACAGCTCATTCTAATCGCTCCATGCCATTGAAACAATCGATGAGTGAGTAATGACAACATCACTAACTATAAGTTTGAAAGCTAATCGGTAGGTGCTCCCTAAATGCATCAATTAGAAATACAATCGGATTCGACGATGAATCTAAAAAACTGATGAAAAGAGGTTCTCATTAAGCTTTGAGTAGATGCGTGAAGTATTTTTTTACGCATATGCCTTAAGCTGTAAGATTCAAACAAAAAAACTACCGTTCACAGTAATACAGACATCCGGGATTTCTATTTGAAAACATCATTGATCTAATGCCAACAGAAATACAGACATCTGGGATTGCTATTTGAATACATCATTGATCTAATCCCAATATTAGTTAATATGCTATTGAGTCGATCAAAATCCTCATGTGATAAATTTTGACCATTCCTAGACCAAAAAGTTATCTCAGTACATGAGTCTCTCTCACAAGTATTTTGATGACTTTTTACTGCACGAGTTGATTCACGACAGTGATGATTACTGGGAGTCTGGCCAATTCTAACATTGGTAGCTTGTAACTCAGTATTAAGTTTGATTAATTGATCTTGCGTTAAAGCTCTTCCTGCAACGCAGTTTTCAGAACTGACAGTCAACATGTTTTGTGACCATGAGGCGGCAACGGCTGAATTATTGATCATTGGCAAGATCAAGCAAAAGCCTAAGATGAAATATACGGATTTTTTTATTACAGAGGTCATACTGTTTCTCCTGATTATTTGTTGTATTCAAATTATAGACCAAATATTTTAGGATTTCCTGATTGCAGTTTTAACATATTGTTTATTATATTTTTTTTGTATTAGTGATAGTGTTTGAATCATTGGTTTTGTTAGCGTGTATTTTGAGATGATCTGATGGGTCTGTTACAGTGCAACCACTTTTTGTGGGGAATATGCATGTTACAACTGTCTGAGATTACCCTTCGTCGTGGCACCAGTGTGCTGTTAGAACAGGCGACCCTGCGGCTGGAGTCGACATACAAGGTCGGTGTGGTTGGTCGTAATGGTGCGGGTAAAACCTCATTATTCAAATTATTACTGGGCGAGTTACACGAGGACCAGGGTAGGGTGCAGTGGCCATCTGCATGGCAAGTGGTGCACTTGCAACAAGCATTACCCGATACGGATTTAAGCGCGTTTGAATACGTGCGTTCTGCGGATACACAGTGGACGCAATTGCATGCACGTATTACAGCTGCTGAAGCGGTGAACGATGGTGCAGTCCTTGCGGAGTGTTATGAAGCTATGCAAGTGATTGATGGTTATCGCATGGAGAGTCGTGTCGCGACTCTACTCAATGGTTTAGGTTTTACACCCTCAACCTATCATCAACCGGTCACTGATTTTTCTGGTGGTTGGCAAATGCGTTTGCAATTAGCGCGCGTTTTATTGGCACCCTCCGATGTCTTGTTGTTGGACGAGCCCACTAATCATCTCGATCTAGAAACCATTATGTGGTTGGAATCCTGGTTGAACACCTACCCAGGTTTATTGATGGTGATTTCACATGATCGTGATTTTCTTGATCGTGTGACCACGCATACCGTTTCGATCATGCATCAACGTTTGCGCTTGTACCAAGGCAACTACTCCTCATTCGCACGACAATTTCAAGAAGCTTTGGTCCTACAAGATAAATCCAATCAAAAGATTGTAAAGCAACAACAGCATTTACAATCCTTCGTTGATCGCTTTCGAGCTAAAGCGACCAAAGCGAAACAAGCACAAAGTCGCATGAAGGCGATCGAGAAACTCTCTACCAGTTCAGACCTGCAAGAAGAGCAGGCATTATCGATGCAATTCTTTGATAGCACAGCGGTTGGTTATCCGGCGATTAGCATCAGAGCGGATTGTGGCTACGGCGACCAGGTGATTTTAAAACACGTAGAACTGAATGTTGGCGGTGGTGATCGCATCGGTGTGATTGGCATGAACGGTTCTGGTAAATCCACATTGTTGAAGTCACTCGCTCAAGCATTAGAGCCTGTTAATGGTGAGGTGTCACATCATCCAAAAGCCCGCATCGGTTATTTTTCACAGCAGCAATTGGATATGCTGCATCTGGATGAAACACCATTAGCACATGTGTTACAACAAGCCGATCATCTCACTGAAACTCAGGCGCGCAGTTATTTAGGAGGTTTTGGCTTTGGGCAGGATAAAGTTACAGCCAATGTATCGTTATTTTCTGGTGGTGAAAAAGCTCGTTTAGCCTTGGCACTATTGATCGAACAAAAGCCGAATGTATTGGTGTTGGATGAGCCCACCAACCATTTGGACATGTCGGTGCGAGAAGCATTGATTATGGCATTGAATGATTTTTCGGGTGCCGTGTTATTGGTCTCACACGATCGTTATTTTATCGAATGTTGTGTCAACACTTTGTGGTGGGTTAAGCAAGGTCGCGTACACACTTACGAAGGTGATTTATCCGACTATCAAACGCTGTGTTTGTCCTCGCAGCCAGTAGAGTCAGAGAATGCTCAGCAACCGAAGGTGATGTCTCGAGCCGAGACGAAACAGTTAAAACAATTGGAACGTGAGATTGATAAGCTCACGCAACAATTAAAAACGATTGAGTCAAAGCTGGCTGATGTCAGTTTGTATGAGGCAGATCAAGCCGAGCAATTGCAAAAAACCCTTGCTCGACAACAGACATTGCAACACACACTGGATGATAAAGAGCAGCAATGGTTCGCATTGTCTGATCAGTCGTAACCGGTTTGATATTGATTAATTACCTTAGACTTTATGGGTAGATGGCGTGGAACCGCCTTGCTCAAAATCTTTTGAGACTTCTGTTTTCGACGTCTTTTCGCTGAATAGCGACCCCAATGAAAAATTTTGAATACTATTGGTCTTGGTCAAAGCTAGCACCGCAGCAAGCCCAAGCAATGAGATCGATAACAAAGGTAATGAATCAACGTTGTCATTCTCTGTGACTCTTCTGGTAACGCCTTGTTGAGGTGAATGAGTTGATGCGTACCATATCAAAGTGCCTAAGAATGCTAAACCAATCATCCCCATTATTGTTGCACCGAGGGCGGAGCGTTCTCCATTTGGATTATGATTGCCTTGATTTACTTCGAGTAGCGGATTTTGTATTGGATTTTGATTTAGCATATTGATCTCCTCAAGTGTTGTTATGTAACCGCATTATTTGCATAAGGTTTATCTATAATTGAATAAATTTAATTTTTTATTAAGTCTACTCGCTACTTTGATCATCTAAATAATGAGTGGCTTTCCTTTGGTAAAAACTCGGTGTGTTATTAATGACGATCAGACATTATTTACAGGATTTACAGGATTTACAGGATTTATAGGATTTTCTTGAGAATTTCTAATCGAATGAGTTCTATCTGAAAATAAACCGAGTAAGCAACCTTCCATATAACGGGTCGCCGCTAAAGCGAGAACTACAAATATCCATACTGCAGCTGATTTGACGGGCTCACTGTGTGATAAGTTACGGCGGTAAGAGTGATCCGTATCCTCTTCATGATTGTCGTTCGAAGATGTCTGCTGTAAATCAATCCAATAAACCGCTAATCCAATTGCACCAAGTAGGCCGGCAATAAGGCTGTTGCGGACAGCATTGTGGCAGTTCTTACTAGACTCATTTAAGGACCAGTCATTAGTCGAAGGTAAGTCAGGCGGCATTAGTGGGGTATTTATCGGGCTTGCTGTCATGAATGGGTATTGATGATTGATTTTTAATCACGCAGCTTAACAAGAAATATTTATACATCACTGTCAAGAAACAGACTATTTATGATAAAAACAGTCACTCAAAGATTTTATCACGCCATGGTGTTCGTTATATCGCAATGACGTCGTACTGGCAGCTTTTGGTAATGCCGTGATGACATCTATTAGCGTAGGCGCGGTTGCATAAGACCGTTGGATGCAATGCGTATAGTGAAGTCGGCAGGCACTAGCCTTGAAATTGACAATTTGGACAAACTATCATCCCCTGATGAGAATAAGGTCCTTTGATTCTGGATGGCCGCAGCCACTCACAGAAAGCATCATATAGCTGTGGGAAACACAGCGATCTACCGACTTAAATGCATTGTAGTCAATAAATCGATAGAGTCAAAACACAGGGTATTGACCTACCGGCAATCCCATCAATGTTTTTCTTTCGTTTTATCTTTATGGATTTAATAGTTTGGCAACATGATCGGTCCATCAATCCATGCAGTGATTGTTGTCGCTAAAGCGCATCAACGTGACACAAACCCTGGTGTTGCCGATCAGGATAGAGAGTTCATAGTTAGAGACTGATGAATCGTGCTGTGAGGTGATAAAAAAATGGCGTTTGGCCGCGATGGGTATCCCTGCAGTTAAATGATGTATTTTTTTAATCAAATCAGTAGAGGATCAGTGATTTATTGCTGATTTTGTCGCATTTACAGGCCTTGGCATCTTCCTATAGCAGCAAAAAATGCGTTAGCCAATTACCAGGTTGTTGGTAATGATTCACTAACGTGCTAATTTTTATGATTTTTATAGAAAAGTCTGGGCAATCCTGCATAAAGTTTGGTGATTATCTAGCTGTAGGCTAAGATAGTCATCTTTTGTCGTACCGGTTGTATGTTCAATTCGAGCAGTAAAACTGATTTATGTCGAATACACTCAACGATCCACTGCTGATACCGCCACAGGCGTTAGACACTACCGAACATCCGCGAGCGGCAACGCCCGATTGTGCTTCGGTATTTAACCAGTGTCATGAATCAATTACGCAGACATTAAACGAGGTCACGGATGATAAACGATTAACGCAATTGCGGCTGTCAGAGATGGCTGGGTTTGTCATGATTAGCCTGCGTGGTTTTACTACCATGGGCTTATTCAATACCCATGTCGCTATTGTCTATGGCTGTCTCATGGTGCCGATTTTATATTTCCATCACACACGAACTCACGCTCGTGATCGAATCTATTTGCAACGTGCGCGAGATTATCCAAACTATCAATTCAATACCTTGGCATCAAAAAATCCCGTACAACCAAAAGCGCTCAATACCATTAATATTACTGCGCTATCAGCATACGGGGCTTGTTTTATCGATTCGAAAACATCACAGGTATGGGCTTGGTTAGGGTTATTTGAATCAGTCTCTTCCCGAGCAGCCTATCTCAGTCTCGACTTGATCATTTCTTTGTACGCTTACTATTACATGGAAAGTTACGAGCATCAGCGACGTTATATCAAGGAGTGCGCCATTGCCGGATGGTTGGATGACTTCTTCATGCAACAGATTGATCCCACTCGTCAAGCACTGTCCAAATTTTCAAAGGATGTTTTACAGCAACAATTTACCGTGCGATCGCAATCGAGTTTGCAGTCCTACCAATGGGTTCGTATTGCGTCATATGCTTTAATCAGTATGGCGGTATTAGCGACTGACTTACTCGGTGCATTTTCAATCACACCGCACCGGGTATTTAACGTGCTTGCACCACTGGTTACTTTTATCGCACTGGCGGTGATTTCACTGATCATGTATCGCAATCTGAAAAAATTGCCGGTATTTCATTATGCGGACGATGCTGAAATTCAGCGGATGATTGATCGGAGCTATCCAGCATCGACCCGTCAATGGCACTATTACTACCGTTGTATGAGCTCAGAGCGATGGGTGTTGTCTTTTGTAACGTTACGCGCTTTTGTTGATGCCTTTCAGTTGGCAGATGCATTGTTATGCGCACACTCGGATCGGGGTTCATTTCAGTTTCTAACCCGTGCCAGTGATCAGACCTCCGATGCCTTGTTGTACTTGTTTGTGATTGGTTTACCACTATTGCGATTATTCGTCTCGGGTCTACAAAGTATAGAACAACACGCGGTTATGAAAGAGTCGATGATCAAGCGATGTTCTGCTTATCTCGCTGTGCCTGTCTTGCATGACTACGTGCAACAGCAACACCACCTGCGCTTGACCCGAGATGAGAAACACGGCTATTTTGCCGGTCTATGCTTGGCGATTCATCAGGCTCCGTCTTGGCAACGTTTTATAGATGATGTGAACGTTGATGTTCATCTTAAGCCGATGTTGACAGCATATCTCGCAAACAGTGATCAAAACTGGTCTGAGGTACAACGTATTTTTCAACCCCATCATGGCTATGCGCTAACTTATGCCAAACATCAACCATTTATCGATGACGATAAAGCGTTTAAATCGATTAATACGACAGTGGAAAAAGTGGTTGCAGTATTGTGTCATCCGCTAACTGATCATGAGGCTTTGTTATGCATGCGCTCATCAACGTTGCAATGGTTGTGCGAACAGATTGGTGCATCGCAGTCGATACCAGCTATTAAATCGGTTGAGTTTCCCTGCTCAGACCTCACTGAATTAATCGATGAATTAGACGATCACGCGCAGCTGTCGGATGTTAAGGCGGCATTTGATTTATCCAATCCTGACAGCGCTGTATGTACGTATTTCAATAGTTGCACTCCGGATTTATCACCAGTTCAACCAACCTTGTTCGCACAAGTCTCGCGGTATGTGACCGATCATGTTCAGGCATGGACAGCAGTTTTTTCAAAGCGTTAGGTGAGTATTTACTCAATTTCATTTTAATTCTTCTACAGTCTATTATTCTGTAGGATAGCTTGGTTTTATTGGGTATCAGTATCGATGCTAATACGTGCTCCATACGGCATGATTGATATCAATAGGGAAGGTTGTATTAATTTAAACTGGTGTGTTTGTCTGATTTACTGGGGGAGTCTTAACAACTCTATCAGCGAACAAATCAATATCTTTTAGAAGGGTGGAAATAATGTGGTTTATTTCCCGCACAGCCAATAGCTGTATGTTCAGTGTTATATTTTCGACAGAATTCTAAGAGAATTTCTTTTTCAAACTGTGAAATGCCTGCTTGCTTTAGCTTTGCTTCATAGGGTTCCTTTTTATATACCTTAAATTCTGGTTTTCCATTCAGTTCAGTAGAATCTGTTATTACATCTTCCCAGTGATATTTATAGCACCCCTCTATGTCTGCGAGTTTAGCAATTTTTCCTTCAGCAGCTTTTTTTTGGATGCGAACGGCTATGAGCATTTCTATCGGCGTAAAAGAAACGTTATTGTTTTTACTATATAACGGAATATATTCCTGAAAAGAAGTTTTATTACGACCCCATTCATCGAGTACTGTATTCCATGCTTTAAATGCCTTTGTGAATTTATCGTCAATGTTATCACGATTGTAGGCAATCCAGTTCAGGGTGTAATTATCCAAAGCATCATCAAGTGATGTTTTTAGATAACTATCTCCTTCTATAGAAAGATACTGCTCAATAATTCCATCAATGCATTCACAATTATTAATTGCTTCTGTAGTTGTTCTTCGATCTCCAAATATTCTTTTCAGTTGGAAAAAGCAATGTGATGATAGGTTGGTTAAGTATCCATTTGCGGCAGTCTGAGCTCCTTTAAATGCTTGTTGTTTTAAATCTTCAAGATACTGTTTTTCTTCAGATACTTGTTGTTTTAAATCTGCAAGCTGTTTTTCTTTAAAGTGAGCCAGCACTCTTATTAATCTTGCTTGCGACGTTAGAGTAGAGGAAGAGTTAGATAAAATGGGATTATAAAATGGGTCATTTTGATCTATTCCAAGTCCAGATGCTATCTGGTCTTTTTCTTCATTGTTGAGATCATTTGCATCGTTGGAGATGTCCCTTTTTAATATTTTAGTGAAAATTTGGTTGAGAATGTCTGAAGCGTCCTTATCTGATAATTTTTGTATAGACGTTTTTCTGGTCTCATTATCGAGCACTAATAATTCTGCAACTTTGGAATTAAATTCTGGCATGATGTTCTCGCTTGAATTGATGCGTGTTGTGGGCATGGTCATTGAGCGATTTGCTGACGGAAAAGGCTCAATCGTCTAAATTTTGATCAAATAATAACACTTAAAGATTAAGATAATATTAAATAATTCGTGATTTTATCGACAACGTTGCCTGGATTGCGGCTTGGTTGTAACCCTCCGTAGGGCAAAATAACGCCTAAAAAACGTGGCTTTAGATTGATTTTTTCACAAAAAACGGTTTAATGGTCGCTATGACAGACAAAAAATACCGGCAACAATCCGACTTCAAACCCGCGTGGTGGTTGAGAAACCCGCACGTACAAACCTTGTATCCTTTATTGGATTGCTATTTTCAACGTATCGATTATCGACTTGAGCTGGTTGATTTACCCGACGGTGACTTTTTAGAGCTCGCGTTTGCAGGGCAGCCATCTGCACCATGTTGTTGTTTGTTACCTGGCACCGAGGGATCGAAGAATTCTCCATACATCAAAATGATGACCAAAGCATTATTGGCTTTAGGCCTGCAAGTGGTGGTGATGCAATATCGTTCATGCGGTAAAGCCATTAATCAATTGCCTAAAGCCTATAACAGTTTGGATACGGGTGATTTTGAGTTTGTCTTGTCTTATTTATTTATCAAACATCAAATTCGCGTTCAGCATGCCGTGGGTTTTTCCATGGGTGGTAATTTACTGGTGCATTACCTTGAATCTCATCCACACAGCTTCGAGGCCGCTGTGGGCGTCTCAACGCCATTCGATATGTACGAATCTGCGTTTCAATTGCCGCGCTTCTACCAGCGCTATATTCTGCGCAGTGCGGTTAAAAAAGCGGAAGAGAAGCTTGACCGTGGTATCGCTTTGCCCGTATCAAAAACCCAGTTAAAACAGTTAAAAACCATGCCAGAATTTGATAGTTGCCTAACTGCTCCTTTGTACGGCTTTTCAGACGTAGAAAGCTATTACAAGGCTGCACGTTGCTACCCGCTTCTAGCGTCGATTAAAACTCCCTTATTGATGTTGCATGCTTTGGATGATCCATTTATTCCGCGCCACACGGTACCCGCTGCGAACACATGTTCGCCTACGGTTGAACTCAAAAGCACGCAATACGGCGGTCATCTTGGTTTTGTTGCCGGCCGTTTGCCGTTGAGTAAGGATTACTGGTTCATTGATCAAGTGCTGCAGTTTTTAATGCAGCATGGGTTGGCTGCTTCCTTGACCACGGATTAAGGTATGGACAAGCGGCGTCACTCGCACATTAATCATCGGCTTAAGTTTTTCTTGGATGAAGTCTCTCTCTTTTCACGCTGGTGTTGCTTAAGCGCTTATTGATTCGGGGTATCTTTTTTTAAACGTTCAGTGTGAATGCCACACTCCAAGCCTTGGTTGTCAGTGTCATGCCAGCGTCCTGCTCTTTCTTGGTCGTTCTCTGATTGCTCTGGTTGCGAGCAAAACTCACAGCCTAAACTACGATAACCCAATTGATACAGAGGATTAACCGGAATTTGGTGCACCGCAATATACCGCCAAACATCCAATTCGCTAAACCAAAGTATTGGGTTGACCTTAATTAGATTTTCTCCAGTAACGTCATTGGTTACCTCAGTTTTATCCATGGATAAGCGTGCATGTCAGTGCCAATTCATTCTAGATGAAAGCTATAGGGTTATCAAAAAACGATAACTAAGCGTATGATTTATATGTATAATTTTGTTATGCGCAGGTTTCGGCAAGCGTTATTTTGGAACAATCTGCACAGGCTGAGAAAGGGGAGGCAATCGACTTAGTGCTTGCCTTTAGCATAGCGTTTGCAAAAGGCATCAACACGACCAGCAGTATCGATCATTTTTTGCTTGCCGGTGTAGAACGGGTGGCATTGAGCACAAATATCCAAGTTCAGGTCTTTGGCCAACGAGGAGCGAATAGAAAATTGATTGCCACAACTGCATTGCACGTTGGTGGTGTTGTAAGCCGGATGAATGCTTTGTTTCATGGTGATTCTCTCAAAAAATGATTGGCGATGTTAACCAAGAAAACCCGTGATTACAATTGTATTTCCGGGCGTTTTGTTCGATTTTCGTACTTTTAATGCCAGTCAGTTAAAGTCGGCGTATTAAAGCCGCATCATTTGAGTAACTAATTGATAAAGCTAATAATTGTTATTTATCTCGCAGCCTGATAGTCTTCTGCTGCGTTTTATTGCATCAGTTTGCACCTAGGGCCATGCGCTGGCATGATCATGCCAGCAGTCACCTCTATGAGGTATTCATGCAGATCTGGTTGGCTGATATCACTATAAATATTGGTCAGTATTTCAACGTTATCAAGATTATCTGGCACAACGCGGGTATTTATCTTACATGCATACTTCAACAAAACGATCACCTTTTCAGGTAGAGGCCATTAAGCACTTTAAGCAGTTACGTCGTGAAGGGCGATTGCCTAGCACCGATGATGGTTTTTTCAATCGTTTAACGCTCAAGCACATGGTGGCATTGTCAAGTGCCGTCAAATCCTTACTCGAGCTAGGCGATTTGAAACAAGTTATTGGTGATTTTCAACCGCATTTTCTCAATCTCGTTGAGCATCATGAAAAGCTGATTGCATTGATTTATAACACGGATAAAAGCGGTGAATGGTCGTTTTTTGATTGTTCAATAAATGGTATTAAAAAAGAAGCGGTCCAAATTGATTGCTCACTTCAAGAAATCTTGCAAATCCCGAATCCAGATCAGACATGGTTTGTCGATCGTCAAGATATGGAGCGGTTTGAGTTTGAAGGGTTATTGTATTATTGGGTGCAGCAAGCCATTAACACACTGAATAAATACTGCTGGGCAGTCAGGTTCTTAGGTCTCATTGAGGTATGTCAACAGTTACAGTCATTGCAAGAATTGCTCTGTCGGTTGAGAATGCAACCCGTGGCTTGTCATCACTTAAAACACCAGCAGCAACCCGCTGCTCTTCTAAACTCTACCCATGCGGCTGATTTAAAGTGGCTGTTACAGGTCATGAATTCATTTAGGCATCAAATGGATGTCAATCAGCAACAACACTATAAATACATGATAGCGATTGTGAAAACAGCTGTTAGTTACCTACTGTTTTTTTTATTTTTAACGTGCCGCTATCTGAATTTAACTAGCAATGCTAATTATTCATGGGAAAACTTAAACTTTTCTAATGACCTAGAGCGTTATCAATCGTATCGCCATGGTTCTTTAGCAACGACGCTCAATCGTATTCAGCAAGGTAACCCAACTAATATTCAGGATAAGCTCGATCAGGGATTAAAGTTATTAAAGCACGCAGACCAATCCCAATTGAAGTCAAAGCAGATTTGCTTGTTGTGTGAAACACTCTTTTACATGGTGGAGCATGTACAAGAACAAGATCGGGATTGGAACAACTTTCTAAACGATACTTCAGATAAATTATCGCACACGGATTTGATGCTTGCTGACGAGGATGTGCTGTTTCTGAATCAAGAGACCCAGTTATTCCAGCTTAAACGGGATGATCGAGAGGGCCTTCAGGTTATCAAGCCCTTGCCATTAATGCGCTCGCAGAGTGACAGTGCGATCAATGCAACCAAAGCGCAAAGTGCGCCATCAAGTTCGATATCAATGCGGTCGACAGTATCGAAGATGATGAAACGTTGCCGTCATTGGTTTGCTGAGGAGGCTTCGCCCCAAGAGCGTCATAGCGAGCCGACGTTTAGTTGGCAACGCTTATCGGAGGAAGATCGTACTCGTATTTGTCAATCCAGTTCGCCATCTCTACTTTTTAAAGTGCACCTGAGTAGGATGATTGATCGTTATTCCGATGTTGATGTTGGGTGTCAGATGGATTACAGCAACTCAAGTGGTTCGTAACGATGAATGGTGATGCTGTCATAAATACCGGCAGTGACATAAGGGTCGGCAGCAGCCCAAGCTTGGGCGCTAATTCGATCATCAAAATCGGCAATGATCATCGAGCCGTGCACACCGTCCAGTAAAGGATTATTGCCATCACGCTGGAATAGCGGCCCTGCGCTGTGTAACCGTTTGGTTTCTGCCAGCTCTTTGAGTCGTTGTAGATGAGCAGGCCGAACCGAGCGACGCTTTTCCACGTTGTGTTCTGGATGGTCGATACAATAGATGGCGTAGTAAGGCATTTGTTAGTATCAGTCCTTAGGTGGTTTGATGTCAGTGTCATTGGCAGCTGGCGTTTGCATGTGTTTAGAAATAAACAGTGACTGCACAATTGCAAACACGACAATCAAGGCTAAAGTACCAAACAGCTTGAAATTCACCCAGGCATTGGTGGAAAAATGGTAGACGACGTAAAGATTGAGCAAGCCCAACCCTAAGAAAAATAGACTCCATGCTACATTAATTTGAGACCAGACCGGTTTTGGTAAAGCAATCTTTTCGCTCATCATGCGCTCCATGATGGTTTTTTTAGTAAACCACTGGCTGCCTAATAAGGCGATAGTAAATAACCAATAGACAATGCTGGGTTTCCATTTGATAAAGATTTCATCGTGCAACAGTAGGGTGGTACCGCCCAGGATGACAACCAAGACTAATGTAATTAACGGGATCGTCTCAACACGACGGTTCTTAATCCAGATAAACGCAACTTGCACCGTGGAGATAACAATGACAGCGGCAGTTGCCACGTAAATGCCGTAGATTTTATAGATCACAAAAAAACAAATGATTGGCAGGTAGTCTGTCAGTAGTTTCATGGTACGTTCTCTGTTTCATAAAAAAGTGCTGTTAATGGTATGTTTTAAATGCTAATAATGCAATCAGTGATAGTGCTAACGCACTGATAAACATAAACATTGCACTGTGTTAGGCACGGTGTCTGATCCTAAGGCCATCAGTATGCAGCGAATGCACGTGCACCCAGACAACCCGCAGCCACGTGCAATCAAGCGTGCGGTTGAGTCACTACGCAATGACGGTGTCGTGGCATTTCTAACCGGTACGGGCTATAGCTTGGTATGTAAAATTGGAAACGCTGCCGGCGTGCAACGTATTCGTCGGATTCGCGAGTTGGACGATCAGCACTTGTTTACTGTGCTGTGCCGTGATCTGAGTGAGATGGCATGTTTTGCCAAAGTTTCCAACGCGCATTTTCGGTTGATCAAAGCTTGCTTACCCGGTGCGTATACCTTTGTGTTACCAGCAACCAAACAAGTTCCTAAAAAATGCCGACACCCGCAACGCAAAACCATCGGTCTGCGCATGATAACCCATGCCGTTGCACGGAGCGTGTTATCGGCCATGGAAGAGCCACTGTTGAGTGTCAGTTTGTTTGCAGCCAACACCTTTGAGCAATCCGAACTGGACTGGCAAGATGAAGACCCATTGGATCGATGTAATCCACAGATTGATCTATTATTGGACAGCGGATTTGCTGATGCAGCACCCAGCACGGTGGTCGATCTGACTGACGAACAAGCGGTTATATTGCGTCATGGTAGCGGCGACGCGACACCATTTGAGTAGCGTCTAGCCTGTGTTATATTGTGCCATTAAATCGCAAAGTAGTACGGCTTGATGCTGTATTTTAAGAGAGCAACATGAACGCAATAGTGCAACAACCAGATAGTGAAACTTCGGTGATGGAGACATCGGCTGAGGCATCAGAGGCAAGCATTCGTGTCTTTGGTGAAGCTTTAACTGAGTTGCCGCAAGATTTATATATACCGCCCGGTGCCTTGAAAGTCTTTCTCGAAGCGTTTGAAGGGCCTTTAGATTTATTGCTTTACCTGATCAAGAAACAGCGAATCGATATCTTGAACATTCCGATCGTTGATATCACCCGACAATACGTCGAATACGTTGAGCTGATGCAAGAGATGCAAATCGAGTTAGCTTCCGAGTATTTGGTTATGGCCGCGATGCTGGCAGAAATTAAATCGCGTTTATTATTACCGGCGCCACCATCAACAGATGATGCAGAAGAAGCCGAGGATCCGCGTGCGGAATTGATGCGTCGATTGCAAGAATACGAGCGTTACAAGCAAGCCGCTGAGCAACTTGATGCAATGGCACGTGTCGATCGCGATATCTTTCTTGCAGAGGTTGTCAAACCGCAGTTAACTGATAGTGCTCCTCCACCGGTCGTTGCTTATGATGAAATTTTAAAAGCATTTCAAACCGTGATGCGTCGCGCCAGTCTTTACACGAATCACCAGGTCGCTCATGAAGCTTTGTCGGTGCGTGAGCGCATGACTGTTGTATTAGAACGTGTTAATGCTGATGAGTTCATCGAATTTACACGCTTGTTTGACGTTAAAGAAGGGCGTGTGGGAGTGGTCGTATCTTTAATTGCCATTCTTGAGTTAGTGCGTCAAAAAGTTCTCGAGTTGGTGCAAGCCGAGGATTCGGGGCCCATTCATATTAAAGCAACCACGGCTGCGGAGTAATTCATGTCACAACCTATTACACAACAACAATCGATTTTAGAAGCGGCTTTATTTGCATCTACCGTACCGCTGACAGTCGATAGACTAAGTGCGTTATTTCCAGAAGATGCATGCCCAACTGCAGCCGAAATTAAAGCCGACCTTCAAACCTTGGCTGCCAGTTATGAAGGGCGCGGTGTTGAATTGGTGGAAGTGGCAACCGGTTACCGTTTTCAAGCGCAGCAACAATGGTCGCCGTGGTTATCGCGCTTGTGGGAAAAAAAACCACCACGTTATTCACGCGCACTACTCGAAACACTGGCATTGATTGTTTATCGCCAACCCATTACACGGGCTGAAATTGAAGACGTGCGTGGCGTTGTTGTCAGTTCCACAATCATTCGTACTTTGCTCGATAGAGAGTGGATCAAAGAAGCGGGTTATCGCGATACACCGGGCAAGCCAGCCTTGTTTGCGACGACGAAGCAATTTCTAGACGATTTCAACGTGACCTCACTCGCTGATTTGCCAACCTTAAAAGCCAGCCTGGATCTTGACGAAGTTGAAACGGTTTTATCCGAACAATTGCACTTAAGTATGGATGCCAGCCAAGCGGTTGAGAAAGCCCAACAAGCAGGTAGCACTGCGTCTGAGAATTCAGACTCAACGGATAATCAGCAGCATACGGCTTTATGGTCGCAGCAACCGGTGGTGATCACACCATCGGTATCTGATGAGGCAATTGATGCTGTGCTGGCTCAAGCCGATGAAAAACTGGCAGCAATCGATGCGGCTCGCGAAACTTGGGTGGTGTCGGATGACGAACTACCACAACAGTCAGTCGATCAATCTGAATCTGAGCATACATGCGCAGAAACACAAACGGCAGACCCAGACACGGTATCGCTAGAGCAGGAGATAACATCGCCCGTGCCTTCCTCTGAGGCTTCAGAAACTGTGGTAGAACACAGCAATGCAGTTGCCAAAGAGCCAGCGGAGCTGGTATAAAGCATCCATCCCCAGCGCTGTGTCGGTTTGTTATGTCAGAAAAAATTCAAAAAGTATTAGCTCGTCAAGGGTTCGCCTCACGCCGTGAAATAGAGCGTTGGATTCAAGCTGGGCGCGTTGTTGTTAATGGTCAGACGGCTCAGTTGGGTGACCGTATCAGTGCGCACGATCAGGTCACCGTGGACGGGCGAAAAATTAGTGTTGCCGACGATCAACAAACTCGGGTGTTGTTGTATCACAAACCCGAAGGGCAAATTTGCACGCGCCAAGATCCTGAGGGTCGTGCCACGGTATTTGATCACTTGCCTACACTGCATCATGCGCGATGGATCAGTATTGGTCGTTTGGACATTAACACCTCAGGCTTATTGTTACTGACCAATGACGGTCATCTGGCTCATCAACTCATGCACCCATCCAGTGGTTTAGAGCGCGAATATGCTGTGCGTATTTTAGGTGATGTTGATGCGGCAATGGTTAAGCGCTTGACTCGCGGTGTGCGCCTAGAAGATGGTATGGCGCGTTTTGAGCACGTGGTTGATTCTGGCGGTAAAGGTAGTAACCATTGGTTTCACGTGTTAGTTAAAGAGGGTCGTAATCGGTTAGTGCGGCGTTTGTGGGAATCGCAACAAGTGGTTGTTAGTCGGTTAATGCGCGTCCGCTTTGGTAGCGTGATGCTGCCTAAAACACTGGCGAAGGGGCAGAGTCTGGATCTGTCTGAAGCCGAGATTAAAGCATTGCAGCAATGCATTGCATCCTCAGGTGATTAAGCATAAGCATGACCTGATCCAGGAGTTATTTTGAGATTTAAGTCTAACTTTAAACGTTTGAGATAAAATCGGCTTATATGCCCACTCTTTCGGTTTTATCTCCCCAAAGAGTTTTTCCATTAGATATTGGCTTGCTTAACTGAACGGTGATTAATTAATGCTTGACCCCAACGGCCATCACCTCATTCCGTTTACGATCGACTAGTTGCGAATGATGCCGGTGATGACACTTGCATCAGATTCATTTTCTAGCGCTGGTGCAAACTCCTCGTGGATCACTGTTCCATAGGTGAAAGCAGTCAATGGTAGTAAAGTGCTATCCACTTATTCTTCATCAAAGCGGCGATTGATTAATTCAATAATACTGTTTGCTGCTTGCTTCTCGTCCGGTCCGTCACAGGTTAGGGTAAGGTTAGTGCCTTTGCTAGCGGCCAGCGACATCAAACTAAGAATATCTTTAGCGTCGACGCAATTTCCAGCGACGTGAAGCTGTATTTTAGATTGGAAGCGATTCGCCAAATCATGCAGTTTCATTGAAGCCCTAGCATGCAGGCCGAGTGAGTTACTGATAGTGATGCGAGATGTGATCATATCGGTTTAATGCAATAAGTCAGTGGCGACAGCTTGATATAGTGCTTGATCAGAGCTAGCTTGTCGAACGCTTTCACAAAAACCGGGTTTTTTAATGTGATTAGCTATATCGGCTAAATAGTTAAGGTGCTCTTGAGTGGCGCGCTCGGGTACTAATAAACAGAATACAATATCAACCATTTGAGCATCGTCATCATCATTGAAGTTGATTGCAGTTGGTAGGGTTACAATCACACACAGTGCTTTTGTGAGAGCAGGTATACGAGCGTGTGGAATCGCGCAACCATGACTGACTGCGGTACTACCCAGACGCTCGCGTTGGGTCAATAATTCGGAAATTTGTTTAGCTTTGAGTCGAGAGTCAGCCTCTGCCACGCGCTCACTGATCAAGGTGAACAATTGTTTTTTACATTGAATGTTAGCAGCGTGGCAAATCGTTAGTTCAGGAATAGCAAGTTGTTTCATGGTTGTTGTTGATTAACGGTGGACGCTTTGTTTTTCTTTATGCTTTTTCAATTGACGTGCTAGTTTATCGATCAGCACATCAACGGCAGCGAAAAAATCGTGTGCTTCGCTGCTAGCATGAATGCTTTGGCCTTTCACAGCGATATTGGCCTCAGCTTTATGTTGTAAATGAGTGATGGTAAAGGTGACGTGAATTTGTGTAATGTCGTCACTGAAGGTGTTGAGCCGCTCAAGTTTTTTGTCACAAAATGATTTTAACGCTTCGCTGACTTCGGTGTTATGCCAGGTGTATTGTGTAATCATAAGGCCTCCTTTGATTTACTGAAAAACAGCAAGAGGACATTATAATGCAAACTCGTGACCCAAGTAAACGTCACGCACAAGGCTGTTATTGAGTATTTCATCCGGTGTGCCAGAGGCAATATTTTCACCTTGGTTCATGATGTAAGCGCGGTCACAAATATCCAGTGTCTCTCTAACATTGTGATCAGTAATAAGAATACCAATATTACGTTGCTGCAGGTGTGAGATGATGCGTTTGATGTCAATGATTGAAATTGGATCGATCCCAGCAAAGGGCTCATCAAGCAGTATGAATTGAGGGTTAATTGCTAAGGCGCGCGCAATCTCAACGCGCCGGGTTTCGCCACCAGATAAGCTTAGCGCAAGGGTATCTTTGAGGTGAGTGATGTGAAATTCATTCAGCAGTTGGTCTCTTGCTACCAAGCGTTGTTGTTTGCTTAAGTCTTTTCTACGTTCAAGAATAGCCAATATATTCTGCGATACTGTGAGCTTACGAAAAATTGATCGCTCTTGCGGCAGGTAACCAATACCAAGTTGTGCCCGTTTATGAATTGCCATACGGGTGATGTCATGATTGTCCAGTAGTATATGGCCTTGCGTGGGTTTGACCAAGCCAACTGCCATGTAAAAGGTTGTGGTTTTACCGGCACCATTGGGGCCCAGCAAGCCAACAACTTCGCGTGTTTTTAGCGTCATCGAGATGTCTTTTACAACCAACCTGGATTTGTATTTTTTTTGTACGTTTTTGATCTGTAACTGTTTCATTATTTCAGTAGCTGCACAGGGGCGAAAGTGGCTCAAGACTAGAGTATTTTGTGATCAGGTTCAAGTCGTCACGGTTGTTTCGGGTTGGTTGGCGTGTAATGACCGCTAAGTTGCGACAGTAAGGAGTAATCACCGGATTTAAGGTTGGCAATCATGCCATGACCTTGAATAGTGGATTGTTGCTGGCTGATACTCACGTCGTCATCGGAGACGGCTTTGGAACGTTTTGGATAGAGAGTGGCTGACTTGGTGGTGACGGTCATTGAAGCAGCTTGAGGGGTCTCGTAGCGAAAGAACTTAACGTGTCCACTCAGCTTGATTTCGCTGTTATTTTTAAAGCTTTCGCCATGGTCAGCTGTAATGTGCCAACTGGGTTGGTGAGAGATTTCAGAGTAGGTGGTGACATCGGGTCGCGTCAGGACCATGACGTCGCGTTGTTGGTAATATAGCGAGGTGTTGGCCTTGATGGTGGCTTGCAGATGCCCGTTTTGATCGTGAGAATCATAGGTCACCTGACGCATAAAAATGTTGGGTGAATCGACCGGCGCGGTATGTTTAACTTGTGCGTGCAAATGACCATGGAACAGATTGTAAACGCCATAGCTGACTAGCAGTAACGCAAGCAGAGTGAGAGCTATTTTTAAACGTTTAATCATACTGATGCACTGATAGTAGAAGCGGCAATATCGTCGACAGGGGTTCTGGCTTGTAAGAGGATATCACACACCTCACGTACCGCACCTTTTCCACCGGTACTAGACGTATGCCACGGCGTACTTTGTTTGACAGCATTAACGGCATTGGCAACAGCAACCGGTAACCCAACGCGTTTCATCACGGTTAAGTCAGGCAGATCATCACCAACGTAAGCAACTTGATCGGCACTCACCTGGTAATGTTGGAGTACCGCTTCAAAAGCGTTCGTTTTAACTTTTTGTCCTTGATATACCGTCTTAACATCGAGTTCTTGCATTCTGAGAACGACGGCTTGGCTGGTCCTACCACTGATGATAGCAACCGGTATGCCAGCCTCTTGTACAGCACGTATGCCCTGGCCATCGTGGCTGTGAAAACTTTTAATGTCATCGCCATTAGAGCACAGTGTGACACTGCCATCGGTTAGGACACCATCAACATCAAGAATTAAAAGTTGAATGTTTTTTGCAATATTAAGTAGGGCAGGGGTAGTTTGCATTAGGTAACTCCAGCTTGTAGTAGATCATGTAAATGAATAATGCCTTCGATAGTCCGTTGCTCATCGGTAACAACCAATGATGTAATTTTATTGTTTTGCATGATATTAAGTGCTTCAACGGCAAGTAGGTTGACGGTCACCGTACGGCAATCGGTAGTCATTACTTGTTTGATAGCAGTATGATGAACGCTAGTTTGATCGTCTAAGGTTCGACGCAAATCACCGTCTGTAAAAATACCTAAGAGTTGTTGCTGGTCATTAGAGATCGTGGTCATGCCCAGTTTTTTGCTGGTCATTTCAAACAGCGCGTCGCGTAATGTTGCGGTTTCTTGCACGATTGGAATGGCATCACCCTGGTGCATGAGGTCACCAGTACGTAACAACAGGCGCTTACCGAGACTGCCAGCGGGATGAAATAGTGCAAAATCGTTGGATGTAAAGCCACGCATTTCTAATAAGGCAATTGCCAGTGCATCACCCATGACCAAGCATGCGGTGGTGCTGGTGGTGGGGGCTAAGCCTAAAGGACAGGCTTCATCAGCAACGCTAACATCAAGGTGAAAATTAGCGGCATTGGCCAATGTGGATAAAGGCTTGCCCGTCATAGCAACAATCGATGTATTGAGTCTTTTTAGAAACGGAAGTAAGGCCAAAATTTCAGGAGTTTCGCCTGAATTTGAAATGATCAAAGTGATATCTTTAGTCGTAATCATGCCCATGTCGCCGTGAGAGGCTTCGCTGGGGTGAACAAAAAAAGCTGGCGTGCCAGTGCTGGCTAATGTGGCTGCGATTTTTTTACCAATGTGCCCGGATTTACCCATGCCGATGACAATGACTCGCCCGTCACAACGCATGATATGTTGACATAGTGACTCAAAACTTTGATCGATGGCGTGCTTAAGCTGTGCAATGGCCTTGGCTTCGATTGCTAGGACATTGAGAGCAGTGCGAACGCTGGTTGCTTGGGAGAGCACGGATTGGGTCATAATATGATCCATTGGTTTTTTAAAGCACACATTATAGGGAAATGACATTAATTTACCACTGTCGTTGCAGTGTGCTCTCCCTGTTTGATGAAATAAACAGCAGTTTTTTCAGTCAAAACACACGGTTATGGTTTTACCCTCGTAGCATTGTTGGGTATGATGGTGACTTTTTTAGGTGAGTAGGGACAATCAATGGAGAAAATTCGAGTCACGGGCGGCAAGTCACTGCAGGGTTCTGTTGCCATTGCCGGCGCAAAAAATGCCGTGCTGCCAATTTTGGCCGCTACCTTATTATGTAGCGACGGCGTCATGCTCAGTAATATTCCGCATTTGCATGATGTGACCACCATGATGGACTTACTTGCTCGACTCGGCATGACATTCACCATCGACGAATCCATGAGTGTTGAGTGCAATGCTAACGAAGTCAATCAGTTTTGTGCGCCGTATGAATTGGTCAAAACCATGCGTGCTTCGATTCTTGTTTTGGGGCCTTTGTTGGCTCGTTTTGGTCAAGCGGAAGTGTCACTACCGGGTGGCTGTGCAATTGGTTCGCGTCCGGTTGATGTGCACATTGAGGGCATGCGTCTTTTGGGTGCCGATATTACGGTCTCAAATGGCTTTATTCATGCCAAAACAAAAGGTCGTCTTCATGGAGCTGAATTAAACTTAGGTAAAATCACGGTCACCGGTACTGAAAACTTACTGATGGCAACGGTGTTGGCCGAAGGCGAGTCAGTCATTCATAACGCCGCCATTGAGCCGGAGGTCACTGATCTAGCACATTTCTTAAATCAAATGGGTGCCAATATCTCAGGTATCGGTACAGAGACTTTGGTGATAAAAGGGGTGCCTGAGTTAGGTGGTGGCAGTTATCACATTATTCCTGACCGGATTGAGGCTGGTACGTTTTTAGCTGCTGCAGCATTGACTCGGGGGCGCGTTAAAGTTTGCCAGGTTTGTCCAGCACATTTAGAAGCAACCCTAACAACCCTATCGCAAGCAGGTGCGCAAATAAACCAAGGTGATGATTGGATTGAATTGGATATGCACGGTCGTCGACCCAAAGCTGTTAGTTTGGATACCAACCCGTACCCGTTGATGCCAACCGATATGCAAGCACAATTCATGGCCATGAATATTTTGGCTGAAGGTGATTCGGTCATCACTGAGAATGTGTTTGAGAATCGTTTCATGCACGTGCATGAAATGCGCCGCTTGGGTGCATCGGTCCAATTAGACGGAAAGTCAGCTATGTGTCGAGGCGTTGATGCACTGCGAGCAGCACCGGTAATGGCGACGGATTTGCGCGCTTCAGCCGGTTTAGTGTTGGCAGCGCTTATGGCAGAGGGTGACACGACAATTGATAGAATTTATCATATCGATCGAGGCTATGAGCGTATCGAGGATAAATTGACTCAACTCGGTGCTTGTATTGTTCGTATAACGTAAGGAGCACACATGGATGTTTGGGCCTGCCAAGATTATCTGAATAACCTTTTATCTGCTGCAGCGATTCGAGACTATGCGCCCAACGGTCTGCAAGTTAGTGGTACGCGTCCTGTGCAACACATTGTTACTGGTGTCACGGCGTGTCAGGCACTGTTAGATGCAGCAGCAGATCATGGTGCTGATACCGTGTTGGTGCATCACGGCTTTTTCTTCAAGGGTGAGCCTGAGGTAATCACTGGTATTAAACGCAAGCGTATTGCCACATTAATACACCATGATATGCATTTATTGGCTTATCATTTGCCGTTAGATTGTCACCCCACACTGGGTAACAACGTCTTGCTTGGAAAAGCGTTGGGCATCAACCCTCTGGGTACGTTTGCCGTTGGAGATTATCAAGATGCTGCCAGTTACGGTGAGTGGCAACCTGCTCGTGCCGCCACTGACGTGGCCGAATTATTACATGCGACCTTGGGCCAAACGCCGGTACACGTCGCAGGGCATGATCGACCAATTGCGCGTGTGGCTTGGGCGACAGGTGCTGCTCAAGATTTTATTGTTGAGGCTCATGCGATCGGTGTTGATGCCTTTATCACTGGTGAGGCTTCAGAGCGTACCTGTCATTATGCTCGCGAATACGGTATCGATTTTTTCGCAGCGGGTCATCACGCCACTGAGCGATTGGGTATTGAAGCGCTAGGGCAGCATCTTGCTGAGGCATTTGGTTTTAAGCATACTTTCATCGATATTCCCAATCCCATATAGCGAGGCAGTGATGCTGGAAGCGCAATATTCACACGACGATATTCGACAGCTCGCTTTGACCGAACACTTTAACAGTTCTTTTGCGCGGTTATACCAACACCGTGTGCAATTTAAGCAATTTGATGGCACATGGAGTCCGGTGTGTGAGCGTTTAATCTTATCGAAAGATCGTGCAGTGGCAGTCTTGCTTTATGACCGTGTGCTTGATCGTGTGGTGTTACTGGAGCAAGTGCGTTTTGGTGCGATCAATGATGCTAAATCGCCTTGGTTGTTTGAGGTCGTTGCAGGCTTGTGTGATACCGATCAGTCGCCTGAGGCCACTGCTGTACGTGAAGTTAGAGAAGAAACCGGCTTAGCCATTAATCGGGTATCACCGATCGCGAGTTTTTACAGTACGCCAGGTTCATGCGACGAATATGTGCATTTGTATTATGCATTCGTAGATAGCCAACAAGTTCGCGGCGTGCATGGTTGTGCTGATGAGCTTGAAGATATTAAGCTACATGTTGTTGATCGTGAGACAGCCGTGCAGTCGATTCAAAGTGGTGCAATCTGCAGTGCGTTTACAATCATTGCCTTGCAGTGGCTGCAGCTGCATTGGCAAGATTTTGTTAAGCGTTAGGGGCGAATTGGTGTAACATATTTTTGTGAATCATTGTTAGATTTTGTCGTATCTAAATTTGGAAGTTCGTTTTTTGATAAAGACCTGAAAAGAACACCAGAAGAATGGATCGTCTCCTCATAAGAGTCTTTCTCCAATAATCTTGCATCGTTTCTTGCCGCTTGGACTTGCTGAAATGCATTGATCCAGTCTTCGGCTTCTTTCACAATGTCTGCAATTTCTTCCTCATTCTCTGTTTCACCGAGGTAGTCTTTTGACCACGCGATATAGATTTCCTTAAATTTATCTACATCAAAATCAAGCTGCTGATCTTTTATTAAGCTGTGAGCCAGTGTTAATCGATTACTAAACAATACCATGGCGTTATTAACCAGCTCAGTCAGTTTTTGCATATCTTCTGACGTTATACTGTTCTGAGACTTAGGGTTGGAAAAATTTTCCACAGCATCTTTTTGACAGCCAATGAACGATTCGTGTTTTAACGCTTTTAGCTGATTTAACGTAAACAGTAATTCAGTAAAAATTCGCTTTTTACCCTCTAAAGATTGGCTATTGATGATGCCGGATTGTTGCAGAATACTGTGATTATCACGAAATTCTGTGCTGGTATCTGGGCGGTTGAAAATAAGACTGACCAGTAGTGCTTCTTTTGATTCAGGGTTTAAGAAGTGCTCGTAGAGAACTCTGCTCGGTGTAGCATCTAGGTGCTCATTATCTAGGCTCTCACTACCTTGGTGCTTACTCGTCAAGGTATAAAATGCATAACCGAAATCTAAACTGAGAATATGTGGTGAGACTGTGGTTGATTGTGCCTGCTGTGAATTCGAGCTTGGTGAACCTGAGGGGGAAGGTATTTCGTAATTGTGGTCGTATGCATCAGCATCTTGGAGCAGTTGACGCAGTATCATTGCACGAACTAGATAGCATTGTGTAGCCTCATCGGGTGCACGACTTGAGGATGGTTCATAGTCTACACCAGGGTCTTTTATATCCCTCGTACACAACTTATCCATTGTCCCTTGGCATGGGCTAGGTGAGCGTAGAGATCTTGTCTGGTCTGTGTTCACCACAGTCACCATCTCTTCCATCAGCCGGTTGGCTAAAAACTCCAGTGTTAGTACGGAGGAGTTTTCAATGGTTTTAACGTAGAGTTTTTGATCTTGATCGTATCTGACGACATGAGTTGAAACTTGAATCAAGGGGTTTCTCATTTTTTTCTTATTTAATAGTGAAATTTAATAGGATTTTACTTTAAATTTATTAAATAAATCTTAAAATGACCATATTTTGCGCAAATTTATCCTTGTTACTTAACCTATTGATAATTCATATTTTTCTTATTGCTGCGGTGTTTTCCGAGGTTATTGGTGATGAGTATGGCTTTATTTCAAATCAGGCAAATCAGTTAATAGCTGCTATGGCTGATGGTAGTCGATTTGATAAAGCGCGCCTACATCAATATGCACGAGATTGTTTTAACAGTGATTTAATGGTAGGTCGCTATTTAGATTACTGTAAGCGGGTGTTAAATGAGGAGACTTGCAATAAGCAACAACCCCAGTTACAGCCAGCATACACGTAACATTATCTTGAATGGCAAAAATAATGGCAGCAGGCTGTAAGCTAAGGGAATCGTATTAAGCAATTTCTTTTTGCGTGTTTAATTTTTTCCAGGTATTACCGTCACTGAAGGTGATGCCTTGGTTGGAAACGGTTGCCTTTAGAGCTGAAGGGCCACCTTTGGGGCTAAAATCAATCAATAGACCGTTGCCAACTACCTGGCCATGTACTTGCCAAAATTCAGCATTGGCTTGATCGCGTCCTTTGATCGTAATTTGGTTGCCATCGTGACTGACTAAACGTATCCCCGCAGGATGATTAGGGTCTGAGTATTGGCCATCTAAGTCTGACAGAACTGAGGACGAGCGACTGTTACACGCTGTGAGTAATGACGTTAACATTAAACACAATCCAATCCATTTCATATATTTCATCGAGTTCTCCCAGTTTTATTCGTGACTATTATTTAAGGCATCGTCAATTAACTTGGCACAAATGAAATCATTTTTGCTCAAGCCACCGATGGCGTGCGTGCTGTAGGTGATAGTGCAGTGGTTATATCCAAACGTAACATCAGGGTGATGACCTTGTTGTTGCGCAATCCATGCAACCATATTGATGAACCCCATGGTTTTGTAAAAGCCCGAAAATTCAAATTTTCGGTGAATGGATTGACAGTCTTCTGCGAGACACCATTGAGTGGTTTGTTCTAACAGAGACTCTGCCTCAGCTTTTGACAGTGCCGGCACGCCACCTTCGCAAGGTACACAACGTTGTTGGGACAATGATTGTTCCATAATCTACTCCTTAAGGTTTTTCAATGACAAGAAATGCTGCAATGTTATTTCTATCAACGTTTAATAATAATGATTCGACTTTAGTATTGGCAGCAGCGATCAGATCTGTAACCGAGCTGACTGCTTTGCCATTTGCTTGTGTAATAACATCACCTGGTACAACACCAGCTAATGCAGCTTGACTAGTTTCACTGACATTAGTGACCAAAACACCCACTAGTGGAGTGCCATCAGTTTCTATTTCACTAAAGTTACGGAAGCTAACACCACTTAGAAAAACATTTTGATGTTGTTTTATTTCATCGTTAGGGTCTCCCACTTTGGCGGACAGCGTTAATTTTTTCTGATTACGCATCACTTCAATTGAAATTTTAGTACCGGGTCGCATCATGCCGAGCGTGTTGCGAATCTGAGCAGCACTGTGCATGGCTTTCTTATTAATCGTTAGCAAAACATCTTTACTTTGTATGCCCGCCTCAGCTGCTGGACTGCCTGGCACCACCTCTGAAATGATGGCACCGTGTGTTTGGTCTAAACGCATCGCGTCAGCAAGAGATGGCGTAATGTTTTGCGCGATGACACCCAACACACCGCGTTTCACTTTGCCATAACGCACCAGCTGTTTGACAAGGCTATCGACCATGTTGCTTGGGATAGCAAAACCAATACCAACGTTAGCGCCAGGACCAACCAATGCCGTGTTGATACCAATCAGTTGACCATTGAGGTTGACCAGTGCGCCACCGGAATTGCCCGGATTAATTGGTGCATCGGTTTGTATAAAGCTTTGAAAGCCTTCAATTTTAGGCTCGCTGCGATTTAATGCACTGATTACACCATACGTCACGGTTTGGTTGAGACCAAAGGGACTACCAATGGCTGCCACAAAATTACCCACTTGCAAATTATCGGAGTCACCCAATGCGATTGCTGACAGGTGTTTGGCTTTAATTTGTATGACAGCAATATCAAAACCATCGTCTTCACCCAAGCTTACAGCTCTATAGTGTCTACCGTCTTTGAGTGTGACTAAGATATCCTTGGCATGATCAATGACGTGTGCATTAGTAACAATGACGCCGTGGTCAGCATCTAAAATCACCCCAGATCCTAGGCCAACCATTTCTTTTTTCTGTAACGGTCCATCTTCACCCTCTGGGATGAACTCATCACTGGTTGGAATGATTTTTTTCTTAACCGTGATATTAACGATAGCCGGAGTAATGCGCTTAATCATCGGAGCGATATTGCTCATTGGTTGATGCGTTGGCTTTTCATCGCAGTAAGCAGTGAGAGTAAGCATTGAAAGAATAACAGTAATTAAAGAGATGAGTCTTGTTTTCATGGCTTTCCTAGTTTGCTGAAATTTCAGTTAAGTTAGTGTAGCTTGATCTTTAATCGTCTACCAGCCAAATCATATGGGCCGTGCGCCCAGATATTTTGCCATCTCGCCGGTAAGAAAAAAACCGCGTTTGATGCTGAAAGGTGCAGCGATTATCGGAATAGATACTGGTGATACCCAGGCTATTTAATCGCTGAGTGGCCATTTGTTGTAAGTTAGCACACCATTGTGAATCACTATTGCGCCAAAATCCCTCCTGCCAGGGTGAAAACTGTTCAATGAACTGTTGTCGTATCTCAGTATTGAGTACAAGGGACTCTGGACCAATACAAGGGCCCAGCCAAATCGATAACTGGCTAGGATCTTGCTTAAAACAAGCGATGGCTTTGTCGAGTATCCCGGCTAACAGTCCTCGCCAACCCGCATGAATGGCTGCCACTTGATTGCCTTGTTGATTGGTAATGAGCACGGGTAAGCAATCTGCGGTGAGAATCACGCATACTTTTTGAGCAGTACGGGTGTAGCTGCCGTCTACTGATAGATTCGGTTGCGCTTGATCCAAGTTACTAACGTCTGTGCCATGAACTTGCTGTAACCAGTACGGTTGCTGTGTGAGTTCTAACGCTTCCGATAAATAAGCTCGGTTTGATTGCACGCGTTTCAAGTCATCCCCAACATGGGTGCCTAAGTTGAATGTGCTGTAAGGGTTATCAGGGTCAATAAATCCACGTTGCGTGGTGACAGCACGGACTGTATTAGGAAGTGGCCAATTTGGAACTTGAATAAATGATTTAAGGTTATTGTTGTACTTCATTTTCCTGTAGCGCTGCAATCAGATTGCTCATATCATCCGGTATTGGTGCTTGCCAGCTAATAACTTCGTGTGTGTTAGGGTGCGTTAGCGTGAGTTGTTTAGCATGCAACGCTTGGCGAGGAAAACTGTCAAGTGTTGCTTTGAGGCGGTGTGAAATATCAGACAGGTTGCGTCGTCGTGGGTTGTAAGTACGATCACCCACTAACGGGTGTTTAATGTGTTTGAAATGCACGCGAATTTGATGCGTTCGCCCTGTCTCAAGTGAGACACTAACGTGCGTGTGATACTTAAATTTTTCAATGATACGGTAATGGGTGATCGCTGGCTTGCCGGTACTCACCACTGCCATTTTGGTACGATGAATGTGGTGTCTAGCGATTGGGGCATCGATGGTATTGCCCGCAATTAATGTGCCCTCAGCAATGGCTTCGTAACTACGTTGGATTTCGCGTGCTTGCATGGCATTAGTTAGAGCGTGAAAACTTTCATGAGTTTTTGCTGCCAATAATAAACCGCTAGTGTCTTTGTCCAGGCGATGAATAATGCCAGCACGTGGTAATAAATGAGCATCTGGGCAATGGTGCAATAAAGCATTTACCAATGTGCGGGATTGATTGCCGGCACCCGGGTGGGTGACAAGACCAGCTGGTTTGTTGACAACAATTAGATGATCATCTTCATGAATGATGTTTAGGCTGATGGCTTCTGCTTGCCAAGTCGTTTGCGTATCGACCACCATACAAACTTCGATGATTTGTTCAGTGGTTACGCGCTGCCGAGGTTTTATGCAAACTTTGCCGTTGATTTTAACTTGACCGTCAATGATCCATTGCTTATGCATGGAGCGTGAGAAGTCAGAGAATAACGCAGCCATTGCAAAGTCCAAACGTGAATTATCTAGTGCTTCGGTGACGGATGCTTGGCGGTGCTGAGGGGTTGGTGTCTGGTTCATGCGGCCATCTTACCCACTTTGTCACGCAGCACCAAGTAAAATTAAAACGGCGGTTCCGTTATGAGGGGACATGGCCTATACTACGTCAGTTTTTAACGAAGGTGTCTCTGCTATGAAGCGTTCTTATCTCGGCTTGGTAATCATATCCCTAACTGCTCTTTTTTTGTCAGCTTGCGTATCAAACTCACTGAAAGATGAATATGCCAAATACCGCAGCAAGACTGCTGATCAAATCTTTGCTCAAGCCGAGCTCGACTTGGCTAAAAAACATTACACCGACGCGGTTGAGAGTTTTGAGGCGCTGGACGTTATTTATCCTTTCGGTAAGCATGCTAAACAAGCTCAGCTTGATGTTATCTATGCTTACTATAAGAGTGGTAAGTTCGCTGAGTCACAAGCCGCGGCTGAGCGTTACATCAGACTTTATCCGCGCGGTCAGCACACTGACTATGCCTATTACATGAAGGGGCGCATTGAATACGAGCAGGGCATTAATTGGTTACAAAAGAAATTTAAGCAAGATCCAGCTAAAAATAATCTCAATGATAAAAAACGCGCCTTCAGTACATTCAGTACACTGGTGAATCAATACCCCAACAGTCCGTATACCAAAGATGCAAAACTAAGGATGGTTTACTTGCGTAACTTGTTTGCACAACAAGAGCTTTTAGTGGCTAACTATTACTTTTCAAAGCACGCTTACGTTGCTGCCGCTAACCGAGCCAGTATCGTGGTTCAGCATTACCCTCAAACCACAGCGGTTGAACCTGCGCTCGTATTGCTTGTAAAGGCCTATCAACAGCTAAATTTGAATGATCAAGCCTCAAACACACTTGCTATTTTACGAGCGAGTTACCCTCATTCGGATGCTCTAGCAACACTTTCAGTAGCTCGCTAATAGGCAGAAGGCGTTTTTTTATGGCTGCCTCTCATGGGTCGATTTCGTTGGGCTAACTTTTCTTTGTCGCCAGCTACGGTTCGCAGTATTGTGCATCTGCTGTCAGCATTGGTGCCTTTTCTGTATTACGATTTATTAGTCCCACTGGGAGATTTATACGCAGTCTCACCTTTGTTGTTTGTACTTGCCGCTTTAATCAGTATTTTGATCTTCGATTTTATAAGAATTTATTTTCGTTGGTCTGTGTATGGTCAGCGCCCATATGAGCGGGCTCGCCTATCTTCGCTATCGTTTCTTTGTATTGGAATCAGTGTCGTACTTTGTTTTGCTGCTAATAGGGTGGTCGCAACCGCTATAATTGTCAGTGCTGCAGTCGCTGATCCACTGATGGGTTACTTGAAGGCTTTGCGTTGTCGTCGTTTTGCAGTATGTCTAGCAGGGTGTGGTGTTGTAGCACTGTGTTGGTGGCTTGTCGGCGCTGTTTCAGTTATTTTGGCTTGGCAGTTGGTTGCTATTTCTTGCGTAACCGCTTTAGCCGAATACCCTAATTGGTTTTGGTGTGATGATGATTTATTGATGCAACTCCTGCCACTGCTATTGATTACTGTCATGTAATAAAAAACGCAGCCAACTGGCTGCGTTTTCATAATCCATCAAAGATAAATTACAGGTAGTAATGCAAACCGAATAGGTATTCATTAGCGTGTTTGTCATTACTTGAATCCGTCCATCCAACGTAATGGTAGCCAGAGAATACGTTTAATGTTTCTGTGACAGCGTATTCAAGCTCAACCGCACCTTGATAAGCGAATTTAGTGGTTGCATCCTGGTCGACTGTATCGTCAGTGTAGTGAGAAGATGTGCCTTCGTTGAAATGAATGGCACCGATACCACCACCTATGCGGCTAGTAATCTTGCTTGAAAGCGCGTGATGGAAATAAAGATCAACCATACCGTGGAAGTAGTTACCCTGATTAACGAAGTTTAGATCGGCGCTAAACTTGTCGTTGATTGACGTACCGATCATGGCACCGTAAAGATTAAGATTGTTTACAGTTGTACTGTTTTCATCCTGTAAGCTAGTTAAACCCAGTTGCATACCCACGTAAGTGTCGGTGCCAATAGCTAATGCAGCTGAAGATGATACTAGTGTTAGAGCAGTAGCAGCTAACATTGCCGTTGTTTTATTCATCAAATCGTTCTCCTTGTAAAAATTTAACTGTCAAAAACGTGGTAAATCTTATGTCAAACTTAATCATTTTACTAGTAGTTTTATGTGGAATCTTCTTGATTAAATTTAGGTCTTTTTTGTAATGTGTATCGTCTTTTACGAAAAACTATTTATCTGGTGCGGCGGTATCGTTGTCATGTTGCTCTGTTGCCGGGTTGATAATTTAAAATAGCATCTTTTTTGGTCATTTGTAGATTAAATCTGAGTAATAAAGTCAGAAACAATTAAGCGTGGTTATGACAGCGTGCTTTACTCGAATGGTAAATTTATGTACGCAATAATTGATCCGGTACACATTACCTTCTCAATTTAAATTGAGTATTTTTGACGCTACAGAGGGCTAAGAAATTTAAGTACTTTATACCCCATTGGTGATTGGGTATCGACGGTCTTTACCAAAGGCAAATTCGCTGATGCGAACACCAATGGTACCTTGCCTACGTTTGTATTCATTGAGTTTTACTTTTTTTGCAATTTCGGTGACTAAGTCAACGTTGTGGCCGGCTTCGCTGATTTCTAAGCATGAGCGCTCTTGATTGATGAGCTGGTAAAGAATGTCGTCTAGCACGTCGTAAGTCGGCAAGCTGTCTTGATCGGTTTGATTTGGAGCTAATTCGGCTGAAGGCGGTCGATCGATGATGCGCTGTGGAATAATCATGCTCTTTTGGTTGCGATAATTGGCCAAAGCATAGACTTTTGTTTTGGCAACGTCTTTTAGGACGCAGAATCCACCGGCCATATCGCCGTACAGTGTGCAGTAGCCGACAGCAAGCTCACTTCGATTACCGGTTGTGATGACTAAATCGCCACTTTGGTTAGATAGTGCCATAAGGAGTACGCCTCGTGCTCGGGCTTGAATGTTTTCCAACACGGTCGAGCCACCGGAAGCTGTGATAAATGGGGTCAGTTGCTGTTGGAAGGCCTGTCTTATATCGTCAATTCTCAATGTATGATGTTGGATATTCAGAAGACTAGCCATTAATTCGGCATCTTCCGTACTGATGCTGCTAGTGTATTCTGAGGGCATCATCACCGTTGTGATTCGGTCAGGACCTAACGCATCAACGGCAATCGCTAAAGACAAAGCAGAGTCAATGCCGCCTGAGAGCCCAAGCAGTACGCCAGGAAAATGATTCTTGTTGACGTAGTCTCTGAGTCCTAACACCAATGCCTGATAGACGTGATCCAACGAGTCGGACTCTTGTTCGATTGGAGATGGTTTGAACTTAAGAGAAAGATTGTCGAGCTGACATTGAGTGGTGATTACCGCCTCTTGAAAAAAAGGTGCTTGCAATACGCGTCGGCCTGTTTGGTCGAGCACCATTGAGCCGCCATCAAAAACCAGTTCGTCTTGACCGCCGATTAAGTTGCAATAAATAATCGGGCGATTGATCTCTTGTGCGCGCTTTGCAAGTATTTGCTTGCGTTTTTGATGTTTATACTGATCGAAGGGTGAAGCGTTGAGGCTGACAATAGCATCAATACCTAATTCGGCAAGTTGTCGGCATGGCTCGGCGTGCCATAAGTCCTCACAAACCAGTAATCCAAAGCAAACACCATTCACACGGAAAGATGCGGGTGTAGTTCCAGGCGTGAAATAACGCAGTTCGTCAAAGACCGTGTGGTTTGGTAAGTGATTTTTGTGATAGACGGCTTGTACTTGATGGTTTTGCAGCACTACCGCACTGTTGTGGAGATGGTCTTCAGAGCGCCACGGCATCCCTATAACCAGTGTGGTTTCTGGCATGTCTTTTAAAAGAGTATGCAAAGCTTGCTCGCAAGATTGATGAAAATGATCTCGGAATAGAAGATCTTCGGGTGGGTAGCCAGTGAGGCACATCTCTGGGAAAATAATCAAGTCCACATCGGGTTGCTCGCACAAGACTTGCTGTGCTACTGACAGGATTCGCTCTGCATTGCCGGTAATATCACCAACGGTCACATTAATCTGGGCAATGGTAATTTTAACACCGTTCATCGAATCAGTACCGCGGCTAGAACGTTGCGTTGGTCAGATGAGAGTAGTGCAAAAGTTTTGCAAGCAGCAGATGAGTGCATGACTTCCACGCCGATTTTCTTCTCATATAGGGGGGCTAAAAGTGCTGGCGGGAGATGATGGTGTTGTGCGCCGGTACCAATCAAAATCAGATCCGGCTGATAGTCTAGGCATTGAATAATATCCGCTGTTTCAAGCTCGGATAAGCTTTGTGGTCGCCAAGCAGTATGAGGTTGTGTTGGGTGAATCAGTAGACTGTGTGAGTAAGGTGTTTTATTAATGCACACTTCGCCGGGCTCATAGGCCGTAATGGTAAAGGAGGAAGCATTTTGATCGCGGTGAAGTTCCATGGTTCTGAAAATCTCGATTTTGTCAGGTTGGTTGCATTATGGTGTGCTTTGTTGGATTTTTCCACATCCGGTAGTGAATTTTAATTGATAAGTCGGCTGGCACCGTGCGGGTTTGTGCTCAAGACAAACTAGAAATATAAAATTAGATATTTATCAATTAGTTATGTGTTATCTCACTGGTGCGTTTGCTCATTCGTCTCGGCTGCAGATGCCTAAGTATCGGCGCTGATTTAAGTCGGTGGCGTGAGACTTGCGTCTTGGGGGTGTTTTCATTAGACTGCGCGCTTAGTTTTAACTCCTTGCTTCTCGCTATCTGTTGAGGGGCTACAAACCGAGAGGGGAAATCGTGAATCATTACGAAATCGTTTTTTTAGTGCATCCTAGTCAAAGCCCGCAGGTACCTGGAATGGTAGAGCGCTATCGCAAGTTGGTAACAGACCACAGTGGTACCGTTCATCGTTTGGAAGACTGGGGACGTCGTCAATTGGCCTACGCCATCAATAAGGTACACAAAGCTCACTACATCCTGATGAATATTGAGTGTGATTACAAAGTCATCGCGGAGTTCGAAGAAATATTCCGTTATAACGATGCTGTTATTCGACACATGGTTTTGCGCTGTAAAAAAGCCGTAAAACAATCCAGCCCGCTTAAAGTATTGGACTTACTCGACGCTCCAGTTAAAACGGAAGCCGATGCTCCTGTTGAATCTAACGCTTAATCCACACTATTCATAAAAGGTTTTTATCATGGGAAATTATTTTCAAAGAAAAAAAGTTACTTCTTTTACGCGCGATGATATCGAAAAGATTACTTACCAAAATCTCGATATTCTCAAGGAATTTACAATGGAGTCTGGGCGAATCGTTCCTAGTCGTATCACTGGGACTCAAGCGCGCTATCAGCGATTGGTTTCTACGGCAGTAAAACGTGCTCGCTTCTTAGCCTTGTTGCCTTACTGCGATCGTCACGAGTAATAGATTTAATCAACCGAGGTGCTTGCTGTGGTGCGATTTGGCCAGTTTTTACTGAAACAGCCTTACTATGCAGCTGCTGTGGTTCTATTGTTGATAGTGTCGCCGATATTCTCGGCGTTCACCTTTGTAATAGCTGCAGCGATCGTTGTACTAGTCACTTTGCAGCAGGGCGCTAAGTCCGGTGCTTTTCTTCTTTTATGGGTAGCATTACCGGCAGTCGTGTCTTTTTGGTTTCAAGGCGTAACAGGCTACGAAGCGCTGATGCTATTTTGCCTTTCTCAATATTTACTTGCTTTGTTGTTGAGAGAGTTTTCCTCATGGGCGCTAGTACTTGAAGCTTTGTTGGTGATCGCTCTATTTGTCATACTCGCGATTCATTGGCTATTTCCAGATGTTACAGCATGGTGGCAAAGCCATCTTCAAAGCATGTACTCCTCATCATCGATGTTAGCTTCAATCTCAGACAGTGAGAAGCAGCTCATTGCCTCGACATTTTCGCCGTATGCAACCGGTGTGTTTGCCTTTTACATGATGAGTTTCTTGTTTTTAGGATTACTGGCAGGTCGTTTTTGGCAGGCGGCTGTCAATGACCAGGTTGCTGCGTTTCGTCAGTCAGTGCTTTCGATCCGAGTGAATCATTGGGTAGTCTGGCTTGCGGCATTGTGTGTGCTTGGTTTTCTATGCAAGGTTCCGATGTTTGTCGATAGCATTGCTGCGATTTTGATGCCTTTTGTTGTCGCAGCGTTTTGTTTATTGCATACCCTTGCCAGGGGGCGTGCAGGTATTTCAGTTGCTTTGGTCGGCTTGTACATTGGTTTATTATTTCTACAGTATATTGTGGCGCCTTTACTCGCCATCACGGCCGTCATGGATGCTTTTTTTGATTTTAGACAGCGCTTGTCTCCATCAACACATCAACAAACCTAATTAATTATTTACACGAGGATTTTATAATGAAAGTTATTCTGCAAGAAAATATCGCAAGTTTAGGCAAGGTTGGCGATCAAGTTACTGTTAAGGCCGGTTTTGCACGTAATTTTTTATTGCCTCAGCAGAAGGCAATGATTGCAACAGCAGCTAATCTTGTCGACTTCGAATCACGCCGAGTCGAATTAGAAAAGCTTGCCGCTGAAAAGCTAGCACATGCAAAGCAGCGTGCAGAAGCGGTTGCTAGCCTGAGTGTCACTATCGAAGCTCTAGCTAGTGATGAAGGTAAGTTATTTGGTTCGATTGGTCCACGTGAAGTGGCTGACGCTATGATTGCTGCAGGTGCTGATACTATTGAGAAGCGTGAAGTGGTAATGAGCGATGGTCCTATTCGTCATTTAGGTGAGCATACGGTCGTGCTGTCCTTTCATTCAGAAGTATCAATTGAATTGCCATTAACAATAACCGCAAAAGCCAGTTCTTAATTGGTTGATGGACCAGTAGTGATTCTACTGGTCCATCATGGTTTGCGGTGATAGACTTATCGGCATGAATACATCAGTAGCAACACCGCCAAAGGACCCTGCGTTAAATGCTAAGGTTCCACCATACTCCATCGAAGCTGAACAATCTGTTCTAGGTGCACTTTTACTTGATAATCGCGCATGGGACCGTGTCGTTGAACATGTCACCGTCGCTGATTTTTATAGAAAAGAGCACCAAGTCATCTTTACCACCATTCAGTCTCTAATCGATCGCAGTCAACCCTGTGACAGTTTAACGTTAGCCGAAGAATTGAAGCAGCTTAATCAACTTGACCGTGTTGGTGGAGAGAGTTATTTATTTGAGCTTGCCAACGCGACTCCCAGCAGTGCTAACGTTTCATCGTATGCCACGATTGTTAGAGAGCGCTCAGTATTGCGTAAAATGATTGCTGTTGGTTCTGATCTAGTTGATAACGCACTAAATACTCAAGGTAGAAGTCCTAAAGATTTATTAGACAAGGCCGAGCGTGAAGTCTATAGCATTGCAGAGCAACAGTTGCGTGGTGCTGGTCCAGTCAAAATTAGTGATCTTTTGTCGGCTGCAACTCAAAAAATAGATGACTTGTTTAATTCAGGCGAAGCGATCACGGGTGTTTCCACGGGTTTCTATGACTTTGACAGTATGACTTCTGGTTTGCAATCTGGTGATTTAGTCATTGTAGCCGGTCGTCCTTCAATGGGTAAAACCACCTTTGCTATGAACATTGCTGAGACGGTTGCGGTGAGTAATAAATCAGTGCTGGTATTTAGTTTGGAGATGCCTGGTGAGCACCTCACTATGAGAATGTTGTCTTCATTAGGCCGTATCAATCAGCACAATGTACGAACTGGTAATCTTTGTGATGATGATTGGCCGCGAATTAGTTCTGCAGTGAGTATGTTGTCTGATGTGCCGTTATACATTGATGATACTCCTGCTTTATCACCCAGTGAGTTACGAGCTAGAGCTCGGCGAGTTGCGCGCGAGAATAATGGCCTCGATTTGATTGTGATTGATTATTTACAGCTCATGCAAGTGCCAGAAATGAAAGACAATCGTACCAATGAAGTGGCAGAAATATCACGCTCACTTAAATCACTTGCTAAAGAGTTGGGTTGTCCTGTGATTGCGGCATCGCAGCTAAACCGGGGGTTGGAGTCGAGAACCGATAAGCGCCCGGTGATGTCTGATTTGAGAGAGTCGGGCTCGATCGAGCAAGATGCCGATCTGATTGCGTTCATTTATCGCGACGAAGTTTATAATCCAGACTCACCCGATAAGGGTGTTGCAGAAATTTTAATTCGTAAGCAACGTAATGGCCCAATCGGTGAAGTTCGTTTGGCCTTCTTGGGCGAATACACCCGTTTTGATAATTTAACGCAGAATTTCCAATCCGGGGCGTGACAATGTCTCTCTGTCGATATGCCGAGATAAATCTCGATCACATTCGTCATAACTTTTCACAAGTTAAATCCCTAACGCCTAACTCATCGATCATGGTCATGTTGAAAGCTAATGCTTATGGTCATGGTGCCGTTGAAATTGCAAAAACATTAGTTGATGCCCAAGCATTTGGAGTTGCTACTATCGACGAGGCCATTGAGCTTAGGGAAGCAGGTATTACTCAGGCGATTGTGGTTATGACCGGTTTTTTAACCGCGGAGGAATACGCCTGTATCAAAGCTTATGAGTTGGACTGCATTGTTCACGATACCTATCAACTCTCTTTCATAGAAAAATTTGGACTCGCTAAACGTTCACGCCTATGGTTAAAGGTTGATACGGGTATGCATCGTCTGGGATTTACGCCAGTAACTTTTATGCAGTCTTTCAATCAGCTCAAGTCGCTAGGTATAAAACCAGAGCAATGTGTCGTAATGACCCATATGGCTTGTGCGGATGAGCTAACATCTGAAATGAGTATTGCGCAATGGCAACAATTTAAAACAATCACCGATGAGTTGCCATGTATGAGAAGCGTGACTAATTCAGCTGCTTTATTGAATCATCCTGACATGCACTGTGATTGGGTGCGAGCGGGTTTTACAATTTATGGTGGTTCAGCTATACCGCAGCGATCGGCCAATTCATTAGGTTTGCGACCTGCAATGACTTTGCGCTCGCGAGTGATTGCTACAAAACATGTGCATGCCGGTGAGTCAGTTGGGTATGGCAAAACATGGATAGCTGAATCAACGACAACAGTTGCTGTCGTTGCCATCGGTTATGGTGATGGGTATCCAAGGCGTGCACCATCAGGTACACCGGTGTTGATTGAAGGGTGTTTGTATCCGATTGTTGGACGTGTATCAATGGATCTAATTACCGTCGATATTGGCTCTGCTAATAGCATAAAGCCAGGTGCAACTGTCACGCTATGGGGTGAGGGTTTACCAGTCGAGGATGTCGCGCAACATTGTGGTACTATCGGTTACGAATTAATGGCACAGCTGACTCGTCGTGTAAAGCGCGTGGTGGTTTCTGCTTAGGGATGTTATACAATTGAACAACAATAAATACGCGAAACCAACTCGCTCCATTATTCCTTTTTTGTTTATCGCATTTTTGAATACCTTCGTTGATATTGGCCATAAAGCGTTGATGATGGATACCGTTTATGCCACATCAAATGCACATCAATTTACCCTATTATCTTCCATTGTTAACGCGCTGATGTTATTGCCATACCTATTCCTATTTACATTTTCTGGCTTTATTGCTGATCGGTGGCCAAAAATCATGATTTTGCGTATCACTTCATTTAGCGCGATTCCGCTCACCGGCTTTTTGACGCTGTGTTATTACCAAGGCTGGTTTTGGTTGGCTTTTTCAACCACGGTCATTATGGCGCTACAGAGTGTGCTAAACTCGCCGGCAAAATACGGCTATATTCGTGAGGCTTTTGGGGTTTCTAACATCGCTCGCCTCAATGGAATGGTCCAGGCGGCAGTGATTATTGCTATCGTTATCGGACAGGCAGTATTCACTTTCGCGGCCAATGCGATGGTCGCGCATCATCTTGACGAAGTTAAAGGGGCAGCACACTTCATTACAGGTTTTGCGCCACTGGGTTTTGCTTTGATGTTGCTTGCTACTATTGAGTTTTGCATGACCTTTTTGTTGAAGTGGATACCGGCTGCAGATGCGCACTCACGTTATTATTGGTCTGCATACATCAAAACTCGCTACCTTCGTGCTTATTTAGGCAGCGCATTCCATAAGCCTGCTATTTTCGTTTGTATGATTGGTTTGGCGTTGTTTTTTGCTATCAATCAAGAGTTACTGGCAATTTATGGCGGTTATTTGAAGCAGTCAGTTGGTGCCAGTGCGAATTTTGCACTAAGCTCAATTGGTGTTGCAGGGATTGGTATTCTGATCGGGGCAGTATTAGCTGGGCGAATTTCTCGGGGTTTTATTGAAGTAGGGACTATTCCATTATCAACGCTGGCTTTGTGTCTTGGCTTAATCTGTTTATCTAACATCCAAAACCAAGTGTTGATTGTCGTTGTGATGTTATTATATGGCATTTTTGCTGGTATCTTGATTGTGCCGTTGAATGCGCTGATCCAATTTCATGCGAGACCCGCTGCACTGGGGCGCGTGTTGGCAACAAACAATTTTATTCAAATGTTGGCGATGTTTGTATATCTGATGTTTGGTATCTTATTAATAGCATTGAGCTTTAGTATTGCGTTTCAGCTTAATTTATTGGTGATGCTTGGTTTGGTTGGTCTTGTTGCAAGTTTGTATTTTTTTCCACAATCTTTCGTGCGTTACGAGCGTTTGTATCAAACTCGACGTTATACGCATTTGAAGGTGGAAAATTTGTCAGAGCTGTCCAACGAAAAAGGCTTGATAATCACTGATTCCGATCTAACGGTATCGCATTGGTCATTGTTGCAAATGGCCTCACCACGTTTTGTTCATTGCGTGATTTGGCCGGGTCAAAAACTACCGTGGAGTCAACGTTATTACGCTTGGCGATCAAAGATTAAGCCGATTATAGTAAGCGATAAACACGATACGGTAGAGCAGGTTTCGCAACGCTTGGCTGAGGGTGCCTTGGTTTACGCATTATTTGAAAATGAAGCTCAACAACGCGCATGGTCTGAGGTGGTCAGTGAGATTAAGCAGCAAGCCAACGATGCCATAGATTGTTTATCCGTGAGTTGTGAATTACTCAAGAAGCGGCGTTTTTCCCAAGATTTTATTGTAAAGTGGCAAGCAGTAACATGATGGATCAGCTCAAATCTTCAAACTTATTGATCATTGGTGGGGCCGGTTATATTGGCTCGCACATGGTGGCATTTGCTCAGGAGCGGGGCATCAATGTGGTTGTGCTCGACGATTTGTCAACAGGTCATCGTGAGATGGTTGCGAAGGATGTGCCTTTTTATCAGGGTGATCTATCTGATGTGGTGCTATTAAAATCCATATTTTCACAGCATGCCATTACAGCAGTCATGCATTTCGCTGCACACATTGAAGTGGCTGAATCCGTGCAATCTCCAGGTAAGTATTATCAGAATAACGTCGCCAAAACGATTTCATTACTCAATGCAATGATTGAATGTCGAATAAGATACTTTATTTTTTCGTCTACCGCGGCAGTGTATGGTGAACCACGGACTGATAAGATCTCGGAGACCCATGTTAAAGCACCGATAAATCCATACGGTTTATCTAAGTGGATGGTTGAACAAATATGTCAAGATTATGCCTCGGCATATGATTTCAATTACATAGCCTTACGCTACTTTAACGCCTCAGGTGCACATCCATCGGGCCACTTGGCAGAGCACCACCAACCTGAAACCCATATCATTCCATTACTGCTGCAAGTTGCTTCCGATCAGCGTGATATTTTTTACCAATTTGGCGATGACTATGGTACTAAAGATGGCAGTTGCGTACGTGATTTTATTCATGTCATGGATTTGTGTCAGGCGCATGCGTTAGCGTTATCCCACTTAATGTGTGGAGGTGAATCACAAGCATTTAATGTTGGTAGTTCTCAGGGAAATTCAGTACGGCAGGTGATCGAGGTTGCAAGAAAAGTAACTGGTCATCCTATCCCTGTAAAAATTCAACCTAGGCGCGCTGGAGATCCCTCCTGTCTGATCGCTGACTCGCAAGTGCTCGCTCATGTGTGTGGTTGGCAGCCTGTTTACGAGAATATTGAGATCATCATCGAGCACGCATGGTATGCTTATCGGCAACGATTCATTGGTGTTTAAAATCAGCATGATCAAACGGAGTTGGGATGATTAAATTAAACAAAGTTTTCGTATGGCTGCTGATATCTACAAACCTTGTATTTGCTGCCGCTTATACGGAGCCTGCCATGCTTCATCTGGAGCAGGTTGCAACCTTGCCGCACGAGCTCAAAGAAACATCAGCCCTGACGTATTATCGCGGCTTATTGTGGACGGTTGTTGATTCGGATTCGACCACAATATTCGGTATTAATCCAAAGACAGGGCGCATTGATAAGCAAGTTTCTATTATCAATGCTAAGCCGCGGGATTGGGAGGCGATTACTCAAGATAAGAATGCAATCTATGTCGGTGATGTTGGAAATAACAGAGGTGATAGAGGGTTTGTAGTGATTTATCGGGTTGATAAGAGTGCCATGCGTTGTCTGGATCATGCTGATTCTTGTCAGGTTGCCTCACAACCATTCACTGCCTATTTTCCAAAATTTAAGCCAGCAAAAATTCACTATGTACACCCTTATGACATTGAGGCGATGACAATTCATGACTCAACGATCACGCTCTACAACAAAAACTGGACTGATCGAACCAAAACCTTACGTTATGTGTTCTCGATTAAAGATAACAATCCAGCGTTAGAGCAACTTCCTGCTATTCCTATCCCTATGATAGCGACCGATGTTTCTAAATACGATGATCAATTATGGATTCTTGGTTATCAACTTGATGAGCATGGAAAGCAGCCGTACTTGACCCAATTTAAGCAAAGAAAGGGTAAATTTGATTTGATTAACACCTGGAAGTTAGATTTGCATGCTCAGATTGAGGGGCTTGCTGTGGTAAGTGAAAAAGAAATTTATTTTACATGTGAGAAAGATAAAACTCATAAAGCGGCATTATTCAAAGCCAGCGCTATCTAATGGTCCTCTTTCAGAGGTGGCAGAAGGAATAATCTTGTTTAGCAACTAACCTTCATCGGCAACTCAGTCAGTAATAAAGATTGGCTCAGTCTGTCACACGACACAATTGAAAATAATATTTAAGGCGGTGTTGTATTAGGCTATCAATTATTTTTTCAGCCATTAAAAATATAGTTCTTGTATTACCTTACATGGCTTTTCTGTATAAAAAGTATTCAAAAAAAAAGATTTTTTAAAAAAAAATAATTTTTTTCGTGCGGATCTTTTTTAATTCTCAAAGAGAGTTGATTACCCCTAATAGGTCTGTAATAATCATTGACGGTTCAGGGATAAGAAGTTTTTAAGGAACGTGAAAGGATGCTAGATACACAGGGAAATTTCAAACAGTGTCTATCAAAACAATCACTTTTTTTTTTCAAAGCTCACGCGTCAGTAAATTACGCACTGTAATTTTTTCTATCGCGTAACATTTTTTCTTATCTTCTGTTCATGGCTGCAGTGGTATTCATAGTGGTGCGCTGCACGTGAATATTTTTTTAAAAATAATGCTGATACCCAGTAGGGCGGTAGCGTAGAAGTTTTAAATATTCTTGGGGGGGGGGTTAATGCAGTTTATTGACTTGGAAAAGCAGCAAGAACGAATTGAGCAAAAAATAAAGAAGAGGATTGATCAGGTTCTTTCTCATGGAAAATATATCATGGGTCCTGAGGTTTTCGAATTAGAAAATTTGTTGGCCGACTTTGTTGGAGTTAAGCACTGTATTACCAACTCTAGTGGTACTGATTCGCTATTGATGGCTGGTTTGGCGCTTGGTATAGGTAAGAATGATGAGGTTATCACGACTCCACTTACGTGGATTTCTACAGTAGAAATTATAGAGTTATTAGGTGCTAAGACTGTCTTTGTGGATATCGATCCTCATACATACAATATCGACCACTGTCTGATAGAGAATGCTATTACTAGTAAAACAAAGGCTATTATACCTGTAAGTTTATATGGTCAGTGCTCAGATATGCAGGTAATTAATTCAATTGCTAAAAAGCATAATCTTTTCGTGATTGAAGATGCTGCTCAGAGTTTCGGTGCTTTACACAATAAGAGGCGCTCTTGTGGTTTGTCTACTATTGGTTGTACGAGTTTTTTCCCAGCAAAGCCGTTGGGTTGCTATGGGGATGGAGGGGCATGTTTCACTGATGATGACGATTTAGCCGAAAGGATGCGATGGATTCGTGTCCATGGTCAAAAAACTCGTCATGATGTGCAGTGCGTTGGAATCAATGGGCGTATGGATACTATGCAAGCGGCAATTTTACTGGAAAAATTCGCTATATTTCCAGAAGAAATAGCGCTTCGTGAAGAGGTAGCCTTGAGATATAACAATGCAATCTCTGATTATGTAGAAACTCCAAAATTATTAGATGTGAATTCTAGTGTTTATGCACAATATACAATTTCTTGTGATGATCGCCAGACTATAGAATCAAAGCTAAAACAAAATAGCATACCTTATGGAGTATATTATCCTAAACCAGCGCATTTGCAGCCGGCATATCATCACTTAGGTTATAAGGTTGGTGACTTTCAGGTTACAGAGACTACAGTTAAGAATATTCTCAGTATACCAATGCACCCCTATCTAACAACTGAGGATATTTCAAAAGTCTCAAATGCAATTGAGCAAGCAATTACGTTAGGAGTTTAATCATTATGAAAATCGCAGTTGTTGGTGCTGGAAACTGGGGTGGGAATATCATTCGTACTTTAGATGAGATGAATGCACTTGGCTCTGTGACGGAGCTGAGTTCTGATTTAAGATGTTCTATTAGTGAGCTCTACCCTTCAATAAAATTATACGATTGTGTCCACGATATGTTAGATGAAACTAACTGTCCGGTCATATTGGCAACACCAGTGACAACTCATTTCAAGCTGGCTAAGCAATTATTAGAAAATGGTCGTGATATCTTAATAGAAAAGCCGATGGCAATGAATCAGCAAGAATGTTGCGAGTTAAATAAAATTGCCAAAGACAATGCTTGTGTTTTAATGATAGGGCATTTGTTAATTTATCAACCAGCTGTGAATTTTATAAAAGATTATATTGATGAAAATAAGCTTGGTAAGCTTTATAGTATTTATCAGGTACGCAGAAACCTAGGTACGATTCGCACTCAAGAAAATGCATTATATTCATTGGGTGTTCATGACTTTGCAGTCCTAGATTATTTGGTTGGCGAACTTCCAATTAAAATTAAATCTGTTGCGCAGTCCATCATGAATCCAGGAATTGAGGATGATGTTCAGGTGCACATGACTTTTGCAAATGGCTTGCAAACACATCTACATAACTCATGGTTATGGCCTTCAAAGGAGCGCTACTTGATAATCAGTGGTGAAAAAGGAATCTTAAAATTTGATGAAAGTGATCAAAGCGTTTCTTTATATGCTTATCAAGTTGATGAAAAATTTAAAATTAATGTAGAAAAACCACAGCTCATTTTTCAAGATAGCGCACAGCCATTAAAGACTGAATTGTCACATTATATCGAGTGTTGTGTTAGCAGGGCAGTGCCAAATAGTGACGGTACACAGGGTCAGAGGGTTGTCGCAATGATGCAAAAAGCTATGCAAGATTTAAATCAAAAAGAGAAGGTTTATGCATAAGTATTTCAAACATGAAACAGCAATAGTTGATGATGGTGCAACAATTGGGAAAGATTCAAGAATATGGCATTGGGCACATGTTTCATCTAAGGCGATTATTGGAGAGAATTGCTCATTAGGACAAAATGTTTACATAGGCAGCGATGTTGTGATTGGAAATAATGTTAAAATTCAGAACAATATTTCAGTTTACGATGCGGTTAGTATTGAAGATGATGTTTTTTGTGGGCCAAGTATGGTGTTTACTAACGTTTATAATCCGCGCTCAGCCATTGTGCGTAAAGAAGAATATCGAAAAACTATTGTTAGGAAGGGTGCAACCCTAGGTGCTAATTGTACGATTATTTGTGGAGTTACGATTGGTCAATATGCATTTGTTGCTGCCGGTGCAGTTATCACAAAAGATGTACCTGATTTTTCCTTAATGATGGGAGTCCCCGCCAGGCATATTGGTTGGATGAGCAAATTTGGTGAGCGTTTGGAACTACCACTTCAAGGTACGGCTGAGATTCAGTGCCCACATACCGGAGAAAAATATAGTCTTTCCAATGCAGGTATTAGCGTTTCTAAGGACATTAAGGAAAAAGTATAATGATGACTGTTGAAGAACCTAAAGTAGAGCAAGGTGCGTTTGAAGCGCTTGAGGAAAAAATTGCGAAAAAATCCTTGATTGTTGGGGTGGTGGGACTTGGTTATGTCGGTTTGCCATTCCTTGTTGAAAAAGCCAAGGTAGGATTAGATGTGATGGGTTTCGATCGTAATAAACAACGTATCGACATGATATCTAATAAAAAAAGTTATATAGATGATATTTCAGATGATGATCTTGAAAATATTTATGATTCGGTTAATGTGACCTTATCAACAGATATGTCAAATTTATCAAAATCGGACGTTATTGTTATATGTGTTCCAACTCCTCTGGATAAATATCACTCTCCTGATTTGAGTTATATTGAATCTGTATGTCAATCACTTAAGACATATCTTCGTAAAGGCCAGTTAATATCGCTGGAATCGACTACTTATCCAGGTACAACTGAAGAATTAATTAAACCCATCTTAGAAAGCTCAGGCTTAAAGTGTGGAAGTGACTTTTTTCTGGCTTACTCCCCTGAGCGTATAGACCCAGGCAACATCGATTATAATACAAAAAATACTAATAAGGTTATTGGTGCAGATGACAAATATAGTCTAGAACTTGCTTCAAGTTTTTATAAATTAGCAATCAACCATATTGTAACGACTTCTAGCAGTAAGTCAGCAGAGATGGCAAAAGTTTATGAAAATACTTTTAGAGCAGTGAATATTGCATTAGCTAATCAGATGGCATTATTGTGCCACAAGATGGATATCGATGTATGGGAAATGCTTGATGCTGCTTTTACTAAGCCATTCGGAATAATGCCCTTTTATCCTGGTCCGGGTGTTGGTGGGCACTGTATCCCAATCGACCCACATTACCTGGAATGGAAAGCTAAGGAGTATGGATTTAATACACGACTAATCAATTTGGCAGGAGAAATTAACCGTTCGATGCCTGCTTTTGTAGTTGAGCGTGTCCAAGAACTATTAAATAAAGATCACAAATCTTTAAATGGTGGAAAAATATTTATTGTAGGCGTGACCTATAAAGCCAATTTAGCCGATTGTCGTGAATCGCCTGCGATGGATGTTGTTAAGCTTCTTGAGGAAAAAGGGGCTGAAATAAATTACTTTGATCCATTGATTGAGTCATTTGAGCTAGGTGATAAGCGATATAACAAAACTGTTATGAGCAAAGATATTTTATCTAATCAAGATTGCGTGATTGTTTTAGCTAAGCATGATTCTGTTGATTATAATTTTATTAAGCAGAATAGTGGTTTGGTTTTTGATACGAGAAATGTGTTTAGCGATAGATCAAACATTGAGATCCTATAGGATTAAAATTGCTATCAGTCACTTCACAAACTAAATCTAAGAAATCAAATTTTATAAAATCTCTTTCTCAGCTGGTGACAGGCTCATTGGTCTCACAAGCCTTAAATTTTATTTTTATTCCTATTTTAGCAAGGTTGTATTCACCGTCATCTTTTGCACATATGGCAGTATTTGCATCTTTGGTGACTGTGGTGGGAACTAATTTAATGCTACGCTATGAGCAGGCTTTTGTTTTAACTACCAATGAGGAAGAGCCCAAGCTTCTTGCACTTTGTTCATTGTTAGCACTTGCATTATTTTTTCCATTGGCTGCAATTTTTTCAATAATATACGGTGTTTATTACGGTTTAAGTATTGTCATTATTGCAGTAGGTTATGCATACTACAGATTTAATGTTCAGGTGCTGAATAAAGAGGGGAAGTATTTTTTTATATCAACAAGCGCAGTCATGTTGACTTTGATATATGTTTTCACTTCGTTAGCACTTTCTCATTTCTACTATATTGAAAAGGGATTGCTGTTGGCTAGAGCTGTTAGTTATGTCTCCGTTGGTGTCTTTTCATTGTTTTTATTGCATGCACTTATCGGTAAAGCTAAGCGAGTCAGTTTCTCTGGGATAAAAGAAGTCTCAAAAAAATATTTAGGCTTTTTTAAGTTTTCGTTACCAGCTGATGTGGTAAGTCTCTTAGTTTTACAGCTACCTATAATTATGATGCCACATTTTTATGGGCTAAAAAACACAGGTTTTTATTCTATGTGTTTTTCACTATTATCAGTCCCGGTTGCTTTGATTTCTTCAAATGTTGGAACCGTGTACCGTGAACACGCAGTAAAAGACTACCGTGAGTTAGGAAATTGCTATCAAACAACGATTAAAACAATGGGTGCCCTTGCGTGTATAGCTTTAATTCCTTTCTTGATTGTTTTTTTTGGTGCCCACTACTTATTTGATTTATTCCTTGGTGGAAAGTGGCAGGGTGTTGGTGTGTATGCGCGTGTGTTTTCACTCCAGTTTTATTTCGCATTTGTTGTTTCCCCTTTGTCCTATCTTGTTTATATTACTGGCAAACAACATATTGATTTTATTTGGCAAGGAGTTCTATTTATTGGTGTCTTATCTTGTTTTTTTTATAACTTCTGGTTTGGTTCTTTTTATTCATTTGTAGTAAGTTTTACCGTGTTTTACTCTATCATGTATATAATATATATACCTATTTTACTCAAAATGGCGAGAGCAGATTAAAATGATTGTAATAATTGATTATGGCATGGGGAATGTGAAGTCTATAGAAAGGATGCTATTTAAACTCGGTCTCTCTGTAATGATTTCTTGTGATATTTCGGATATTGAAAATTCAGCATGCCTAATACTTCCGGGTGTAGGGCATTTTAAAACTGCGATTGATGTGTTAAATAGAAAAGGGTTGGTAGACATACTTAATAGACTTGTATTAGAAGAAAAGAAGCCAATCATAGGAATATGCCTTGGCATGCAGTTAATGTGCAAATTTAGTGAAGAGGGCGATGTCGAAGGATTGTGCTGGATTGATGCTTCAGTTAAAAAAATACCATCAATAGACACCACAGGTAAATCGATACCCGTACCTCATATGGGTTGGTCAGATGTGACCATTGAAAAAGATCACAGCTTAATCGTTGATATGCCACACAACCGTAATAGGTTTTATTTTGTTCACTCATATTATGTCGATTGTAATGATAACGATATTTGGTTGAGTGCAAATTATCACCAAAAGTTTTGTTGCGCATTTAAGAAAGATAACATTGTCGGTATGCAATTTCATCCTGAAAAAAGCCATAAGTATGGCATGATCCTTTTGAAGAATTTATGTAAAAGGATGATTAATGTTAAATAGAATTATACCAGTTCTCTTGTTAAAGAATTCGATGCTTTATAAGTCTGTGGGTTTTAAAGACTTTAAGTATGTGGGTGACCCGATTAATGCGGTACGAATTTTCAATGAGAAAGAGGTAGATGAACTCATCATTCTGGATACTGATGCCTCAAAAGATAAAGTTTCCCCAAATTATAGACTGATAGAGTCAATTGCTTCTGAAGCTTTTATGCCTATTGGATATGGCGGTGGTGTTAGTTGCGTTAATAGTGCCTCAAGAGCTATTGAATGCGGGGTCGAAAAAGTTATCGTTAATGCAGCGGGTCTAGAATCAACAGAAGTCTTTTCAGACATAGCTGAAAAGCTTGGTTTCCAAAGTACAGTAGCAGCTATTGACCTAAAGAAAATTTTTCTTGGAAAATATGCGCTGTATAATCATGCAACTAAAAAAACACTAAGCAAAAATATCCCTGAATATCTTGAAGAAATTCAACAAATAGGTGTTGGCGAAATAATTTTAAATTCAGTGAGCCATGATGGCACAATGAAAGGTTATGATATTGGTATGATAACGGCTTTTCATGATTATATTCATGTCCCAATAGTGGTTTCTGGTGGAGCGGGAAGTATATCTGATATAAAAGAATTATTAGATAGTCATGAAAATGTAAGTGCAGCAGCAGGGAGTATGTTTGTTTTTCACGGAAAACATAAAGCTGTTTTAATAACATACCCATCGTATGATGATTTGCTTAAAACAAAAGTTGAGGTGATAACATGAATAAAGACAGAGAATACCAAAGATGTTCAATCTCCATTATGGATACGACAGATCCAGAGATAACATTTGATGATGATGGCATATGCAATCATGTCACAAGATTTGAGAAAGAAATCAAGCCAGGTTGGTTTCCTAATGAAGAGGGAGCTAAAAAGCTGGAAGCTATTTTTGCTGAGATGAAACGAAAGCAAAAGGGAGAGTATCCGTGTATTATGGGTCTTAGCGGCGGCGTAGATAGCTCTTATTTGGCTTATATTATGGTTAAGAAATATGGCATTAAGCCTCTTGTGGTTCATGTTGATGGCGGCTGGAATTCTGAGCAAGCTGTACAAAATATAGAAAACATTGTAAAAAGGCTAGATCTGGATTTATATACTTACGTGGTTGACTGGGGGGAGATGAGAGATCTGCAGCTTGCATTTTTTAAATCGTCTGTTGCGAACCAAGATATACCGCAAGATCATGCATTTTTCGCCAAACTATCACAGGTTGCAAGAGAAAAGAACATAAAGTATGTGCTAAGTGGAAGTAATTATGCGACAGAATCAATATTACCTTCTGCTTGGGGGTATGACGCTATGGACTCTACACAATTAAAAGCGATTCATAAAAAGTTTGGGAAAGTAAAGCTGAAGACCTACCCAGTGGTTTCTTTCTTTAATCGTTATTTTTACCTGCCATTCATATGCAGGTTAAAAACCCTTAAACCATTAAATTATATGCCATATGATAAAGAGGACGCGATGAAGATTTTGATTGATGAGCTAGGCTGGCAGTATTATGGCGGTAAACATTATGAGTCTACCTTCACAAAATTTTTTCAGTCATACTATCTTCCGACTAAGTTTGGTTATGACAAAAGGTTGGCACACTTGTCTAGTCTCATTGTTTCTGGCCAGCTATCTCGTGACAAAGCTTTAGAGGAAATGACAAAGCCTTTATATGACGATAAAGAGATTGAAATAGAAAAATCTTATATGGCTAGAAAATTAGGAGTAACGGTAGAAGAGTTTAAGAATATTTTACAGCAGCCCATCAAGACTTATAAGGATTATCCCAATCAGACTAAGAAAATAAATCTGTTAAAAAGATTAAAAAGAATGATTACAAACCAAAAGATTTAGTAATATCCTATGATCGTATCATTAACGAGTTGCGTTGTGTTATTGGATAGCCTGCCAACTCTTTTTATCAGCATGTTTGTTTTGAAGAGAGTTATATCAAATGGCACTTATGTACCATGCTTAATGTCAATCTATCTTGTTTTTACAATTCTGTTAGTGTTTGTAGGCTCTACACTTCTCAATATTGTCGTGCTTCCTTTTGAAAATAATTTAGGGATGTACGCTGACTTGTCGTATAATTTTTTCACATGGGCTTGTGCTTTTTTTTCCGTATGTGCTTTATTGTTTATTAGCTTTTTTGTACCCGGGCGCTCGAATCAGCTGTCATATTTTAAGTTACCAAGCTTAGAAACTGTTAAATCAAATAATTTATTTGTGTTAACGCTTATTTTCTTTGGCATTATATTATTAGTATTTTATTTGTACATCAGTGCGCTTAACTTTAATATCCCTATCATTGGTTTTTTAAAGGGAATGTCTTTTGCAGAGGTTTCTCAGCTAAGAAGTATGGCAGGTAATTCATTTGTTGGAAAAGCTTACCGATACCAGATTTTTTATGTTTCTTTGAGTCAACTTTTTCTTGCAATCACTTTTTCATATTGCCTAGTAGCTAATAAGTGTCGGCGTAGATGGAAGGTTCTGTTCATAATTCAGCTGGGTTTTGCTATCTTTGTGGCAGTCATGAATGCGGAAAAAGCACCGATTGTTCTACTGGGTGTTTTGCTTCTTCTTGTCTACTTATGGTCGCGATCCAAAATACTATCAATGAAGTTTGTTGTTAGACTATTTTTTACGCTACTGCTTGTGGCAGTTCTGATGGTGTATTTCATTTCATTTCATGGCGAAAGATCTTTTTCGACAGCAGTGTCGACAGCATTAGATAGGCTTTTTGTGGGAACCATTTCCCCTTTTTATTATTGGCAGAAATACGTTGAGCATACAGGTTTTTTGTATGGGAGCACCTTTCCTAATCCAAAGGATATCCTTCCATTTAAATCAGTTCCAATAACAAAAGTTGTGATGAATTACTCAGGCACTAATTCTTTGAAAGGTGTTACAGGCTCAATGCCAACGGCATATTGGTCTGAAGGTTATGTTAATTTTGGTATTGCGGGTGTTTTTTTATGGGTTTTTCTCATGTCTCTTATTGTTTTAAGCTTCCAAAGATATTTTGTGAAAAAAATGATAATAAATAAACATCCTATAAACATCGGAGTCTATTGCTACGTTATAGTTTTTTTTATTTCCCACTACGTCACCGGATTGTTAAGCTCAATGTTAATTGATGTTGGTTTATTTCTGCCTTTGATTGTATATTATATAGTGAGAACTTTATCAGTGCGCAAGGTGATTACGCGATGAATGATAAGGTTCTACACTTTTCATTGACTGATTGTCTGCATGAAAGCCGGCTGTTCAAACAGGCTATAACTGTATCCAGCAAGCTTGGTATGCTAGTTCATGTGTTTGGGCTTAATGACCATGATAAAAGTTTGCTAGAAAGAGAAGACAAAAAAAACTTTATGATATATAGGGTTTCTTTAGTTTCCAGTAATCTACCGAAAAACACTATTTTTCAACTGATTAAATATTTTGAATGGTTTTTCCGAGCTTTTTATTTCGCGATTAAATTTAGGCCAAGCTTTATTGTAGCCCATACACCTGCGATATTGCCTCTATGTGTCCTCTATAAGTGTGTTTTTTTCAAAACCACTATAATCTATGATGCCCATGAACTTGAATTTGAAAAAAATGGCTTAACTTCTTTTCGAAAAAAAGCAGTAATATGCTTAGAGAGTGCTTGCCTTCCTTTTGTTAATACTGTTCAGGTAGTTGGAAAACATATCTATAATGCCTATGTTAAGAAATATCCCAAACATAAGAAAAAATTTAAAGTTATCATGAATGTTCCAAATCAAAACTTACAAAATAAAACGAGCATGTTGCGTGATAAGTTTTCGATTTCCTTGGATAAGAAAATATACTTATACCAAGGGGGAGTTTCATTCGGGCGGAATGTCGACATTATTGTCAAGGCTTTTGTGAGGCTGGACAGAGATGATAAAAGCAAGGATGTTTTAGTGATAATGGGTGACGGCGATTTAAAGCCACAGCTACAAAGCTTGGCATCTGATTGTAACAATATATTTTTTCACGATGCAGTGCCTCACGAAGATTTGATGAGCTATACAAGTTCCGCAGACTACGGTTTTTGTCTTTATGATGATTCCTGTGTCAACCACATATACTGTTGTCCAAACAAGGTGTTTGAATATGTACAGGCAGGTATACCAATAGTAATTCATAAAGGTCTAGTTGAACTATCGGATATTTCAAAGCAGTTTGCTCTGGGTTATATCTTGGAGTCAGCTACGGTCGATTCTATTGTGAACTTTGTTGTTAGTGACAAACCCACTATAAATATTTCCACAAAAGCCAAAACAGAGTTAAGTTGGGAAGCCTATGAGCCAAAAGTACTAGAGAGATATAACTAGTACGTTATTGGAGGATCTTATGTTTAAATATAGAAACTCAATTCTGATTAGCAAGCTTGAGTTGTCGAACGGAAATGATCTATTTGAAAGCATTAAGTATTGTTCCTTTTATATTTCAAAATGCAAGTCAATACCACACATTGCTCATGGAAATTACATAATTTTTGGTTGGCTTTGGTCATCTGTAACTGGACAATTATTCTCTCCAAGCGAATATCAATGCCTGACTAAGGAAAACTATCTTGACTGTATGGAGGAATATTCCGGCAGGTATTTAGTATTAACAAGCGATGGTTACTTATTTACAGATGCAACCAGCAGTTTTCCAGTCTATTTTAATGCCAAGTATATATCCACTAATCTATCACGTTTATGCGAGGTGGGTGGCATCAAACAATGTTCAGGTAAAGGTGTTTACAGCAGCCCTTTAGTATTGCCGCCTCGTACTCATGTTGATGGAGTAAGCCGCCTAATGCCAGGTGGATATTTGAATTTAGATGATATGCAAGCTGATCTTTTTACTGATTTTTTAAAGCCCAAAAATGACTCTAATGCAACTAAAGATAATGTTATAAAGTGTTTAAAACATAACGCCTACGGAATTGAAAAGTTAGTACGGCAGGATTATAGATTAATGTTGACCGGAGGGAAGGATAGCAGGCTATCTTTGCTTTGCTTGAAAGCCATTAGCAATTCAAAATTAAAAACATTCACACATAAAAAACACTGGTTATATAATGATCCTAATGATATCACAATACCCAGGAAGTTGTCTAAAGTACTTAAGTTAGATCACATGTTTACTGCACCAGCAAAGCAGTCTATGCCTGATAGTTATCACCAGCATTGTGCAAAATTAACGCAGGAACAACAGCCTGGAAGCACAAACTACTATTATGAGCATGCAAATTGGATGCAAGTAAAAGAAAAGTTTTTGATTGATAACTACTACGAAATTGGAAGGATGCATCTTCATACGAATACGCCAGACTTTGATAGTATAAGTTTTGAAAAATTAAATAAATTAGGCATGGTGCTTAACAAAAAACATTACTCTGAGTTAAGAGAAGGATTGATTGAAATTTCAGGTGGTGTGAATTTACTTGATACTTATTATTTCGTTAAAAATTACACTAATGTTGCTGAACAGTTTGAATTGATAGATTACTCGCATAATCCATTAATTTTTTGTAATTCACTACTCCTTATTAGATTATTGTTGGGTGTATCTGAATCTGAAAGGACAGAGGGTGCCTTTCATATGAGATTATTATCTGCTTTAAGCCTTGACAGTGGTTCACGCATCCCATGTAACCCTAATTCAACTTCATTTTTATTTAGATTTAAGAGAAAGATGAAGTCATATTTAAGTAGGCTATTTTGTAGAATGCAAGTATCGAAATAGATAGAGAAATTATTATGGTAAGAATCGTACACCTTACATCAGTGCACCCTAGAGATGATATTAGAATTTTTCATAAAGAGTGTGTGTCGTTGTCTAAGAACTATGATGTGAGTCTGGTTGTAGCTGATGGTAAAGGGTATGCCACTGTAAAAGAGGTTCGTATACTTGATGTAGGAAAATCAAATGGTCGATTGCATAGAATGCTAGTTATCCCCAGAAGGATTTATAGAAACGCACTAGAGCTAAATGCTGATATATATCATGCACATGACCCTGAGTTACTACCTGTTCTTTCAAAGCTAAAACGAAAAGGTAAAAAAGTTGTTTTTGATGCGCACGAGGATCTCCCTAAGCAAGTATTGTCCAAACCGTATTTGAAGCCATGGTCTGCCAAAATTATATCTAGAACTATAGCTTGGTATGAGAATAGAGTTTGTAAAAAATTAGATGCTATTGTTTGTGCAACTGATTCCATTACAGATAAATTTAGAAAAATAAATACTGCATCAACCTGTATTAATAATTATCCGTTTATATCTGAGCTCAAATCCGTTAGTAGTGAAAATAAACATAGAAGATATGCTTGCTATATAGGCAGTTTTTCAGAAATTCGAGGAACCTATCAAGTCGTCAAGTCTCTAGAATCAGTTCGTGGTTCGGACACAAAGCTAGTGTTGGCTGGTTCATGTGATGACAATGATTTTACGTGTAAGCTAAAGAATCTTGATGGTTTAAAGTATGTTGACTATCGTGGGTTATTGAACAGATCTGATCTTATGAGCATATTAGAGTCTTCATTTGCTGGTATAGTAACATTTTTGCCTGTTCCAAATCATGTGGAGTCACAACCAAATAAACTTTTTGAATATATGTCGGCCGAGATACCGGTTATATCTTCAAATTTTCCATTATGGAGAGAAATAGTAGAAGGTTTAAATTGCGGTATTTGTGTTGATCCTAAAAGTCCTGATGCTATTGCTGATGCAATTAATTTTTTAATAGAGCATCCAGAGAAAGCAAGGGAGATGGGGAAAAATGGCCGCAAAGCTATAGTCGATAAATATAATTGGGGACATGAAGAGGTTAAACTAATGAATTTATATAGTGGGATTTTACAGAAATGAAAATTGTAACCGTCATTGGCGCAAGGCCGCAATTTGTGAAAGCGGCAGTTGTATCTCATGCTATAAAGAAACATAAAGGTGTAAAGGAAGTAATGGTTCACACTGGCCAGCATTTTGATGCCAACATGAGTGATATCTTTTTTAACCAAATGAAAATGGATAAACCAGATTATATGTTGGATATAAATTCGTCTTGTCATGGTGAAATGACAGGTAAAATGCTTATCGAAATCGAAAAAGTTCTTATCTTAGAACGCCCAGATTTTTTGTTGGTCTATGGTGATACGAACTCAACATTAGCTGGTGCATTAGCGGCCTCTAAGCTACATATCCCTGTCATACATGTTGAAGCTGGGTTACGAAGCTATAACATGAGAATGCCAGAAGAAATTAATAGGGTTTTGACTGATAAGGTAAGCAGTATTCTTTTTTGTCCAACGGAGCAGTCAAGGACTAATCTAATAAAAGAAGGCTATGATGAATCCCAATCTAACATCATTGTGACAGGAGACGTCATGTATGATGCAGCTCTCACTTTTTCCAAATTAAACCCAGAGGATAACCTCGTTAAGCAGATTGTTGCTAATGATGAGTTTGTGCTTGCAACCATCCATAGAGCAAATAATACAGATAATAAGGATAAGTTAAAAAAAATATTTAGCCAGCTTGATGGAATTTGCGAATATCAAAAAGTGGTAATGCCTCTTCATCCTCGTACAAAAAAAGCAATGTATAAATACGGTATAACCACACAGGTACAATGTATAGACCCTGTGGGCTATGTTGATATGTTGCATTTATTAAAATCGTGTAGCTTAGTTATTACAGATAGCGGAGGGTTACAAAAAGAAGCTTATTTTTTCGGCAAATATTGCATAACTCTAAGAGAAGAAACGGAGTGGGTAGAATTGATTGAGCATGGATATAATTTCTTGCTTGGTGGCAAGGAAGCGGCATTGCTGGAAGTTTTTGATAACTATAAAAATAAAACAATTAAAGATAAACTTGAGCTTTATGGTGATGGTTCAGCATCCAGTAAGGTGGCAGCTTATCTCCTAAGTAATATTAAAAAAGTTATTGTTTCCGTGTAAATGAATATGTTTTGTCGTACTTTTGCTATAGCCTATAGCCTATAGCCTATAGCCTATAGCCTATAGTTTATAGTTTATAAGTTATATCTATAGCTTTCATCCCTTGTACGGTAATACATTAATGAAAAATGCTCAATTTAGTCCAATTATTGCTCATCACGTTAAAATAAAATTTATGTCAGAGTTAATAGAGACGGAACAACCTCAGCTATATTGAACCGAAAAAGCATTGCAAGCGGTGTAAGACTTTATTCTAATCCTGTCGTTAATAATTATTGTGATTTTTCTATATATCTGTTAATCATACTCATTTTCGATACTTGCATCATATTCAACAAAGAAGAAATTAAGAAGACATGTGGGTATTTTAATTGGTATCTCATCGTTGGTAAAAAAGAACTATTTTGGTTATCGTCTGTGTGTGATTCTGGAGGTTTTGCTTGCTGGTTAAATTGTTATGATTTAAAAAGTAATGCTTTATCTCGGATTAGACAAAAGCATCTCCCAATTCCGTTGATGATTGATAAAATCTATGGATTAGTATTGTTAGGATTTAATGAATTTCGAGGTAGTTATACGGTTTATTTTTTAAGCAATAATTTCAGGGAGTTAAATAAACGTAAGTTTACTAGAGGCAGTGTATACCTTCGTGATAATAATAATCTGGTTGATGGGATTCAGGTTATGTGAGCATCAAATCTAGTAGCTCTATTTTACGCATTTAAAAACTTATATAATTATCAGTTTCTAGAACCTTTTTCTGAGGGAGCTAATAAATATGGAAGATTGAATTGGCTTGTGTCTTATAGATTAAAAGGTATGGTTGCTCTATATTCGATTACTGGCAATAGAAGAATTCTTGATTTAATAAGGTCAACAGTGTCATAATTGATCCTGCACTCTGAAAACTCAACTCACTATAGTGCAAAATATTGTATCGACTTTAGTTATAAGATTAATTCGCTTGTTGATAATACCATGATCTACGACGCTTTTGCTCGATGCATACTACTATCTTAAGCCCGAGGTTCAGAAAAAACTATTAAAAGAAGCAGGTAGCACTTTTAATTTTTTATGAAATAATTGGTATTCTAAATACTATTTTTCTCCTAGTATTCCATATTAATACGATGGTGTTTCCATTTCACTAAATATGCAAAACGATATGGTCTGGCCTTAATATCACTATGTAAAATAACAAAAAAAACTTTTCTTAAAACGTGTAAGGCCTTATATAATAATTTCATAAGAAATATTTTGGATATTGATCATAAAATAGTTTGGCATTATTGGCATAAAACTATAAAAGGTTGTGAAATGAAGTTTTTACGAGTAAGCATTACCCAAATATGAATCCTTCAAACGATATTTTTTATGAAGATACTAGCCACGCAACAACTTATATTGAATTTATATATCGCGCTTCTTTTTGCTCAGTATAAAAAGTCCTATAAGTATCAAAAATTTTGGTAATGAAGTATGTATCCATCTTTTATTTTTCATGTCTCATTTGATGTGACGCAGAATATAATAAGCCACTGCTAATTTATATTTCAATGGGTTACAGGATTAAAGCTAAATGTGTTAGCAAGCATTATGCTCGAAACATCAAGCTTCCGTATCCATATGTTGACTCGTGTGGTTTTATTTTATAGTCATGCACTGGCTGCAAAAGATTAGTATAGGAGGAGAGGATGGTTATCGCTAACAGTTCATGGCTGAAATATGAAGATCAGGAATGGCAAGGATATTTAGATTATCATTTTTTTACAGAAGCATGGTAAATGTCACTTAATAGGAAGTGAGAACAATGAACGCATGCATAGCCATGCCTGTAGTTATTATTTTTCTAAGTTTTTGTTGGCATGATTAAACGGTTTCACTTAACGTTCTAGGATAAATTAAATGTGTGGAATTTTTGGAATAATATCAACCAATAGTGCTGTTGATCTTCTTGATCTTAAGAAACTTGTGACACAATCTCGACAGAGAGGGCGTGATTCTAGTGGTTTAATGTTCTTAAGCGATAAAAAGTACTCTATTGTACGTGCAGATTTTGATATAAAAAAGCTTTTACATAAAGTTAATTTAAATAATGCGCCGATTGTTTTAGGTCATAGTAGGCTGATTACTAATGGCTTAATAGATAACCAGCCAGTGATTAGAGATAGCATAGCCGCTATTCACAACGGTATTATTGTCAATGATGATGAAGTATGGAGTAAGATTTCCTCAGAAAGAAAATACAAAATCGACTCTGAGGTTATTGTAGGAATTGCGGAAGACTCTATCATAAACGGCCTTGCAATAAAAGAAATTCCCGGAAAAATACTCCAGCTATGTGAAGGCATCGTTGCTTGTGCATTATCATTGCCAAGGTTAGGTAAGTTGCTTTTATTCTCGAATAATGGAAGTTTGTATTTGGGAGAAAAAAATGGAGCACAGTATTTCGCTTCCGAGAGATATGCACTTGAGCTGATCGATTGCGACAATATCGAACAAATAAAGGATGCTCGGATTATTGATATCCCATCTTCTAATAACGACTTTCAAGTTAAAAACTTTCAAAAGCGAGAGCATAATTTAATACCTGAGTTGAAATTTAATAAGTCTGAGTCTGATATGTTGGTTAATCCAAAAACTAACTTGATACGTTGTTCTAAATGTATTTTGCCTGAGACCATGCCATACATTTATTTCGACAGCGATGGTGTTTGTAACTACTGCCATCATTATACGCCGCGAAATATTCCTAAGCCTAAAGAAGAGTTGTTTGAGCTTGTTGAGCCATATAGGCGTAAATATGGCAATGATTGTATTGTCCCTTTTTCAGGTGGCCGTGATAGTTGTTATGGCCTTCATTTGATTGTCAATGAATTAAAAATGAAGCCTGTAACTTATACTTATGACTGGGGTATGGTCACAGATCTAGGGCGAAGAAATATTAGCCGCATGTGTTCGCAGATGGGCGTTGAAAATATTATTGTAGCTGCAGATATTGAAAAGAAACGTAGAAATATCGCGCTGAACTTAAAAGCATGGCTTAAATCCCCAGATCTTGGAATGATGAGTATCCTTACAGCAGGAGATAAACATTTCTTTCGGTATGTTGAACATATAAAAAAACAAACGGGTATTAATATCAATCTTTGGGGAGTAAATCCACTAGAAGTGACTCACTTTAAAGCCGGATTTTTAGGTATTAAGCCATACTTTGAAGAGGAGCGTGTCTATTCGCATGGAATCTCCAAACAGCTCAAATACCAAAAGCAACGTTTTAAAGCTATGTTAAAAAGCCCAGGTTATTTTAATAGCTCGTTGTGGGATACACTTTCTGGTGAGTATTATAGAAGTTTTACAGAGAAAAAAGATTATTTTCATATATTCGATTATTGGCATTGGGATGAAAAAGTAATTGATGATACCTTGATTAATACATATGACTGGGAAACTGCTGTTGATACAAGCACAACTTGGCGAATTGGAGATGGTACAGCAGCCTTCTATAACTATGTTTATAATACTATTGCTGGCTTCACAGAGCATGATACTTTTAGAAGCAATCAAATTCGAGAGGGTGAGATCACACGTGAACGAGCAATGGAGTTAGTTGCTGATGAGAATCAGCCTCGTTATGAAAATATACGCTGGTATCTTGATCTTCTGAATATGGATTTTAAGTCAGTCATTGATGTCATTAATTCTACAAAAAGATTGTATGATCAAGATAAATCAATTATTTCACATGGATTACTCTCATGAATAAAAACATATTGTGTATAAGTAAATATGCATCATTACCGCAGTATGGGAATATGTGTAGATCTTTTTACTTAACTAGAGAATTTTTAAGGCAAGGAAATAATGCCACTTTAATAACATCCGATGCAAACCATTCATCTAAATTTCCAGAAACTGAAAAAAAATACAATTTCGAAGTAGTAGACGATGTTCCTGTATGGTGGATTAAAACGAAAAAATATATAAAAACTGCATCAGTTTCACGGGTATTAAGCTGGTTTGATTTTGAGCGGAGACTATTTGGTTTTGATTTATCACAAATATCACAACCAGATGTTGTAATAATCTCTTCGCTATCTATTTTTACAATACTTTATGGGATTCATATAAAACGTAAGTTCAATGCAAAGCTTCTGTTTGAGATTCGTGATATTTGGCCACTTACTATGACAGAAGAAGCTGGTTTTTCTAAACGCCATCCATTAGTTATTCTAATCGGTTGGTTAGAGAGACTTGGGTACAAAAAAGCCGATATGATTGTTGGCACTATGCCCAAGCTTGATCTGCATATTAGAAACATTCTCGGTTATGATCGACCCTTTTTTTGCTCTCCTCTAGGCTTCTCTGAAGAGATGCGCAGAGATGAAAAAATACATTATGATGCAGATAGCTTTAACGACAAAATCCCCAAAAATAAGTTTATCGTGGGTTATGCTGGTAGTATGGGTATTTCGAATAATTTACAGCCATTCATTAACACTATAAAGTTGCTTCAAGATAATCAAAATATACACTTTGTCCTAGCTGGAGATGGAGATTTAAAACAACATTTTGATCATATATTAAAAGATTGTAGAAACGTAACTTTTCTTGGAAGATTACCTCAGCAGAAAATCCCTGAACTTCTCGATAAAGTTGATCTAGCTTACTTATCTGTGAATAAGTCTAGGGTATGGGATTATGGTCAATCTATGAATAAGGTAGTTGAGTATATGCTAGCCTCTAAGCCAATTCTTGCCTCATACTCAGGATATCCTTCAATGATTAATGAAGCTGACTGTGGTCAGTTTATTGATACTGATAATCCATTGCTGCTCAAAGATGCAATCTTAAGTTATGCATCTTATAGTAAAAATGATCTTTTTAAGATTGGAAATAAAGGTAAAGATTGGATTCTTAAGAATAGATCCTATAAGCTTCTTGCCGAAAAGTATTTGGATCAAATACATCTTTTATTTTAGTTTTAATTTTAAGATTTTTTATCAATAGGAGATTTTAAGAAGATTGTTTCTCTCTATTATTTGATTTGCCTAATTTTATTCATTAACGATAACTAGTTATAAGAGACTAGTCATAAGAGAATAACAACTAGATATTCATTATAAATTATTTTTTTTGATTTTAAACTGTCAGAAAAAAATTGGATAGTAAAATTAATATTATTATTCGGACTATTAATATGAAATATTACATAATATGTTATGATATATAGTAATTTCATGTAATGTTTTGAAGTAGAACGTTTACTATTCGAAGGATCCTATTAAATTTAATTTCATTAATCCGAATCTAATTCTCAAAAACAATACAAATTCATACTTATGTAGATTTTTCATCAGGTAAGCTTGAGTACATATGCAAAGGGATATTACAAATTTTTTCAATCATCAATTTCAGATGTTAATGGCTAGACATTTTTTCAGTTATAATTCGTGTCAATTCGAAAAAAGTGCTACTTTAAAATCTGATCGGAAGAACACGGCAAGGAAAAAATATTATTCAGCAGATCTTACTTAATACTTTCAGGCGAAGGAAGCTTCATATAGAATTTTTTTTCGCTTTTTTTGTATCATTTCTTGGATTCGAGATGATGTCTTCATATTTCTATTCAAGTTGTATTCATTGTTGTTCAAAAATATTTTCAAAATTTTCCTTATAATCTTTTAACCGTATTTGTAATATGTTTATTTGTCACGATTATGTAAAAAGATATTGATTTATCATGATTATTTTTCTACTTTCAAGAAGAGAAAACACTTAGTATTAAGGATGACTTCATGAATTTTTAAGAAAATATAAACCTTTCCCTGGCTCAGTCCATTGACTCAGCTGTTGAGTTAGTTAATCAAAGACTTAAGAAAAATAAAGTGATTCATATAACAGTGCTCGAAAAGGGCACAGATTCTGATTTGCTGCTTTTTTATGATAGCTTGACTCGAGAACTGGGAAGCTGTCAACAAAGAACTGAGGATGGTCGTAATAATGTGATTGTCGATGGTAAATGGCTTGAGGTCTGCTTCGATCCAGATGTTCAAGATGCATTTAGGCACAGTAAAAATCATCAGCCATTACATTCTGATTTCTCCTATGTGCTTCCTGCACCAGATTTTACTTTGATGAACTGTGTTAATAAAGCTCCGTCAGGAGGAGAAACAGTATTTATCGATGGTAATGAATTAACTTCTATTATGAGAAATATGTGTCCTGACCTATATTCTGACATCGTGAATAAAGAACTTTTTTTTCATAAGATATTCAAAAATGAAATGAAGAAGAGACGATAAAAAATAATTGACGATACAGACGAGATTGTGAGATTGAACTGGAATTACTTCTGTATTGATAGAGAAGAAAATACTATATCTATAGAAGTGCTTGAGAAGTTTCAATGTTTTCTTGAGAATGAAATTATTTTCAACTATGTCAAGCCAATTCTTATGGAGCGTGGCGAGGCTGTTATCTGGCATGATCATTTAGTGTTCCATGGACGAAATTCTTATGATGCCAAGAACTTTGGGGACAGGCATCTGATGAAAACTCAGCTATTCTTGAGCGAGAATATCTTGTGTTAAGAAGAATTGATCAAATATCAGAAGTTGACTTCAGTCAAGTGACATTCGGAACGATGCGTTTTAATTTATCTGACTTTTCAGCTTGTAAAATTTCTGGCTCTAATTTTCTGAAAGAACTTTATGAGGCTGGTATTACATCATTCCATAGTTCCCAGGAATATGACACGTTTCAATTCTTTTCGTCCTGTTTGAAGGAGTTTAACAAGCACATACCTAAGTATAAACTACAGCATATCGTCAAGATTGCTGCGCTTCACTTTAAAGATAATTGTTTTAGCATTGATTTATTACAAGATCGTATAGATAAGTTTCTACTAACCACTGGTGCAGAAACGATTGATGCTGTTCAATAGCTTGTTAGAAACGAGCCAAATACAGATAATTTTAGATTACCGATCTTAAATGAGTGTGCTGAGCACTTTACTCATGCAATGAATGTCCTCAAAGCCACGGGTAAAGTTAGATCCTGGTACTCATTTCCTTATTCAACTTCATTTGCAAGAGAGGTCATGAGGTTGGTTCATATTCAGATCTCCATAATTTAATATATAAAATGAATCGATCGATTTTAGAGATGATCTGAAAAGATCAATTGATAGTATTTCAAGTGTCACTGGTAAAAAAGTTAAAACATTTAGAGCTCCATCATTTTCCGTTAATAATGAGTGTCTAGAATGGTTTTTTGAAGAGTTGATTAATGCTTGGTTAGAGTGCGATTTATCTGTTTTTCCAACAGCTAGATGTTTCAGTGGCATTAAAGGTCTATAATCAATTCCTTTTATTGCATCTATGAATGCAGAAAAAATATATGAATTGCCAATTAATTTGGGAAAATTCTGTGACTTTCGATATGTGTTTTCTGGAGGTGGATATTTCCGTATGATTCCATATCATTTACTCCAAAGTATGTATAAAAAAATCAATATACGATGTCTTATTTTCATCCTCACGATTACGATCCTGAAAAGCTCATACCTAGTACCTGTAGAAATATTGCCAGATGGAGAAGAACGTGTGGTGTGAAAAGAATGTTTTGTAAATTTGAAAGACTTTTAAATGAGTTTAATTTTATGTCGGTTAGTGATTTCCTTGCTTCAAAGCCAGATTTTGAGGTTGTTTCCTTTAATGTGAAAATGTAAATGGGCTTTGTTAATTTTTATAATAGTATGTGTTAGTTTTATTTCATGCTATTTTAACTATAATCACAAGTTTTTCGCTGCTCAATCAAATGTAAATTTATTTGATGGGTAATCAAAAAACGCGTAGGCTTTGTAAGTGCTTATTAATGTTTGTCTATGATCGTGTGGATATTGATTTGTGGTTTTGTTATTCTTTATTTATTACAAATCAAGGTGAAGCCCTTGAAGAATCGTTGCTGAGATAAATATGAAAATACTAATTACCGGTATCACCGGATTTGTAGGAAATCATCTAGAACAAATGCTGATTGATAAAGATTACAATATTACAGGACTTATACGTTCTAAGAAGCATTCGCCCAATCCAAAGACCCAACTACTTTTAGTTGACGATATTAAGGCTTGTAACTTTAAAGAATTAACTAAGGGTTTTGATGTGGTTGTCCATTTAGCTGCCCTAGTTCATCAGCCTAATGAGAAGGACTTTGAGAAGTATAAAGAAGTTAACACTGATGTTACAGTTAATATTTCAAAAGCTTGTGTTGAAAATCGTGTAAAAAAGTTAATTGTGATTAGCACATGCGCAGTTTATTCAGGTAAACAAAATAACGTCTACAGTGAAAAAGATATAGTTTCGCCAAGTTCTCCGTATGGATTGTCGAAGCTAAATGCAACAAAAAAAATCACCCGGTTATTAAAGGACACAAATGTATCCTATTTCATTTTACGACCAAACTTAATATACGGAAAAAACGGCAAAGGTAATTATCGGTCTTTAGTAAATTTTATTAATAAACTGGGCGTATTACCATTTTCACAAGCAACTGAAAAGAGGTCTTACGTTTCAGTACACAATCTTTGCGACTTCATTTTATACTTACTTGAGAATAATATTGAATCGGGTATTTATAATGTTTCTGACAATCATGACCTCTCAACAAAAGAGCTTTGCGAACTCATTGCTAAAGCGCAAAATAAAAAAATAAGTCAACTTCCAGTGCCTAAATGGGTAATGAAAATAGTATTCAAATCGATTGGTAAAAAAGATCATTATGAAAAAATTTATGGCGAATTTCGTTTAAATGTTGATAAAGCTATAGCGACCGGTTGGAAGCCAAGTCCAATAGACTGTCGGAATTTTGAGTTATGAGTGTATTAACTCTATCAATAATGTTCATGGTTGCGCTATGTCTAGCCATTCTTATAACCCCAATAGTGTTGAACATAGCAGAAAAAGCAAACCTAAACGATACTGTTAATGAAAGGTCAGCACACGTGAAACCAACATTGAGGGGTGGTGGTCTTATTTTTATTTTTGCTACCGCAATTCTGCTAGTTGCAAATTTAATACATCATTTTCTTGTTATTCCGCCAGGTTTTTCGTTAATCCTATATTCAAGCTATGTCTGTGCATTAATTGGTTTTTTGGATGACAAATACACATTACCTTCCTCGCTTCGTTTTTTTGGACAGATCGCGTTAGTTGTTTATCCTTCACTACATCTTCCTTTGCTGTTTCCTCATTTATCTTCTGTTGTTCAGTATTCATTGTATACGATCTTTTGGGTCTGGTTTATCAATCTATTTAACTTTATGGACGGGACAGATGGCTATGCAGCACAAGAGTCACTGTTTATCCTGTTGTTTGTTGCCTTACTTTCTCCACACTTTCTTTCGCTGGTTGTTGTTCTTTCGGCAGCTATTATTATATTTCTTACTGTAAACTACCCTAAAGCTAAAATATTTATGGGTGATTCAGGTAGCTATTTTTTAGGTTATATTCTTCCTGGTATTATGCTATACATTGCAACCCACCATCCTCACTTCCTTATTTCATTGCTAATTATCTCATTGTTATTTACAGCTGACGCAACGTTTACATTAATTAAGCGTATTATTAAAAAAGAATCATTTTTTACTGCTCATCGATCCCACTGGTATCAAAGGTTGTATAATATTGGCTATACACATAGTTTTATTTTTTGGTTAGGAGTTTTCATAAATTCGGTATTGCTAATGTTTTCTTTATTATCAGTGTTTACTGCTCACGCCTTTATTTTCCTTCCTTTGGCATGCTTAGCTCTAGTTATTGTCTCTAGCTTTATTAAGCGACAAGAGTTGAGTTATACTCATCGATAGGGTTTCAAAAAGGACTTTGGAGTGAAAACAGTCATCATTCTCATTGCTGACATGCTCTGCGTTTTTTTCGCATTTTCGTTGGCATGGCTATTCCATATCAATTTTGATATTGCTTTGATATTTCCATCATCTCACACAGTAAATATAGGTCTTGTTTCACTGGCCTGTTATACTATTGCTTTCTTTCTTTTCTCTATCCCAAAAGTTATTTGGCGTTATGTTTCTATCAAAGAATTAACTCAATTATCTTCTTCAGTAATTATTGGTCTGGCCTTGACCCTCATCATTACCAGTGCTTTTTTTCAACTCACCGCTTTAATAGCCCAGATGCTTTGTCTTCAAGCATTATTCTATTCAGTTTCTCTGTTGATCTCGCGTTGTATTTATCGCATTATTTCGGAAAATAAGAGTCAATCCACTTCATTAAAACGTGTGCTAATCATCGGTTCTGGTAGGGCAGGTGAGCTTTTAATCAGAGATATCGGCTCACATTCATCCACTACACACTATCTTCCAGTTGCACTTCTAGATGATGATAAAAAGCTTCACGGTAGATCTGTTCATGGTATAAAGGTCTTAGGGGGTGTTGATCAGCTCTCATCGTTCGTTCAATCTCTCTGTATAGATCTAGTGATTGTTGCAATTCCATCCTCCAATGATCGATATTTCATTAATAAAATTGTTGATGATTGCTCTGCACTAGCCTGTGATGTACGTATCCTTCCTGGTCTTGATAACCTTGTAGATGGCAAGGTCAGTGTTGATTCACTCAGAAAGGTTGATATCGAAGATTTATTAGGTAGAAAGGCAATAGCGATTGATAATCCCAAGCTCGCTGCAACTCTAAAACAGAAAACTATCTGGGTAACTGGCGGCGGTGGGTCTATTGGTTCTGAGCTCACACGTCAAATTGCAGCTAATAGTCCATGTCATTTAGTTGTATTGGATAATAATGAATACAACCTTTATCTGATCGGAATGGAAATAAAGCTCAGCTATCCTTCTCTAAATTTCACCTCACTACTGGTCAACATTGCGGATGCCATTGAGCTTGAATCGGTATTCAAACGTTATCATCCTGATATAATCTTTCACGCTGCTGCCTATAAGCACGTGCCTCTGCTGGAAGATCAAGTTAATCCTGCGATTAAAAATAATGTATTATCAACTCAACTCTTATGTGACTATGCCGATCATTATCAGGTTGAATCATTTATTTTAGTGTCATCAGATAAAGCCGTTAATCCAACTAACCTCATGGGTATGACGAAACGTCTTGCTGAGATTTATACTCAGAATATTAATCAATCATCAAATACGCGATTTTCTACCGTTCGTTTTGGTAACGTACTTGGTTCCACGGGTAGTGTTCTACCTTTATTCCGCAAACAACTCCAGTCTGGGGGGCCATTGACCGTCACCGATGAAAAGATGACGCGCTACTTTATGATGATCCCCGAAGCTGCAAGCCTAATTCTACAGTCATACTTATTGGGTGATGGCGGTGATATTTTTGTTTTGGATATGGGTGAGCCAATAAATATTAAGACTCTTGCTGAAAATCTCATTCGATTATCCGGAAAAAAACCTTACCAGGACATCGATATCAAGATTGTTGGTATACGCCCAGGTGAAAAGCTGTATGAAGAACTGTTCTACAACAGTGAAAATCTTCATAAAACTAATCATCAAAAAATATTCAAAGCTCATGTTCGTCAATACGATTGGGAACAGGTCAAGTCAATATTCTCTTCAATAAATTCGTGTTACATCAACCAAGATCAAGCTTCAGTTATTCAGTTGATCACGTCATTGGTTGATGAGTACGAGGGCCAATACAAAACTGTTCATACTAAAGCATTGGATACGGTTTCTTCTTGATAGTGGTAAAAACACTATGTTTCTTAGTTACGTCCTGTAACATTATATCCCAATACAAACAGATCTTTAATGGATCACTGATGTCGTAATGCTCTTATAGTAAGGTGTAATAAAAAATAATGACATCTCTATATTTTGTCCAATTATCAATGAATATTAACATATCGATGGGTTGTATCTAATAAACAGTCCTTCTTTCGTTTTATTAACATAAGATGATATTATCGAATGGTTAATAAATTCATTAAAGCGATCAGCTATGAATAAACAAGAAATCTTTCAAGTTATCGGGTTGTTTATCAATGGCATGATTACTTTCTTTCTTTTAAATATCTCTAATGCTTATCTTGTATATATCTTAGGTACTTCTAATTTCGGAGATTTCACACTAACAATCAAACTTATTTTTTATTTGGCACCATTTTTTGCGGTAGGCTTATCATCTCTTTTAGCCAAGCATCTACCATTATTCCAAGATAATAATGATACAGTGAGTATTAATATTTTTTTAAAATGGAATTTAAAAATTCTACTAAAATCACTTTCAATTATAGGTGTTTTAATTCTAATTATTATCATATCTCGAACTACGGAATTGAGTAATATGCCATGCTTAATATTCAAAAACTGTTCAACATACCGTCAATTGTTTGGTGATCTGAAACTCGTATTGCCGATAGCTCTTTTACTGCTTTGGAACTCTGCCTTACTGGCTGCTACTAAAAATATTTTGGCATCACATTTACTCGGCCGATCAAGTATTACTTATTCATGTGCGCTAGTGATTTTTATTGCTAACACCTTTTTTAGTACTGCTCAAGGAATCCCTATAATAGTATCAATTTTTTTCGGCTTTCTAATATTATGTTTATTGCAATATATCGCAATAGTCATTTTACTAGTTATCCCCAAGGTATTAATTATTAGAGATATTATCAAACAATCGGTACCAAAAGAAAAAAGTATTGCTTACTTAAAAGATGGGTTGAGTTTGTTAGTAAACTCCATAATCTACATAGTTCAAGGATTGGCGCCAGTTCTAATAATCGAGTTGATGTGCAAAGACGATACAATGCTTGGTGACTATTTTATCGTAGTTTTTATTAGCTCGATTAGTAAGACATTGGTCTTGTCTTTTTCCAAACTAATTCGACCTTACTATTCAAATATTCATAATCCAGACCGTCAATCAAAGCTGCAAAATATGATCAACGCTCAGCTAATATTTGGTGGCCTTTGGACTATATTTGTGGTGTTTGACTTTCTTATTTTAAACTCAACAATTTTAGGCTTCTATGGTGGTAGCTTCATTTTTTCAACTTTTTCAGTTTGTTTCCTAATGTCATATAACTTTTTTAGTGTCATTATTTTTCATGCAGAGAAGCTTTGTCTTTTCAATAATCTGAATCATTTAATTTATCCAATATCAATTATTCAGACGACCTTGATGATAATTTTATGTTTTTTTCTGGTTCCGTATTTCTTTTATCTAGGTGCGATTTTTGCTATAGCAATTTCACAATGCCTATCCGCCTTAGCATGCTGGATTATTATGCGAAACAATCATATTGATATAAAAATACTGGGTATTATCTAAAGATATCCGATACAGACTATATATGCTCTCTGCAATCCTAATTAAATTTCCTAATAATAACCAAATTAGTAAATCTGTTACAGTCTATTATCTATCTTAGGCTTTTATATTTTTAACTCCTTTATTATCTCTTCCTAATGATATTTAAGCCAGAATAGTAAAGTGTTCAGAACGTTGGTGAGCGTCACAGCAACTTCACTCTAGCTAAATTAATTTAACCGATGACATTTAAAGTATTTAATCGACGAATAAGTCGTGAAGCGCATGCAAACCAATTAGATGATTTAGAATAACATCACACCTAAACTGCATGTGGGACTCCTGAACATTGTGACAGTCATCAATAAATGATGAAAATCCAGAGGGATCGACAACACCCAGTTTATTCAATTGCTCATGAGACAAATATTTATCGACAAGACCCCAAACTGGCTGCTTCTGGATCTGCTTTTTTGAAATAGCAGGAGGAGCTATAAAAGAAAATTTTTCTCGGTTATACAGTTCGCTAGGTAGAATGTGTTTCATTGCTTCACGCAAAATCCACTTTTCCACTGTATTTTTAATCCGCAGCTCAGGAGGGATCGATGTCGCTAACTCGACTAAATGATGATCTAAGAAAGGGGGTCGAGTTTCTAATGAATGTGCCATGTCAACACGATCACCACCCCAGTTGAGAATTTGCCCCTCAAGCATTGTTTTTGACCAAGTATACTGGGCAATATCAAGAGCGTGACGCCCCTTGATGCGTGATGATTTTAATGACTCTATAATGGCTTGAAATGGGTCGTAATGACCAACTTCCTCGAAAAAATCTCTAGACAAAAAACTTTTAAGATACCTCCAAACCAGCAGCCATGGCTGAACCCATGTTGGTGTAAAACCACAAACATCATTAAACCCATCATGGCCAACTGCAATCTCAGGGAGAATTGATCCTTTAAATAAATCGTTTTTAGCTAAAACTGAATGTAGCATCTGATTAGACAACATATCGGACTGATTGACACCATGAAGTAGCATATCTTTTTTAAATGCAGCATATCCACCAAATATTTCATCTGCACCTTCACCAGTCAAAACAACTCGATAACCACACTTAGTAACATGCTGACTCATCAACATTTTTGCAACGCCAAGCGTGTTATAGAATGTTTTCTCTGAGTGCCATAATGCTTTTAGATAATTTTCTCCGTATAAGTCATTCATTGATACTTCCAGAATATCATGATCGGAAGACACCTTTTCTGCCATTTTCTTTGCAATGTGCTTCTCATCAAATAGAGTATTATTGAATCCGATAGTAAATGACCTAACAGGTGATTGCTGCAGCAATGAAGATGAACCTAAAATAGAACAACTGTCGATACCACCTGATAAATAGCAAGCAACTGGAACATCTGCTTCAAGTCTCGCACGAACCGATTCAATTAATTGTTCCCTAACGTGATCTATAGCCTGGCTTTCAGTAATATCATAACGGTGTTCACCTTGTTGAGGGTAATTAAAATCCCAGTATTCAGTTTGATTTACTTGACATTCGTCATTCACCATATCAACAGTAAGAATATGCCCGGGAAGAACTGCATGAATACCTTCAAAAAGCGTCATACCAGGAACACTAACCTGCAGCATTTGATGTAGGATTGCTTTTTTAGAAAATGACGAAGAAACAGAAGGATGCTTTAATATTGATTTAATCTCTGAGGCGAAATAAAAACTATTTTTTTTCTGACAAAAATAAAGAGGACGAATACCAAAGCGGTCTCTACAAAGAATCAAACGCTTCATTCTCCGATCAAATAGAGCAAAGGAAAATTCCCCCCGAAGATGATTAACGAAATCTAAACCATGTTCGAGATAAAGCGGAAAAATTATTTCACTATCTGATTTAGTGCGAAACTGATAACCACGAGCAGACATTCTTGCTCTTGTCGTTTTATAATTGTAAAACTCCCCATTGACAATCAATACAAGAGAGTCATCAGAAGAACGTAGTGGCTGAGAACCAGTATTCAGATCTATAATGGATAACCTAGAGTGAGCTAAGTGTGGCTCACCATCTACTCCAAAATAAAAACCATACTCATCTGGACCACGGTGATAAAGCTGAGAGACCATAGAGTGAATTACAGAATCATCAAATGAATTTTCCCTATCCCAAAATCCAGTTATTCCACACACAACTTACACCCTCTCTTTATGAAAAGATATTCTCCAATATAGCTTGTCGAACGAAAACTGCATTTTTAGCTTGCTGGAAATAGTAATTATTCGGAGTGTTATCGATTTCAGTACTTAACTCACTTTGTCTTGCTAGAGGATGGAACACAGCGGATCCTTTTTTTAGCATCGATGAGAAAAGAATTCTATAAGACGCGCCTAAACGCTGATAATCATCATCTAAATATGCGATTGAATTGATGTAGATAGCATCAAACAACGCAATCTTTCCTTCGAAGTCTGATGTTATTTTAATTTTATCTTTGTAAGCACTCATCACACTCGCCACTTCCTCACTCAAGACAAATGATATATCTTTATACTCAGTCACTATCGTAATAGTATCAATATTATCTATAAAATGCCGCGCCATGAGCAAAAAGCTGTTTACTGATCGCATTTGACTAGGAATACCAACAATCCCTAGATGAATTTTTTTTCCAGCAGTCAATGAACCATACACTAAGGCAGGACACCATTCACCAAGAGTAAACCAATCAGTTAAAGCCTGAGTTGGATGCTCCTGGCTACCATTCCCAGCGTTGATCAATGGAATCGATATGCTCGACCGTAATGACTCATAGCTTTTAAAATTACCATGCCTTATAACAACAACATCTGCATATGAGTTGAGCATATGACCAATATCTTCTAGTGACTCACCTTTCGCAATACTAGTATACATAGGATCTACAATAGAAAGAACTTTCATATCATTGCGCAGTGCAGCACTTTCAAATGACAGTCGTGTCCGAGTACTCACTTCAAAAAAAGCGGTTAAAAGTATTTTTCCTTTAGAAAACCTATCAACACTAGAACCGTCAGCTTTATACTTTGAAGTGAGCTCAAATAATGAGAAGATCTCTTCTTTTGAAAAATCATCAACACTTAAAATTGATTTTTTTGTATAATCCATTATCTTTATCATTATTAAAATATATAGTATTGAATATGCTATACCTAAAAACACATACCCCGCAACAAAAAAATAATTACTCTATTTTGGCCATAATCGAAAATTTTAACCAAACCCATAAGAGCCATCCTACGAACCAAAGTCCATTATGAGAGACATCTCTCTTTTAAGTAAAATCCACGATCAGCGAGTATAACGCATTTTACATGAGCACAATTACTACCATATTAACTTTTTTATCTTCGCATCATTATCGAAATTTACTTACAGTCATATTAACTTCATAAAATTTAGAAAAATGATAATTTTAAATTTAAAAAATATTTCTGATTAATTTACGTTACCGCAGAAGAAAAAAGGCTTTATGCGAGCATCTCGACTATCAATATTAAAATTAATCAAACCAAATCATATTCCCAAGAAGGAAATGATAAAATATAACCTCTCATGGTCTATCTCTTCATAAATGAATTTTAAGAAATACTCTCTAGTGAATAATTATTAAGATTTTAAGGCTTAATCTAGTGTTTTTATTCTATAATCATAGTCTATTTCAATAATTTTTATTAGTATAGAGATAAACTGTGAGCTTCGCTGTCTAATTATTAAAGAGCGTAAGTTATTTATCTTTCGTTATCACTTTGACGAGATCAATAGTCCAAGGCAATAATGCCTCATAATCTTCAGCTTTCTCTCAATAAGAGACAGCCTTTATGATTTCAACGTAATATTGAATCGGATCTAGTTTATGCTGTTTAGCAGAGCGTATTAAGCTGAAGTGAAGGCATAGCACTCTTGCCCCTCCCTGACTTCCTGCAAATAGAAAGTTCTTTCTCGCGATAACAAAGGGCTTTATTTCTCTTTCTGTATGATTGTTATCGATAAGGTAGCGGCCATCTTCACAAAATCTGGTTAACCCATCCCAATGACGAAAGGTTTAGTTAATGGCTTTAGCGATTGGGGATTTTTGTTGCACTAAAGGTTGTTTTTCTTCTAGCAATTGCTTGAAGTTGTTTAATAGAGTTAGCGTTTTTTCTTGACGTATGGCTTTGATTTCTTTAAAAGACCTTTTTTCAGTTTCATTTCTCTTTCGATCTGATAGATCTTGGCATAGACACTCATGGCGTGATGAGCTAAACCTTTTTTTTCGTTATTTTGGTATTAGCTTTAAACTTTTTTCTTGCATGGGCATTACAAAGCAATGATCCTACATTAGTTTGCGCATACAAATCACCAAAGAATGAGTCTGCATCAGAGTGCACTGCACCCGAGAAGCACTCAAACCAATCTTTGATACGGTTGGTATGAGTAATCTACTGCAATCTTTTGAGGTAGCGGTGACTCATGGTCACATTGCTTGTACTCAGACGTTAATCGATAGTATTGATTTATCCTCGATGCATAAGAAAGGTCCGTCACTATCAACCGTATTAATGTTGGATCGCTTGATTCATCCTAGTGCTGCAACACCTTATAATCATTATCTGAAAAAATTAACAGCAATGATTGACGAGTTTAGTATTAAGCCACACTTGGATAGCACGATATTTTCTGTGAAAGACCTATCAGCGGCATACGAGCACTTTTGGGCTCGTCAGTCCACAGGTAAAGTGATGATAGCCGTTGAGTCGCTATGATTCATTGATGGTATTGAAGAGCAGATGATTACATTAATTTTTTTTTAAGGGATAGTGCCTTTATCAAGTGATAACGTTTTTCTATACATAATTTCGATGAAATGATAATGAATAATCTCAAATCTTGGTCAATGTTTACCCTCTCTCTTTGTCATGCGACCAGTAGTGTTCCCCAGCTACTACCTAAACCGTCGTCTCGATCTCAGGTATTGCACGATAAATTTGTTAGTCTTCACAACAAGGCTGAGCAGGGCCAAACGGTATTTGGTTACTGGTGTGGACCCACTCCAGCAGGATATTGCGGTTCATCGGATTTCTCCGATATCAACACGGCTGCCGTGACCCACGTGCCATTTGCTTTTGTTTGGATAAACGAGAACGGTGAGGTCAGTTTAAACTACGATGTTGCCATAGACACGACACAGTTATTAGATCAAGGTATCATTGCAGGCATGAGCCTTGGTGGTGCTGCGGCCAATCCCAATAATTGTCTCAATCATATCGATACGTGTGTCACCACCTTGGGTGAATTACTGACAACCTATGAGCAATCAAATTCGCCGTTCTTTTTTGTTGATTCGGATTTTGAAAAACCTGAAGACCAAGCCCAAATGGATAATTTGATCAAGTTTTGGCTGGCCTTTAGGGATCAGTATCCAGAATACCTAATCAGCATGGCGCCGGAGTGTGCATACCTATGGTGTGGGGATGGAGGTGCGGTATGGCCTTATAATTCCTACGTGAATGTGATTAATCAACTGGGACCTCATGGTGCAGACGTCCTATATCGTATCAATGTTCAGGCTTATAACAATTGGTGTAGCATGACCGCCAATGCAGGAGAGACGCAATTTAATGAGGATGTCGCTAAAACATTTATCGACCCTTGTCCGGCAACAGGTTATCTCGGGTTATCCAATCATACGCAAACATTTGGTTTAGGTGTTTTAGGTTCAGAAGATGGGGATGGGGACGGCTATACCACACCCGAGAAGCTAGAAAGTTCGCTGGATGCTATCGATGCTAAATACGGTACACGTAATGCCATGTTCTGGGATACGCGAACTGATCGAAATAATCCAGACGGTCAATGGGCGATATCTTCTGCCATGGTTAAAGGTCTAACGCAACCGCCTACAAACAGTCCTATTGTTACGCACCAGAGTTCACAATCTCAAGGTGAGGGTAATCTGCCAGTGTATTTAGGTGTTGGTATAGGTTTGTTTCTAACAGCGTCGTGTGGCGTTATGTACTATCGAACATCAAAGAAACCAGCATCCGATGATTCCATCCGCCGATCTTTAGTAACGAGTTCGGTGTAATTCTTTCATTTCATAACAAACAGTACTACTGCGGTGGTATGTCTTGTCACATGTCCACGGCTTGAAAGGCCTTACTTCAAATTAATAGGTACTTTTACATGGCTGTCTGCTTGCTCGCTAAATAATTGCATGTATTCATTAAACAGTGAGGGCATATCAATAGGGTCCTCAAGCGCATTGTTAATTTTCTGATTGCAGTCTTTAATATCCAGTTCGCACCGATTAATGTCTATGAACGATATCTCTTTAAGTATTGCTGCGGCTTTTTCCAGATGCCGTCGATTTCTTGAATCAAAGGCGTGGTAGTTTCTTCGGTAGGCCATTTTTTGCAAATGAGCAAGCGGACACCATCGTCGTTCAACATAAGAAACTACAATCTTGAGTTCGACTAGCTTTTTAACATGTTTAATCAGTCGGTTTTTTTTGGCTTTTGTGGTTTTTTTATAGTATTTATTGATTAAATCAACATACTGCATTTGCTCACGTCTTATCTCTTCTTTGTTGTAACAACCTTTAATGACCGAGTAGGGTAGGTATTTCATATAGCGAAGATTAAATGATGTGTTGGAATCAAAATTAAGTTCGAGTAACTTCTCTGATTCATTCATTATGCACTCTTTAATACTATCTAAAGAGTACTCCAGCATGCCGTTGACAATAGAGCACCAGTCACAACTGATCTTATCCCAGGTGGAAAAATTAGCGCGTGTGAAGGTCACATAGTCGGCATAATTTTTTGTGCTGTCTTCACTAACGACAGTGTTGACTGAATCAAACAGCTGATGGGCTTGATAGATAGGATATTTTCTCGGCGCTATCCAAAACATCTCAAGCAATAAAAAAAATCTTGTAATCCTGCTTGATCTCGCCAATAAAATATTTTCATAAAAAAATGAATCTTTTTTACATTGGCTATTCTTTAATAACGCACACACAACGACACTGGTGGTATGACAAGTGCCGAGTGTATCAAGGTTTCTATGCCGGTACCGACTGTACATCAGTAATAATCGATACAAAGCCGCGATGGCTAAACAAATCAGAATATAAAACAGCGTCTCCACATTAAATCCTTAATTCAATCCAAGACGCAGCTAATTGTAGTAAAAATATACAGATTTTCATAATTACTAGCTAATTTAGGTGGATATTTTATGCTTTAAGCTAATTTATTGTAATTATCGGGCTTTGATGGCAGTGAGGGTTTTTAGTGGGGTTTTATTAAAAAAGGTTTTTTTTCAATGAGTTGCATAATTATGTATGATGCTGTTACTGTATGTTGATCATGAATAGAATAGAGGACGCTTTGTATGCGCATGCTTTTTATTGTTGTAATGTGGATTTTTGCCGTTTGTTGTCACTGCTCGGTACTTGCGGATAATAATTGTGATACGAGTGGTCTGCCTGCCCCAAAGACTGAACTAGGGGTGTTATTCATTAAAAGCTCCGATTCAATATCAAAGGCGCCTTATGGGATATATGTTTATCCCGCAAGCGCAATGACGTTGGATGATGCCAATGAAGAGGTAGGGAAGCTAATTAATCAGCCAAGATATAATGCTTGTAACAAGGTTGAAGTGCAACAAGGAAGTACTTGGTTTTGTCCAGTTTATCTCGATGATAAAGACGACTGATTTCTGGTCGATCAAACGGTCTGTCAGCGAGCTTGTGCCATTTCAAGCGAGTATTGCTTGTACCATGAAATAAAGTGTCTTACGCCTTGTTCAATACTGGTCTTCGGCTGATAGTCATGTTTTTGTTGCATGCGTTCGATATTAGCTGCTGTCATTGGAACGTCACCAGGCTGAATAGGAAGCGGATTAATCACGGCTTTTTTGCCTAATTCAGCCTCTAAGGCAGCAATAAAGTCCATTAACTTCTCTGGGCATCCATTACCTAAATTATAAATCGAATAGGGCGCATAGCTACCGGCCGGGTCGGGTGCCATGCCTGCCCAGGAATCATCTTTTTCAGCGGGTTTATCGATTAATGCAATAATTGCCGCCACAATGTCATCAATGTAGGTAAAGTCTCTTACCATCTCACCATGATTGTAGACGTCGATCGGCTGATCGTTTGTAATTTTGTTAGCAAAGATCATTGGTGCCATATCGGGTCGACCCCATGGGCCATAGACTGTAAAGAAGCGCAGCCCAGTACAAGGTAGCTGGTATAAGCTCGCATATGTGTGTGCCATCAGTTCATTACTTTTTTTTGTGGCGGCATACAGTGACATTGGATGGTCAACGTTATCGGATTCAGAAAAAGGATAAGTGGTATTAGCGCCATAGACTGAGCTGCTTGAGGCAAAGATAAGGTGTTCAACATTGTAATGCCGACAGCACTCAAGAATATGACCGAAACCCAGTAGGTTGGATTGCAGATACGATTGTGGGTTTTCAATGGAGTAGCGTACGCCCGCTTGTGCTGCAAGATGGATGACACAACTAATCTGTTGTTGTTCAAACAGAGCTTTTAAAGCATCTGCGTGAGTGATGTCTAGCGGGTGGAAACTAAACTGCTGATGCTGAGTCAGCTGGCTGAGTCGGTCGCGCTTGAGCTGAACGGAGTAATAATCATTGAGATTATCAATCCCAATCACCATCTTGTCCTCACTGTCTGCCAATAAGGCCTGACAAACAGCATGACCAATAAAGCCGGCGCAACCCGTGACGAGAACAGTCATCTGTAAAACTCCCCTAGATCAAAATATTTGCCCATGGTAGGTGCCTTTTCGAATAGGAGCAAGTTATGATGACTGCGCTAACCGTTTTTTTGAGATAAATGTGTGTTTTTGTCGCGAATAACTCGACACATCAATTAAGAAATGCTTAAATTATCAGCAGTTTCTCCTGGGCTTTTTATATGTTATCTATCAAAACAATTAGGTCTTATTTTATTCATTTAATTTTGGTGCTAGCAATTTCGCTATGCTGTTCGACAGTTAGCGTCGCTAAATCCAGTCCGAAGACCCAATATCGAACTCCGGAAGGGTATTGGTTGGCATACGCAAAAGGTCCCGATGGTAAGCTATATAAAAGAAGCATCATGCATTTGACCATTGATAATAACAAGGGAGTAAATAATCCGGTCATGAATGGCGTGTTGGATACTACATTTTTTATTCCAGGTAAAAATTGGTCTTCACGGTGCGTTGATTGTCAGGGTTCTTTCAAAGGTAAGTCAGTTTTGGGTTTGAAAATCCTTACAGGTCTGACGCCTAGTAGTCAGCCGATTAAAAGCGATACACAGTGGGTTGGTGGTACCGTTTATAATCTTGATGCCAATAGGTTTTTTAGTTTAAGCGTTCAGCAAACTAAGTCAGGCAAAGAGCTTAGGGTGAAGGGATGTCTTCCAAATCTACCTTTCGCCTGCAAGGCTTTCACCTGGTATCGCATCACCAGTCCTAAGCAATTACAGCAGCTTCAGCGAGAAGGCCGGATGCAATTAAAAACTATCAAGCCACAATTTGCTACATCCTAGTTGCCATCACTCCCACTATCGTTCACTATTAGGCGCTTGTTTAATGACGTGACTATACGTTTAGGGGTTGATCATGAAATTTAAAAAAAATCTGCTTAGTTTGTTTGCTTTGAGCTTTTTGACTTTTTCCAGTGCTTTTGCGGCAATTCCTTTACCCACAACCCCAGCATGTCCTATTGATACAAAGCTAGGTGTTTGTAAAACACCGGTTGGATTTTGGTTAACCATCGACGACACAACGCAAAAGCCACGAGCCGTGGTGGAAATTAGTTATAGCAAATCACATCCGAATCAATTGATCGGCGTGTCAAAGTTTGGTTTTTATCAGCAAGGAAAGACTTGGTCTAATACCTATCGCGGAAGTTATCAGCCATTTCAAGGTAAAGTCATGGGTACTTTTCCCATTATGTGGGGCTACCTTGATCAAGGCCAGGGCTATTGGAAAAAAGGACAAGTTTTTGATGTTGATAGCAGCAAAGTTTACCGTTCCTACCTACATCTAGTAGATTCAGGCAATCACTTAAAGCTGTATGGCTGCGTTGCTTTTTTGTGCCGTTCTCAGACATGGGTGCGGTTAACGCCCAAGCAATTGGTGCTCTACAAAGGTCTGTCAGTGCTGGATGAAAAAAATCATCCTAAAAAGTCCTAGTGTGGGCATAAATCCTTAATTGGATTAATTCATCAGTTAGATGCCTACTTAGCAGTCAATACCGTTATCCTTACGGGTTTTTATACTTAGTACATCAGGTAATCTGTCTTCAGATGACTTGGAGGCTGTATGAATCACCTAATCATATTCTTTTTCTTACTGTTTGGTGTCGGTGTTCCCCTCAATACACAAGCGTATAGTTCTGATATTAATTCCGACCAACTCAGCAGTGTTCTCAATGCTTTGGTTGATTTAGTCACCTCAACACCTGCAAAAATCTTATTGGTATTGGCAATCATCGGCGTTGGATATTCGACGCTAGCACTGGGTAAGATGAATAAGTCCCACGCGTTGGGTGTGGTCATCGGTATCGGGATTATCTTTTCCGCTGGTTATATTGCTCAACAATTGGGGTTTGGCTCATGAGTGAAAATCTTCTCATCACACCACTATTTGTCGGGTTAACGCGCCCCTTAATGATTTTCGGTGTCACCATGGAAGTGGTTTGCGTGTTCGGTATTGTCATCTTATCGTTATGTATATTATCCAATCAGATTTCGTGGGCAATTTTATACATTCCCTTTCACACGGTTGGTTGGCTCGGTTGTCAAAAAGACCCGGCATTTTTCAAGATTATTAATCAATGGTCTACCCTGCGTGCTAACCCCAATCAGACTGTTTGGGGGTGTAAATCATATGAGCCCTTTTAATTCATTGCAGTTACAACGCAATCAGTTGCGATATTCCCAACGAATAAAAATCACACACCTCATAACACCTTACATTGCTGAATCAGAAGATGGCATGTTAATGAGTACGATTGCTGTGTTAGGTCTACCATATGAAACCTTATCTAATGAAGCGTTAAATGCGCAGAAAAATGCTTGGCATCGTGCTTTAACAGCGCTGAATGAACAATTGGCAATCCATGTCAGTTTGCACCGAGAACAAATCAAAATGCATTTGACGGGGGATTTTGACGATAATTTTCGGCGTCAGTTCGATACCGATTATCAGCAATCGTGTTTAGAGGAAGGTTTTTATCAAAATCACTGGTATATAACGATCATACATAAAGGCTTGGCCTTTAAACCGCATCATAATTCGGTATGGCAAGTTTTAAGTCGCCAGGCATTACAGCTTGGTCGTCAACAAGCTCGTGCTCAACAACTATCGAATCTTCACGACGCAATTTCCCAACTTACTCAATCACTGGCTGCCTGGCAGCCTCATTGTCTTGGTACCCATGATGATAACCTTGGGCACAGTGAGTTGTTGGCATTTCTTAGTCGTTTGTTTAATGTCGGAAAAAGTTTTAAATCACTGGTGCGCCAACCCACTATTTTTCAATCATCGATCGATGATAAACCTCACAAATATTCTCATTATCCTCGTGGCCATATAGGGCAATGGCTATGTCAACAATCGGTATATTTTGGGCGATATATCCAGTTTCAAGGTGTCACAAAACAAGACAATCAATTTGGTGCCATGCTTGCATTGAAAGCCTATTGCAATGAGACATCACCGTCGATGTTTGACGCTATTTTGAATGTTCCTTTTGAATATATCTTGGTAAATACCTTTATCACGATTAATAAACAAACCGCACTGAGTGATATGAAAAAACATATTCAAAAAATGATCGCCCTGGATGACCCCAGTCAAAGTCAAATTGAAGAGCTGTATCAAGCCCGAGACGATTTACAATCGGACCACCTAAAGATGGGTTGGCATCATCAAGTCATCCTAATCCATGCCGACAGCATCGATGCACTTGAAAACAATATTGATCATCTGGTCGCTCTATGCCTTGATCAGGGTATTGTTGTAGTGCGTGAAACGCTGGGTCAAGAGGCAGCATACTGGTCAATGATGCCAACGCATTTTTGTTACATTGCTCGATCAGCCATGATTAATTCTTTAAATTTCGTTGATTTTTGTTCATTACACAATCATAAACACAGTTTTTATCAGCACAATCATTTGTCGCAACCGATGAGCATAGCTCAAACCACGTCACGTGCCGTATTTTATTTCAATTTGCATGCTAAAGGGTCAAGTGATTCGCCATCATCTGGACATACCTTAATTATTGGTGGTAACGGTAGTGGTAAAACCGTAGCTATGTGTTTTTTTGACGCCCAGTTATCACGTTATGGCGGTTCATCGTATTTTTTTGATCGTGATCGAGGCTGTGAAATTTATGTTAGGGCTTGTGGTGGTACGTATTATGCATTAGGTCCTGAGCAACACCATGCAATCAATCTGAATCCTTTTCAATTACCAACCAATCAAGAGAATATCCAGTTTGTTAAATCCTGGTTTCAATTTCTTATTATGCGTGATGATCAACATTATCTTGAAGATACGGTAATTGCCGAGATTAATGATTGTGTCGATTATGCCTTCTATCATCTAAAGCCTGAAGAGCGTTACCTAACTACAGTTTGTCATCGTTTGTCGACGCAATTTCCCTATTGGGATCGTTTGCAACGCTGGCTGCATGGGTCAGACAATACGCCAAGTGGTGAATATGCTTATCTGTTCGATCATGTTAGGGATAACCTAACTCTCAATTCCATCATGGGATTTGATTTAACGCATTTTATGGATAATGAACCTGGTTCCATTTTCACAGCCGTCTCTATGTATTTATTGAGACGGATTGAGCAACAATTAACCGGTGGTTTGGTATCTATTTTTCTTGATGAGGGTTGGCAATTTCTAGGCCATCCATATTGGAATCAGCGCCTTAAACACTGGTTACCAACATTGCGTAAGCGTAATGCGCATATTATTCTAGCGACACAAAGTCCTAAAACCGTAGCCCAGTCATCCATCTCACATGTCTTATTGGATAATTGCGCATCGCAGATTTATTTTGCTAACCCTCAAGCGCAGAAATCTGACTATCTGTCATGTTTTAATTTAACAGAACGTGAGTATCACTGTGTGCGACACATGAACCCAGCGGAATACTTCATGTTGTATAAACAGGCTCATGAATCGTGTTTAGTGCGTTTTCCAATGAAGCGGTTGGCGTCATACTTAAAGGTGTTTTCGGCAAATACACGCAGTGTGCAATATTGTCACCAACTAATGCAAAAGTACGGTTGCCAATCTGAGAATTGGCTGTCGCATTACATGTCGGGGTCGTCATGCTGAGATGGCTGGCTTGTGCTTGTCTATTGGTATCACAACCTCTTTGGGCAATGTTGCCTGTCATTGATGTTGATGCCATCAGTCAGCTGGCTGATCAGTATCAACAATTACAACAAATTAATCAGATCAACCAACAAATCCAACAATACACTCATAATCTTGTTGCCGATGCTGAAGGTCACTATGGTATGGGGGACCTAATGAACAGTCTCAGTGAGCTTAAAGAGCAACAATACTCTCCGGATACTTGGGAGCAGGCAGTACAAGGACTCAGTGGTAATCAAAATGAGGATTATCAAACACTCTGGACGAATTACACGCAGTCACATCCCTATCCATCGCAAGAGGAGTTTGCCAGTGGCAGCGATGATTCACAAGCCGAGTTATTTCAACAACAAACTGCTTCTAATCAAGCATCGGCCGTAACAGCAACCTATGCGTTTAATCAGGTCAATAAAGAGTTGCAAAAAATTCATGATCTTTCAGATCATATCGATACCACAGTCAATACCAAAGCAGCATTGGATCTTAATTCAAGAATTGCAGTCGAGTTGGCATATATTCAAATGCAATCGTTAAAAATGGAGACGATAATGAACCAACAGTTAGCCGATCAATCAGCACTAAATCTTCATGATCAAGCGCAAGAGTCACATTATAGAACTCTTCCTCCTGATACTGCGGAGTCTTTATGAGATTGCTTGCGATGATTATATGGAGTGGTTGTTTAGTCGGATGTCAGTCTGAACCCACATTACTGTCGCCATGTCATGACTTCGGTCATTATTGTCATCAAATCCCGATTAATACCTGGTCTTGAGAAATGAAGCTATGAGTAAATACATTACTGTTCTTTTATGTATGGCGCTAGCTGGCTGTCAACGTAATCATTTGACTGATCAATCAAAGACCAGTGAAGTTGATTTATTGCTCCACCACTCTAAGCAGGTTGAATTGTCCATGCAAATCCAACCCGCATTAGGATCAACCTTTATCATGTGTATGGATCAAACTGAATTATCACCATCATGCCAGACTTTTTTTGATTTATTGTTGTCGAGTATTCAGACGGAAAAGCATTTTCACTCTGCTAGTTTAGAAGACTTAACCAATACCCAACGATATCATTCGATTAGAGATCTATACGTCTCACGTGTCATGAGCCAGTTAGCTCTGAGGTCAAAATAATTGGCATTAGCAACTTACGATACCATTATTTTACAGTATCAAGAGGAGGTCACTGTTTTATTGAATGAGTGCGTTTATAAAGGATATATGGCTCTGTCTAATTATTTACAAACTCCTTTACAGCTTTCTATTGTTTTATATATTGCATTAATGGGCGTAGCAATCATGCAAGGCTGGAGTCGTGTATCTATGAATACCTTTATACGCTCATCGATTAAAATTGGTTTAATTAATTTATTTGCGATGAATTGGGGTAATTTTAGTGCTGTCGTAGTGAAAGGTTTTCAAAGTGCTGCCAGTGAAATGAGTGCGGTATTGCTCAGTGCAACTCCAGTAGAACTACCACATTTTGCCGGTGAGGGGATGTCAGGGGCATTGCAGTCTCTACTGATTGAGGTGGCCAAGGTGGGCAATTTTTTATTTCAAAAGGGCGGTATTACTAAATTAGCTCCATTATTTGATGGTTGTATTGTTTGGTTTACCGGGATTTTGATGATTGGAACAGCCTTCCTTGAGTTAATCACTGCTCAAATATTATTAGCAACTTTATTCACGGCCGGTCCCTTATTTATTGGTTTTACTTTGTTCTCTCCTACTCGTGTCTTTTTTGAACGCTGGATGGGTGCTCTCGCCGGATGTGTCTTCATCGTTGTATTTGTTAATATTACGGTTTGTCTTAACATGTCAGTGTTACAGGCAATAATTGCTGATGATTATCTAAGTCAAGCAATTGATTTTCCTCTAATTAGTTTTGTACCTTTTTATATCGTTGCAATTTTAAGTGTTTGGCAAATAATGCGAGTGTCTACCTTAGCGATGAGTTTAGGGGGTAATATCGGATCATCCGCATTTGCACAGCAAGCTTCAGGCTTAGTGGCAGATGGTATCGCATCGAGTTTTCGACATTTCACTAAGCCTGCGACACAGGTTAATCGGTCTTTGAGGCAGCGTTCATCACGTCTGGCACAATCAGAAGCCAAAAAGTCCGGTATTGCTCGTTCCTCGGATCGTGTGTTTACCATGAGTCTTCATCGATCATCGTCAACTAAAACATGATAAATCAGCTAAAGAAAATTTTATTGAATATTCGGTCTTTTGTCTTCGATCGTAAACGATTTAACACTGATCACTTGGATGAAACAGCCAATACTAATGATAATTCAAATTATTTTTCGAATGCGCAATCTTGGGCAGATGATTGCCATCTCAATCTGGTTTTATCCCGCAACCGTTTTCGAGCATTCTCATGTGCCTTGTTTGTATTGGTATTACTACTCATTGTATTGTGTTGTTGTCTTATACCCTTACAACATCTAGAGCCTTTGATCATTCACCATTATTCAGACGGTCGAGTGACAGTTGAGCGTGATGTATCTTCAATTACCAGTATCAAGCAAACGCAACTTAATAATGATCTTGTACGTTATATCAGTAATCGAGAGTCATATGACCCTATAGCCTATGCTGACCAGTTTCATTTAACGGTTTGGATGTCTTCTCCAAGTATTGCCCATCAATACATCGATGAGCAGCGTGCTGATAATCCGCAATCCTTGATTCATCAGTTAGGTAACCACCATTATCGAGATGTGCATATAGACGATATTGTTATCCTTGATCAAATTAACACACAGGCCAAGTATCCTGATAAGCATCATAATCTTGCTGAGGTGCATGCGGTTATGACGGATCATGATTTAGACACTCGAATTAAACGTTCACAAGCTGTCTCTATCATTATCAGTTGGCGATACACCAAACCATCACGCAATCCTGACATTCGTTGGCGAAATTGGGATGGCTTTCAAGTGACGCATTATCAAGTTAAACAGCGTGATCTAACATGAAGAATTTTTTTAAAATTATTTTACATACCTTTTTATTGATTGGTGGCCTATCAACATTGACTTTATCAGCTCAAACTCCACGCGGCTTATCATCCGATCATCGCATGAAGACGATAATTTATCAGCCTGATAATGTTGTTAATATTTATGCTTCTCAATTAATCACCACGCAGATTATCCTTGGTGTCCATGAAACAGTTACTGATATCCAGTGTGGTGATAGTGCTGCTTGGTCGATCGTTGTTTCACAATCATCTCCGAATATTATCAATATCAAGCCGGTGATGCCGGTATCGAATACGAACTTGACGGTGTTAACCCACAATAAAAGCAATAGATTACGACGTTATATTTTTCACTTACAAACAATAAACTCACAACAATTAACCGATGCAACTTTCAGTGTGAGATTCATTAATCCACCTGCAATCTCTCTGCCGATAAGATCGCAAGATATTAATGTGTCGCTCAATCCAGTCAATCCTGAGTATCATTGGGATTACCGTTTTCACGGTTGCCGATCTATCGTGCCGCAACGGGTTTTTGATGATGGCCATTTTACTTATTTTCAATTCAAACCAGGTCAAGTGGTGCCAGCATTTTTTATGGTTAAAGATGCTCAAGGGCATGAGGCGTTGATTAATATGAGGCATGAGGGCCAGTACTGGTTAGCATTACAATTAGCTCGTCAATTTACCTTGCGTAGTAGCGTGCAATGCGTCGCAAGTATTTTTAATCATCAACAGATTGACCATTTTCCCCGCGAGTATTCATGATGGGTCGATCAATAGACGAACCAAATCACTGGCAAGAATCAATTAAGGTAAGTGCACGAGCATCTCATAAGCTAGGCTTGATGATCACATTGATCTTAACTGGATTTGTAACACTGTTAATCATCTATTGTCATCATCAATCCAAGCATACTCACTCAGATCAATCGATTGAAGCAGCTGTGTCGAGTCATCTAACAGATAATTTATCCAAAAACCTTGCTAGTATTCATTCACAAAGTCATCTCATTCATAATGCGGTATCACATTCCAATCAATTACCCACCACATTGACATCAAGTAAAGTGATATTGATGCGAGAACACGCACCAACTCAGGTGTATCAAAGTAAAAACACTGTCACGAATACAGCAAACAATCCCTCAAAAGATTCATGGGCACAGGGTGGCAGTGATTTGGATTTTATTAATCATTCTGATGTATTTTCTAAGACTCAATCGGCTACTCGATTAGCTCATCCAGAGGCGACCGTTGTATCTGGTGAACTAATTCCTGCAACCTTGGAGACAGCTATTTCATCGGATTTGCCGGGGTTGGTGAGAGCGATTACTCAACGCCCAGTATACAGTTATGTTGGACACCGTTTATTAATACCTGCAGGTAGTCGCCTGATAGGTCAATATAATTCAATGACGTTGCAAGGTATTAATCGTCTTTGTATTGTCTGGCAACGACTGATTTTACCGGATGGCATCTCGGTCTCAATTGAGAGTCCCTCTACAGATCAGCTTGGTCGCTCAGGCCAGACTGCAAATAGTGTCAATTCCCATTTCATTGAGCGGTTTCAACAAGGGGTGTTGCTATCAACATTGGGTGCCAGTGTCGCAACACTAGGAGTTAATGCCTCTGATCAGGATAATTCTTCGTCACAATATCGCACTCAGGTAGCGAGTCAATTACAACAAGCCGCGCAACAGAGTGTCACGTCGCGTGCGCATATCAAACCAACCTTATCTGTAAATCAGGGAAGTTCGATTCAAATTATGGTAGCAAAAGACTTATCGTTTTATTCTGTCATGAGCGGTGAGTGATGTTTGCGGCAAATTCACGTGGCATGTTATCACCGATTCAGTCCTGGCTCGATGATGATGCAGTTTCTGAGATAATGATCAATCGCCCTCAGGAGGTTTGGGTGGAGAAAAATGGCTCGGTAATAAAACATCATGTTCCGGCTTTTAATCATTATCATCTGAGTAATCTATTACAATTGCTAGCAACGGAAAATCATCAGTCTCTCAATCAAAACTGTCCAATTCTCTCTGGATCCTTGATGGATGGTTCGCGTATACAGTGTGTGATTGAGCCTATCTCCCTGTTTCCTGTAATTGCGATTCGTCGTCAAATAGAGCGTAAACCACGATTTGATGAATTCTTCATCGAATCACAATCCTTAGAGCGTTCAACTTCATCTAAACTTTACGACTCGTATGAGGAGCGATTGCGAGACAATATTTCTCACAAAGCGTGGCGCAGTGCTGTATATTATGCATTGTATCTAAAAAAAACCATCGTAATTTCAGGCGGTACCTCATCGGGAAAAACCAGCCTGCTTAATGCTTGTCTAGACGTTGTCAATACTCATGACAGAATGATTACATTGGAGGATACACGTGAGATAGTCGCTCCTCATCTCAATCAGGTTAATTTATTAATCAGTTCAATGGTCGATGATAGGCATTCCATCACAATGCAAGATCTGATTAAGTGCAGTTTGCGTCTACGTCCAGATCGTATTGTGATTGGTGAGATTAGAGGTGCGGAGATAGTAGACTTTTTAAATGCAGCAGCGACAGGTCATGAGGGCTGTATGACCACGATTCATGCAGGCAGTCCGCAGGAGGCTCTAATTCGTATGAAGCAGCTCTACAAGCTCAATGCGGTTCCATCAATGACGGACCAAGAAATTATAGATGAAATTCGTCACGTGATAGATGTCATTATTCAGGTTAAAAAAACTAATAATGGTCGTGAAGTTGTGGAGGTGGTAGAGCTAACCAGTTAGGCACAATGGTAGTTGTATAGGATTAATAGGGTTTTTTTGGAATTATTGTTACGAATAATATCTTTTTAAGGGAAATCCTCTAATAGATTGCCTACGATCGCGTTTTTTGGGAGATAATTATGCCGGAAAACTTTCGACCAGATTGGCCTCACTATCCACGCTCTATTGTGACTGGGATTGGTCTATCGATGATAGTGAATACCTTATTTAACCTTTCTGCCAGTCGTCAGCAGCGAGCTGATTATTACGACATGGCGATTCTTGGTATGGTAATGGTCTCATTGTCGGCTTCCGTATACCAACATCGTGCCAACCAGAGGTTGTCAGCGCATTGTTTGCAGTTTGCATCGGCTGGAATGGTTCTCGGTTACAAGCTGTCTGGCTTGCTGCGATCAACCGACTCGATTGTTGACCAAGTTGAGATGCCGCCACTAGTTACTTAACCTCAGTATTGTTTGAGCTAAGCCCTAGGAAGGCTTCAAGAAAAACTTAAATAAGGTTATGGCTACTGTTATTTTTTGGGTTGAATGAATTTTGTAGTCAAGCGTGAAAATAGGCCGAAAATTAGGCTAAATATGACCGCAATCACAATACCAATAATGGATTCAATGCATCGCTCTGCACTGTTTTGCCAGATAGCAATATTGGGGCTTGCTTGCTGAATCACATATATCAGCACGCAAGTCAATAGGGCTAATTTAGAGTCATCCCCCATTCGTATAACGAATGCGATGATGACAATTGCGATGCTAGCTACGAACCATACCCATATGGCTATACCAATAAATGTAAAAAAAACAGTAGCTATTAACGCACCAAGGATTGATCCAGTAACGCGATGAATGCTGGCATGAAAAGTTTGTGATTGACTTGAATTAAATACCAAAATCGTCGAGATCACTGCCCATAATCCAGATATTTTTGGTAAAAGATTTTGTATCATTTGCGCAAAATACAGGCCGCTACTATAAGAAATCACACACGCTAAGCTCACCATGACAGCAAAAAATAGGATATATATCGCTTGAAAAGACCCTGAGCCAAGCTGTGAATGTTTGTTATTGCTCATGCTGATGCATCCCTATCTAGCTGAAGAATCTTAAATTTTTGATTTTAACGGTAATAACTTGATCAATTTGGCCAAAAACATTGGGGTTGTCAAGCGACTCCTAAACGGATAGTTTCTCTTTTGTTATTAACTGACATAGTGTAAATCCCGGTGATTTTGAAACATTGGTGCTTTTAGGTTATGTTTGTTTAGTCTCTTTTGGTGTTTTTTATGTTTGCTAAGCCAAAGTCTTCACGTTCCGTAAGTTCATCTAGTGCTGATTTTTCTGTTCCATCAGTGTGGGCAGCGCAATTAGCCATGTCACATCTGCATTGGTATGAGTCTCGAGTGTTTGCTCGGGGCGTTAAGGCAGAGCTTAGAAAAAATAATGTTAAAATAAAATCGAGCAACGTTAAATCCGTCTCAAACATGGTAAAAAAAATCGTATCGGGACGCTATGGAAAAACCATTGCCTATGCTGATAAGCTGCTAACGCCAACACAATGGATCATGTCCTATTGGCAAGATCAGATTTTTCCAAAGCTGGTTGTCATTGCTATTGCATTTGATGCCGTTGTCGATTTTGACCCTGATCTTTTAAGTCAGATTCAGTGTCAGCAAAGTTTATCCGACGAGGCTAGAGACGCTTTTTTGCTGGTATTATTGGCTTCCACATTATTTGATCGGTCTGATATAGGTCATCTTGAGTCTTCAGAAGATCTTAAAGCTGCCTGGCTTTTTGACTATGATGCCTTTTGTATCAAACTCATTAATCATGATTATGCATTGAGGATCTTTGCCGGGGGTATGATGGCGGGTGACAGTCATAAGGATGCTTGGTTTGGTATTGCTCAAGAGAAAAGTCGAAATTTCGCTAGTGCTGAGTTAGCCTTTAGGCAAAGCGCTCTATGGCCAATGCTTGATCCTGTGTCAGTCTATCCTGATCTTCACACTAGCGTAAACAATATCATAAACGCAATGGAGTTATTGCGTATTATGAAGAACGTTTCTTTATTCTTGCGAGCCGAAAAATCGTCGACAAGTATATTCTTTGATTTTAAAAACCATAAAGATCCTATTGTTGATGCACTGGATAAATTGAAGCAACACAAGCTCAGTAAAGATCCCTTTTTAGCTTATAAGTCATTATATGATTTAGTGTTTCGGCAGAATCATCAGCCTGTCATTGCGCGCATGTTGCTTGGTGAGCGCTCACGCTTATTGAGTCTTATGCAGCTGTTCAAACACAAAGTGCATGAGCCAAACTACCCAACTTATAATGATCAGTTTAACGCTTACAAAGATGAGTGTGAGCTCGAGCTTGCGTTGATATCACCCAAGCTGAAGTAATGCTCTGGACACTATTCCCCGATGTAGAGGGGCATTGCTATCAGAGCATTGAAGAAGTTATTACCGCAATGATTATTTCGATGCGTCTTTGTCTGAAGCGGTAGCTGATTTTGTTTTTACTTGCTGCAAGCTAGACGGTTTGTCCAGCGGGCTTGGCTTTTTTACTGTCTCAGTTGCCGGTTTTTCAGGACTCGAGTCTGCCGCTTTTTCATTTTTCAAGCCAGACTGATTATCAATTGGGCTTGACTGTTTTACTGTCTCAGTTACTGGTTTTTCAGGACTTGAATCCACCGCCTTTTCATTTTGCTGCGGTAGTTGAATCACTTTATCAGACGACTGGGTCTTGGTGATTTGTTCTGAAGGTTTAGTGTTCGCGGGAAGTGTAGCCTTCACTTCAGTTGGTTTTTGAGTCAGGTCGGAGGTTTTTACCAGTTGAGTATTTGGGTTGTTTTTCACATCGGCTTTGGGTTGCTCTGGTGTGGTGACTTGATTGCTAGGTTTGGTCTTAGGCACCGGTTTTTTTCGTGGAGTAGCCTTATTCTCTGTTTGAGCGGGTGAACTGCTTTTAGTTTTTTCAGTCGGACGAGGTTTATCGTTTTGTCGTTGGTGCGATTGAGATTTTCTTGGGTTTGGCTTGCTGGTCTTGTTCTGCGATTTATTGCGCGCAGTTTGGGAGGTGTTTTTTGAGCCGCTGGTTTTACGCGCCGCACCACCACGATTGCCACGACGTGAGCCATCATTGGATTTTTGCGTGGCAGTTTTATTCGATTGAGGTTTTCTGTTCTGAGGTTTAGAGGGCGCTTTTACAGGGTGTTTTTCTTCTTCACTGCCGAACATCATGCCCCAAAGTCGTTTGATAACACCTTCTTGAGGTCTTTTGCTGTAGCCGTAATTGTTATTGCCTGGTGTGGACAAGAATTGGTTAATTGCCGGTTCTTTACTCTCTTGAGGTTTAGTACTGCGCTTGGTGGTCGCGTCAGGCTTAGGAATCTGTACTAATTGATAGCTTGCTGCTTGATTGTTTTTTGGATTAGTCAGAATTTTGAAGTCGTAATGTGGTGTTTGAATGTGTGGGTTAGGAATCAGCAACACGTCTAATTGAGAGTGCTTTTTAATTGACTCCAGGGAATCTCTTTTCTCGTTCATAATGTACGTGGCTACATCAACTGGCAGTTGTACCTGCAGTTGACCCGAGGAAGTCTTCGCGGCGTGCTCTTGAATCATGTGGATGATGGCAAGTGAAAGTGATTCAACACTTCGAATGATTCCACGACCATTGCAATGCTTGCAAATGTTCTGAGTGGTTTTTACTAGGGCAGATCGTATGCGTTGGCGTGATAGCTCAAGTAAGCCAAAGCGAGAAATGCGCCCAATTTGTATGCGTGCACGGTCCATGGACATGGCTTCGCGTAAGGTATTCTCAACTTGGCGTTGATTGCTGGTCGACGTCATGTCGATGAAGTCAATCACGATTAGCCCGCCTATGTCTCTGATTCGCATTTGGCGAGCAATCTCTTCTGCGGCCTCTTTATTGGTGTGAAAAGCCGTCTCTTCAATGTTGCCACCTTTCGTCGCACGTGCTGAGTTAATATCAATGGCAACCAAGGCTTCTGTGTGATCGATTACAATAGAGCCACCGGAGGGTAATTGGACTTCATGCTCATAGGCGTTTTCTATTTGTTGCTCGACTTGATAGCGGCTGTACAACGGGAAATGATCGCTATAGAGCTTAAGGTTGGGTAAGAAGTCTGGTCTGATTTGTTGGATATAGGCTTGGGCGCGATCGTAAGCAGAGGGTTCATCAATAATGACTTCTTCGATATCGTGACGCAGGTAGTCTCTGATGGCGCGAATGATAACATCGCTTTCTTTGTGAATCAGGTAAGGGCCTTTTTTGGCCACCGCGGCTTGCTTTACAGCTTCCCAATAGCGTAATAAGACTTCTAAATCCCATTGCAGTTCTTTCGCACTGCGGCCAACTCCGGCTGTTCTGGCAATTGCACTCATGCCTTCTGGAATGGCGAGTTCAGCCATGATTTGTTTGAGTTGTTCGCGGTCTTCGCCCTCAATGCGACGCGAAACACCACCCGATTTAACCCGGTTCGGCATAAGGACAAGGTAAGATCCAGCGAGACTGATGAAGGTTGTTAGTGCCGCACCCTTGGTGCCACGTTCATCTTTTTCAACTTGCACGACTACTTCTTGGCCTTCGCGCAATAGTTTTTTGATATCAGATTTTTGAATATCGCTTTCAGGTTGAGTGATAAAGTATTCTTCTGAAATTTCCTTTAAGGGCAAGAAGCCGTGCTTTTCACTTCCGTAGTTGATAAATACGGCGTCAAGATGAGGCTCAATGCTGGTGATGATACCTTTGTAAATGTTGGATTGTTTTTGTTGTTGTTCGGCGTGTTCGATATCTAGATCAATTAGCAAGCCATTATCAGTGATCGCAACTCGCAGCTCGTCTTGCTGCGTCGCGTTTATAAGCATTTTTTTCATGGTATAAAACCTTCTTATAAGGGCGCTCAACTGTGCACTAACACAGGTTCGCCAACTGCCCAGTTGTTGCGGGGCAGTATCAATCCTTTTGTCTCAGGCTATTTTTCCTGAGCGCGTTGTC
>CACNSC010000002.1 GCA_902623005.1 uncultured Coxiella sp.
GCGAATGCTTTAAAGTTCAATCTTTCTGCGCGTCAGGTTGTTTCTAGATTAAGTTAACTTTTTGTGGCTCGCCTAGTCTGGAGCCACACACAAGCGGCTCACCTCTGTTATGTCGTCTCTAGCTGAAGGTTTCATTTGATGAACGTCATCCCTGCCTATTCGCGCGCAGGCTGAAATCCGCAATCTCTGGGGCACGGTTTGTGACTATTGCGTGCGTCCTTCATCTCCTTCTTTCCTATCACATTATCGCTGTGTACGGCGGTTGGCTCTTCGGTGTTCATTAAAAATTGGAGAAAAACATGAAATACGTATTAGCATCATTAGTGGCAGTCGGGTTGATAGGCGGATTCCAGGTAGTAACATACGGGCAGTATTGCGGCGGCGCCGGATGTTAACAGCGACGATGGCGCGAAAGAAACAGGGGAAGACATAGCCCGGCTCCTACCTTATGGAAAGCGTGAGAAAGCGGAAGAAGAGCTAGAGGATAGGCAGGCGTCGCCGACCATGCATCCCCACCCCACACGAGGCGCCGGGCTACCCTAGTCCATGACGCCGAACAGCAGTATTGAATGCACAACAACATACAGAGGTGGCGAAAACTCCCCGAAAGAACACCCAGAGCTTAGAGGCCATTTTATCACTCATCTCTTGTCATAGTGTCACGAGAGTAATTCGGACACCACACAGGGATGTATGTTGTCTTTGCCACCAGTTAGCCCATCGATACCAGTGTCTTTGCACGTAAGTAGGATGATCTGCACTGGAGTAGCGTTGTCGTTCTAGTAAACGCAGATCGAATTGCTTCAGTCTTAGTTTGTCGATGGAACGTTGTATCGATCGTGGGTGTAACGAGAGCACGACCGATGATTGAGGTTGTTCATGATGATCGGAGTTGGCTGTGGTTCGTGCCACAGTAAACTGAATTCCTAAAAAATGAAAACCTTTATTCACTGACCCCATACGTGTTTTCTTGGGAGCCATGGATAATTTGAGTGTATTAAACGTGTCTTTAAGCCGGCGTTTGGCTTTGGTGTATTGCCGCTTCGTTTTGCATAAAATAACGATATCATCGTTATAACGGCAATAAAATAAATCTTCCCGATTTTCAAAACACTGATCTAAGGGTTTAAGGTAGAGTGCTGCAAAAAAGCTCGATAATGCTGATCTCACACAAATACCTTTGTAAGGATGTTCATACCAACCCCCTCGATCGATCGGTGCATCAATACTATCACACAAGATTTTCACTAGTCGTGGATCATCAAAATGATCCGTTATCATGGCTTGTAAAATGGTGATATCAATTGAGGCATAATAGGATTTCACATCAGTCCGAATCACGTAGCGATATTGTTTTGATGATAAGGCGTCATGCAGTTGATGTGTGATGGGCTTAATGGCACTTGGGCCTTTTAAATGATGACAGGCGGGCGATATAACCTGCTTAAACGTCGGCTTTATAATTCGATAGAGTAGTTTATGGAGCAAGCTATCTTGAAAAGTGTAACTTGGCTGACATTCGCCAAAGGCGTTGTGACCTGTCTTAGGCTGCAGTATGGGTAAGTTAAATGATTTAGCTAGGGTGTAGTTGTTGTGTCGGTTACACTTATCGACAGGCATTTTGACAGCTGAGGTGGGTAGTTTATCTGCTCAGCTGTCGCCATCTGTGTCATCAGCGCATTAACAGCAGATTATTCATCCGTTTTTGCGCATTAAAGTCGCAATATAGCTTCCTTTTAGTCGATTTGTTCAATCACTCGCGTTATGGTTTGCAGCAAATGAATACGTGTATACAAATACCATACTGTCTTTATACCGATTGTTGATAAATGCACGGGAATGATTTATGCCAAGCATTAGAGAAATTTGCGAAGATGCTATGCGGACACTAGCGGGTGTCCAAACCTCACATAACATCATCCCGCGTCATCACTTGCCTGCTTACATAGCCGATCCTGATATGGGTCTACCGACCTATCCATTGACGGAACACGAGCAAAGATTGTTACCGGAGTATCTTCGCTATACCCACTTAGCAAGACAGATTCGACTATTATTGGATCAACACACCACCACTCACCATTACGATTCACCGATACTGTGGCGTTGTTTGATGACAACGTTTTTAGGGGTGGGAGAATGTCACGAAACCAGTAACCGTTTGGTGATTGAGTTGGTCAAACGTGGCATTTATACCCTGTATTTTTTGCAGCTGGTGGGTTATTTGGATCAGCCAGGTGCACGCTCAGAGTACAACCATATTGTATTGATGATTGCCGATCAGCCAATCAAGGTGTTAAGTCAGTCAGTTGTGCTCAGCGATTTTTTTGCACAGCACACCGGCTGGGTGTTGGATGGATTATTAAATTTAGTCAAGCACAGCTCGGAGTATCTGCTTGATCCAATCGTTGAACGGTACACCGATTTGCATCATTTTCGCGTGCAGCAATGCGTTGAATTTAATCGTAATCGCGCGGTGACTAAAGACGTTGCAGTACGAGTCGAACGTGAAGCACGTTGTGTGTTACAGACCATGATTGCTAATCGTATAGTTGTACCGTTCTTGCGGTTACAGACGGCTGTTAGGTTAATCAATATGACCGACAAGCGTTTGAATGGTTGCTATGTAGAAATTTCAGCGGTAGAGGGTGACGATTTGAACCCACGTTACACCGTCATCGATCGTGACGGGCAATCACATCACGTCAGTGCCATGCAGTGTGAGCGTGTTTCCGATGTGATTACCGTTGGGTGTTGGGTGGTGGTGTCACACCTTAAGCAACAGCAATTCAATCATGCACGTGCTGAACTGCTGTCTTATTATAAAGATGCTGAGGGTATGCAGCGCTGCCAGTTGAGGCTAGACCCAGTAGTGGATTCAGGTGAAAAGCTTGTCAGTCGACTGGGTGTGTTGGCCACAAAAATTTCGTTAGCAAAACAACCAGAGCCTGATTTATCTGATGTGTTGGATTACGTGATGGTGTAGTGGAGACAGTCTGTATTGGCAACAATAAAGGTCTTTAGTCTTTGGTTGCTGCAACGATACATTCTATCTGGCCATGTTGCAGGGTGATGTCCAGTTGATCACCGGATTTAACAGCTTGCGATGAGGTAATGGTCTGGTTCTCGTGTTGAACGATGGCATAGCCTTTTTCTAGAGTCTTAAGCGGGCTGTGTGCATGCAATGTGCGACTTAAATGGTGCAGTTGATTATTTTTATCACGCAGGTGTTTGTGTAGTAGGTGTTGCAGACGTTGTTGGTAGGTTTGCAGTTGTTGTGCGGTAGCACTGAGCTTAGCGCTGGGGTCTTGCACGCGCAGCCGAGTGTGATAGTGATCTAACGTTTGATAATGGTGTTGCATTTGGCGCTCAATCGCGCGCTGCAGTTGTTGTGTCAGTTGTACTAACGAGTCGCGTTGTTGTTGATGTTGTTGTTTTGGGTTGGGAAGACGTTGTTGCAGTTGCAGTAATTGCGTGCGACAGCGGGTGATGATGGTTGTCATATTAGCATCGAGTTGTTGGCGGAGGTGTCGCAGTTGATTGGTGCAGTGTGCGCGGTCTGGTGTTACCAGCTCTGCTGCCGCACTGGGCGTTGCAGCACGCACGTCAGCAACAAAGTCGGTGATGGTATGATCGATATCATGTCCGACACCTGAGACGATCGGTACTTGGCAATTAAAAATTTGCTCTGCTACGATTTCTTCGTTGAATGGCCATAGATCTTCAATTGAGCCACCACCGCGTGCAATCACCAACACATCAACGGCACTTTGCTGATCGGCGAGTTGTATGGCATGGCAAATACTGGCAGCGGCTTGATCACCTTGTACCGTACAGGGATAAATTAACAAAGGTATTGTCGGAAAGCGGCGTTGTGTGACATGAATTATATCTTGTAGGGCGGCACTGGTCGGTGAGGCAATGATACCAATTTGTTTTGGAAAGGTTGGGATAGTTTTTTTATGTTCGTCATCGAACCAGCCTTTGGCTTGCAGTTTTTTCTTCAGTGCCGCAAATTCAATGTGTAACCGTCCTTCACCGTGCGGTGTCAGTTGTTGCACGATCAACTGGTAATCACCTCGTGGGGCATACACACTGACGCGTGCCAATAGCGACACTTGATCGCCATTGCGAGGCGGGGGCAGTTGACCGCGTTGACGTGTTTTAAAAAACGCACAGCGTATTTGTGCTTGTTGGTCTTTCAAAGAAAAATACCAGTGTCCCGAACTGGGGCAGGAGATATTGGAAATTTCACCGATTACCTGCACTAGGGAAAAATGGTGTTCTAAGCAATGCCCGGCTTGTTGATTAAGCTCGGAAACAGTCCAGGTCTTGATGGCAGTGTCTAACATGGCAGTTCCTTGTCTTGCGTCAAAAATGATGATTCTAACAAATGCAATAAGCGTTGTATTTTTGTCAGGGTTTCTTGGTATTCGCTGTTGACCTCAGAGTCGTGCACAATGCCACCTCCGGCATAGGCAGTGATGGTCTGGTCAACACAAAGCAGCGTGCGAATTAAAATGTTACTGTCCAAATGACCTTGAGTGTCGCAATAAAAAAAACTGCCGCAGTAGGCCGAGCGATGATAAGGCTCTAAATCGGCGATGATTTCCATCGCGCGTATTTTCGGTGCTCCAGTGATTGAGCCACCCGGAAAGCATGTCTTTAATGTATCGAGACTGTGTACTCCCGGTTGTTGCGTTGCCGTCACAGTGCTGATCAGGTGGTGCACATTGGGAAAGCTGTGGCATTCACACAATGCAGGTACCTTGACGTCATCGCAAGTGCGTGCCAAGTCGTTACGCAGTAAATCAACAATCATGCAATTTTCAGCACGATTTTTTTCACTGCGTTGTAAGGCATCGGCTAATTCACGATCGCGTTGCGGTTGTTGATGATCACGTGCCGCGGTGCCTTTTATCGGTTGTGTCATGACCTGTCGCTGTTGAATCTTCAAAAACCGCTCGGGAGAGTGACTGAGGATGTCGCCCCATGGCGTGTGAAAAAAACCACTGAAGGGCGAGGCATGGTGTTGCCGTAGGTGGTAGTAGGCAGCGAATGGTGAGCCTTGGTAGGTGGTTTGAAAACGTTGGCATAAGTTAGCCTGGTAGCAATCACCCATTTGGATGTGATGTTTAAGTTGTTGAAAGGCATTTTGATAAGCTGCTTGATCGATACAAGCTTTGAATGGTTGTTGCAATAAAAAATCTTTTGCAACGGATTGGCTTTGCGTTAAACGGTTATAAACTTGCTGTAAGCGAGGGTGTTTTGTCGGCAGCGAGGATACTAGCCAAGCGCTGTGCTTGGTGTGATCGATGACCACGCTCCAGTCGTACACGCCAACGACGGCATCAGGCAGGGTTAAATCACAGATTCGGTGTGAGGGCAGTGATTCCAACTGGCGTCCGGCATCATAACCCACATAGCCCAACGCGCCGACCGTGAAGGGTAGGTGTTTGGGAGCATCATTGACGTGATCGACGTCTACAACCGCTTGTTTTATGGCATCAAAAACCGTGCCTTCGAGGCGACGCTGGCTTTGGGCATTGGCATGCCAGACTTGATTGTCTTGCAGTCGCAGCCACTGTGGCGGTGCAGCGCTGAATATATCAAATTGACGGTACTGGTCTGGCATCTGACCGCTGTCGAGAAAAATCGCCAGCGGCCAGTCCGCAATCCGCGCAAAGACATCCGCAGAATTGGTTGGGTAGGGCAGGGTCAGACAGGCCATGGTGCTTGCTTATTCGGGGTAAAATACGCATCATATTGTACCTAAAATTTCGCTGGGAGATAGGGTGTATGCCGACAATATTGGCTTTTGATACGGCAACCGCGAGCGGTTCTGTTGCTGTTTCGCATCAAGGCAAGGTTGTGGCTGAGAGCGCGCTTATGCCACGCCAACACTCGCAGCGTTTGTTGCCGATGATTGAGCAGCTATTGCAACGTGTTGCGATTCAGGTTGCAGATTTAGATGCCATTGCCTTTACCCATGGTCCGGGCAGTTTCATGGGCGTGCGTTTAGCCACCGGTTTTGCACAAGGTTTAGCGTTTGCAGCCGATATTCCGTTAATTGCCATCTCCACCTTGCGCGTGTTGGCACAAACCGCATTGCTGGATGTTGGAGCTACTCAGGTACTGGCGGCTTGGGACGCGCGCATGGACAGTTTGTATTGGGGCGGTTATCAAGCGGATCCAGCCGGTTTGATGCAAGTGATGATTGAGGATTGCCTAACGCCTGCAAAAGACTGGCACTGGCCGGGCGGCGAATGGCAGTGTGTCGGTAATGCTTGGGGCACGTATGCGGCGACCTTATCGCCTGCACTGGCTAATTGTCAGCAGATACATGCTGAGATCTGTCCGCGTGCCGAGGCCATGCTCGCATTGGCGCAGGCTGCATATCGTGACCAGCAGACGGTGAGCCCACTCAGCGTCCAGCCGTCGTATTTACGCCACCATGTTGCCAACAAACCCAGCAGCTAACTAAACAATTTGAAAAGTCCGAGGATTCATTGATGTCAGATTCCCTATCAAAACTCATAGACGCCGGTCCATTAGGAAAAACGGTAACCTACCAAGATCAATACTCGCCAGAGTTGTTGGTGGCAATCCCGCGCAGCCTGAATCGCCAGCGCTTGGCTTTATCCTCACCGTTACCATTCATTGGATCCGATCTTTGGACCGGGTATGAAGTATCGTGGTTAAGTCCTTCGGGTAAGCCGCAGGTGGCATTGCTACGGTTTTATGTCGATGCTGAGTCTCGTTGCATAGTTGAGTCTAAGTCATTGAAATTATACTTAAATTCATTTAATCAAACGGTTTTTTCTGATCTAGAGACGGTACAAACCCGAATGCAAGAAGACTTGTCGCAGGTGGTTTCGGGGGCGGTGAGTTTGCAGTTGCAGTTATTGTCCAGCAATGTCGGCATGAGTTGGCAGAGTTTTGAGGGTTTTTGCTTGGATGAACTTGATGTGAGTTGCCAGCACTACAGCGTGACACCAGGCTTGCTGGCGCACCGATCCGAGCAAGTGGTGCAAGAGTCTGCGTACACCCATTTATTCAAATCAAACTGTTTGGTGACCGGACAGCCGGATTGGGCGTCGGTAGTTTGTCATTATAAGGGTCAAGCTATTGATTTTAATAGTTTATTGCAGTACTGGGTATCCTTTCGACAACACAATGAGTTTCACGAGATGTGCGTCGAGCGGATGTTTACCGATATCATGCGCCAGTGTCAGCCTGAAACCTTATGTATTCAAGCGTGTTTCACCCGTCGTGGTGGTTTGGATATTAGTCCGTGGCGGGCAACGGTGGGTTTTGAATTTGAACCCGTGCAGCATTTGGTGCGTCAATAAGTGGCTGTATGGGGTTTTGCTTGATCTCCAATCGGTGATTTTTTTACCAAAAAACGATCAAATTTAAGATTTTCTTAATAAAGTTTAGGTATTGTTAATTGATACTATAAACCCATCTTCAGGGCAATTAACCTCGGCTATTCGTAATGCGTAATAATTCTAAAAATGGCAACGGCTTCAATAGTTTGACAATTGAGGAACTAAAGCAGCTGTACCCGGAGCCAAAAAAACATTCTTCCGAATCAGAAGAATCGCATCTCGATTCAACAATACTAATAAGTCAAAGCCGATTTTATCGGAAGCTGCTTAAGATCAACGACAAAAATCCATTAGGTGAGGTTGAAGTTCAACCCCTCAATAGCTATCAGCTCGCGGTTTATGAAATGCCACCTTCAAACGAAGGCGATGATAAGACTTCCGTTGATGAAAGCTCAGGTGCCCCCGAACCTTTATACACGTATAAAGTTGATCAGCAAGCATCAAAATCAGAAGGTACTCAAGGTCAGCCAATTACGGTAGCTTGGGACGGTGTAAAAGAGGCTACTTTAACTAACCCGAGTGAAGCTTTGCGTTACCAGTTTATCGTGTTCTTTGAACATCTCTATCTTGCTAGTGGTAAAGACTTCACTGGAAAAACGATTAAACTTGATGCATTTGATGAGGATTTGGGTTGGCCGCCGGGAGTCACATTTCAGCAAGGGGACGATGAAAATTCTCACGGTCTTTTTACGATTGAGGGTACAGGCTCAGACTCGAAAATAAAGGAGCATGATGCGGAAACGTTTATTAAAAAAACATTGCATGAGTTTCTTAGGTCGAAAAGTTCCGGTAAGGAAGTCGCTGAGATAAGTAAAAAAACCCCTAACATAATGCTGAGTGAGAAACCGCTTACAATGGAAATTGATTTCTCAAAGTCAGACCAAATAACACCAATGCCAACGAATACTTTTACCGAGAATGCAAAGCTCGCCGGTGGTATTGGTGCTGTTATTGCCGGAATTGTATTATTAATCCAGAGCCTTTCTAAAAAGCCTTCTCCAGAGCAGCAAGCAAAAATAGATGACTTGAAATTCATTCAGAAGTTTTTTGAGCAATACTTACCTAGCGCAGATGTTGCATCATTATCTCTCTCAAAAAATAGTAGCGATGTGACAAGTAACTCGACGATGCTAAAGGCTGAAAATATAACAGGTGAAAACCAAGTAGTTCTTCCTTTTGAAAATTATTCAATACCGGAAAAATATTATCAATCACCCGTTTGCCGAATTTTAAGACGACGTGATTTAATTCGCGATTTAGTCAATCACTACAATAAAAATAAACAAAACGATCCTAATACTGACAATACAACAACAAAAGAAATCGACAATGATAATATCGTTCAATTCCTCGTTGAAAATCATAAAGTTGGTGAATTAGATCAAAGAAACCTGTTTGCGCTGCAAGCTTTGGTTTATACGTCCACACTAGAGCAAAGTGAAAAAAATGGTATTAACGATTTAATAAAGCAAAGGTTACAAGCGTTACTTAACAACGGTAAGATTAACATTCGAGATATACCAACAGATGATCTCAAAAGCTTTAATGGTTGGATCGAAATAATCATGAACGAAACTGTTGCAACAGCAACAGCAACTGAAACAGAAAATAATCCACTTTTTCTTAGTTCAGCGAAAAAGTCGATAAGTCAATTCTATCTACCGCTAAGACAATTTATTGAGGGTGAATTGTCTTTGAAAAATGCTCAAGGTTTGCATGAAAAAATAGAAAATCTTAAAGCCAATGATAATCCTTTTCTTAATCAAGAAGAAATCAATAAAGTAAAAGGATTTTTAGGCACTGTTATTAAAGCGTTTGAATTAGCTGATACAACTGACACAACTGCATTGGGAGGAAAAATCGAGAAGATTGGGCATTTACTAGAACAACCGAAGGATTCAGGGCTTTTTCAAGGTGAAATGCCTGAATCATTTAAACTGATTCTTGAAAAACTTTTCGGTGATCTGAAAAACAAACAGGCATCGTTGCAACTGCAACAGCCACAGCAAGAAGACGGAAGCAATGAACAAGAAAAAGAAAAAGAAAATTCACTGTTGGAAATCACAGCAAGTTCGGATTCATTTAATCAATCGTTAGTGAAAGCTGATGGATCTTTACAAAATATGTCGCTCATTACCACATATCATAAATGGCATCTTGCTAATGATAGTGAGGCTTATCAGGAACGCTGTGCTGAAGTATGGCTCCAGCCCAGTGCTAAATCGTCTTTTGTAGCTTCAACTGTTTATGGAGAGGTCTTAAATAGTAAATGTACTCCCAGTCCACTTTTGTTAGATCTCAATGCAGTAGGTACCGTTTCTAATACTGTGCTTGGAGCATATCAAAATCAAAATCGTGCTAATTGGTATTCAAATTGTGATAGGGATGTAAATGGGGCGCTTTGCCTTATCTTCATGGGGCCAAGGCTTATGCGTAATGCTGGTCAAATGGTAATCTCGTTGATGATGACTAGCCTGAGCGTTTTTCCCGATGCAGTCAATGTTCCTAAAAATCTCTATAGTTCACTGTTTAAGGCTCTAAGCGAACCTTGTACTGGGTTATCTGGAACAGGAAATAATACCCATGCTTCTGAACGTAGTTCAGGATTAAATCCTCAATCCACTTCTTGAATGTAATCAGAAAATTTTTTTAATCGGGATTGTTGCTTTTGGAGTATCAATAACTCTGGTAAAACTATTGATATCCGATTGTCTATGTCTTTTGCGTCAATCGGTTGACCGGTAATTGTTACATTGGGATTTTGAGTGATATTGTTGCGGTGCTGTGTTCCTTGTATAAAGATCTTAAGTTGTTATAAATGTTATTATTCTTATTCAATGAAATCATTTAACGCTGCTGACCTTTGGATAGGATTAAATTTACAGTGAAGCATGCTTCAATCATTATCAATTCGCGTTACTCACCTTAGTGAGATGTTTATCATAGCCACGTGCTCGATGAGTATTTCGTTGGAATCATGAATTGATACATTGAATGATATAAAAGCCTGTTATTTGCTTTATCGATATGCTCTATACGAGATATTTCCGGTGTTAATAACGACAAGAACTTCGTGAAGATCGTGCTAGCTTTGTCATATGATCACAAAGCTCAGGAACTAGTATTTGTCGTAATTTATTCGGCAATGCTTGCTGGATAAAACTTAGATACTCTACACTCATACGGGCCGTTGCATGTGGAGATTTCATGGCTGCCTTTTGATAGATAGGGTTGTTCATCAGTTTTGTATTGACTCTCTCTAGTCCACGCACTATAGCGCGAAAGCGTCCAACTAACGTTCTTGGATCATCATATAAATATTCAGAGCGTCTCGTCCCTGACTCTTGAACAATAGACTTTATCGGCACATATAAGTTAGATACACCTTCTTTTGCTTTAGATTTATAAACATTAATAATGCTATCAGAATCTTCAGGTATAAAAGCATACTTATCCTCAAAGGTAGCCACATCATCAGTAGCAAATTTTGGAAAAGAAAGGGTAACTTCTTCTAGGGCTTGGGCTACCGAGTAATACCAGTCATTTTTTGGAATTTCACCTTGATCCATTTTGGTGAAATCCATGCATAAATTGGTTATTTCATGGATTTTTCTTCTAATCTTGATAGTAAATTTAACAATATCATCTGGTGCTTTGTTGTTAACCGTGTTTGTTCGTTGATTAACAAAAAATATATTGGTCCTTTGTTCATGAAGACGGTTTACTTCACCGAAGCGACAATCATTAGAGACCACGGTTTCTAAATGACTAAACTCATTTCTAAGCGAAGAGATTAACTTATCCTCTGTTTTAAATACACTGTTGTGTAGTATTAGGGTCATGGTATCTGGATGCACTGCGGCTGAATTAACAAGTGAATCCTCTTCATAATTAATCAACACGTTAAAATAAGGATGAAGCAAGCACCTGGCTAAAATTTGATGGTTAGCAACAGCCGGAAGGACTGTTCTCAGCATCTTAATGTCACTTGACACTTTTTCTCCGCTAGGGTTACCTGCGCTACTGATTTTTATCTGATTGATCAAGTTCCCTAGATATTGATCAGGCTGAGGGATTGAAATGCGAAAACCATATTGAGTAGTCAGTTGACTGTCATATTTCGGTGCTTCGATCTGCACATCGCAAACACCTTTAGGTATTGACTCACGATGTTGGGCCGTTTTTCGTGTTATTAAGGCAACAGTAGTGTTTTCGTAGTTGTTGATGTCAGCCTTGCTCAAGGGCGAGCTGCTTTCATTATCTAAGGTAATAAAATCGTGTTGTGCTAGTTTTAAAATATTTCCCTTACAGGCGGCATGTATCGCTGCAATGAATGCAACAGAACCGCTCATCAGTAACAATATTTTTCCTGAACCTAACTGCCGACGTTTGTTTTTTTATTCTTGGGCATGTTGAATCAACTCGCTAAGGAGCTCAATGGGTTGGTATTTTTGTTAGAAACTTATCGTCCTACGCTTAAGCACAGCCGGTCATTGCAACAGGTTGGTCACTTAACTCTTTCTCGTCTGATGAGTTGGTAGTCAACGAGCTACGATCAGGGAAAAGGCAGCTTTCAAGGTGATTTCTATTTATTTTAGGGATTTGATTAGTTTTAGGGTCGACATTATCCTCCATTGTTTTTAAGAGATCTTTGAGTCGCTGTAAACTAATTTGCAAACAGTTTTGTTGGTTTTCACCAATGAAATGTTGATAGAGTTTGGTGAGTAGATACAGCATTGTGCCAGTAGGGCTGAATTCTTGGTAGATTACGAGGTTCAGTAAACTGCATGTGGCATCTAGGGCATACGCACGCTCGGCATTAGCATTGATGATGCGATCGAAACGGGCTTTTAATGTCGGGTTGGTCGTTTCCTCTTCTAATGCCGTTATCAGTCGTTGCAAAATTTCAGCTGTGATGTCTTCTGAGCGCCTTCCTATAGGTTGTTTGTCACTTAAGATCACCTTCAGATCTTTAGCAATCTTTTCATAGTCTGACTTGCGATCATTATTTGCATTACAAAACTTAGCCAACTCTTCGACGATTTTTCTATCACTCGGCGTATTGGTGTTTGTAAGCCAGCTCGTTGAGAAAAGGCTGTGGTGGGTTTGCGGATTTATTTCAACCGTGCTTAGTTTATTTTCGGTAGTGCTTTTAACTGATTCCACTGGTTGCATAGCTTCGACTGGGTTTCCTCTGCTTTTGTCTTTGCTAGTTTTGCTTTTTTTACCTGAAGTTACTTTTTTTATACTAGCATCTGTTTTTTTTGCCTTATTTGTAGGTTTTGGTTTACCTTTACCCATTGTCAATCTCGCTTAGTTTTGGTTGCAATTCAGTTATTTTGCTCATAGGGCGACATTTTAACGCATTTAGGTTAAATTAGTGTTAAAAAATCGGCTTTTATGGTTGTTTCCGTTCGGTTTTGGTCAGCTGGATTGTTTTTTTTGCAGGCGGTATAACGGGTACGTACTCAACAACATCACCGGGCACATGCTCCAAATGATGATGGGGACCCAATAGGGAGTCGCAAGTTTATAAATTAAATGACTGATTAATATGGGAAAAGCAGCTCCGATAGCAGTGCTTATCGATTGAATCAATGTCAGTGCTGAAGTTCTAAACTCTGTTGGGCAGCTGCGACAAACAATCAATGTGATGCATAAAAAAACAATTGACTCTGGCATGTCATTACTGATGTTTACCAAGATGTACGACCACTCACGCTGATTGCTGAGCAGCCAATAGGCGGGAGCTGCTATCAAGGCCAGCAGAATGATCACACCAATTAGCACATAGATGGTTTGTTGCGGCTTAATGAAAAATTGCGCCAAGAGAATGATGCAGCATGTCACTAAGGTGATAATAATATTTGCATGGTAAATGCTGTGCAGTGTGTAGTGAAATAACTCAATGAAATAAAAGTTACAGACATCCAAAAATTGATCCAGACTGGTTGCCAACACATATATACCAATCGCGCAAACTATTAGCAGTGCATGACGTTTTAAGGCTTGGCCATAAGTTGATTTGGGGTTTTTCTCAGCAGCAAGAAACTCTGGTGATTCCTCGATGTGATAACGACAGAAGATAATGATCGTGCCAATCCCAACGGCTATAAAATAAGGCAGGCGCCATGCGTATTGCAGCAGCTGTGGTTCGCTAAATTGCGAAGTAATGACATAGCAAACACAATCAGCTAGTAAATAGCCAAGGTAGATAGCAAGATACACTGCGCAAATTCCTAGTGTTCGGTGTGACTTTTTTGCATGTTCGTAACTGAAAACCAAAGCGCCAGTGGTCTCAACACCCGACGAAGCGCCACTAAGAATGCGAATCAAAAAAAACAGCAGCAAAGTCAGTAATGGTTGCTGTAATTGTGTCGGGAAACAGGCCATCAGCAAGGTGCTGAAAGTCATCATGGCTGAGCTGGTAATAAATATTAGTTTTCTTCCATAACGATCAGCCAGATATGCCAGAATGTTACCACCGACAATTTTAAATACCGCGCTGCAAAAATAGCTAAGCATTAATATGAACTGTGCTTTAGGTTTGGTTAAAAATGGAAAAATAATGCTGGGAAAATAAGCTACCATAAGCCCAAACAAAGACAGATCATACCATTCTAGTGTTGTACCAATAACGGCATATCCTATATTTTTACTGGGTTGAGTTGATGGCATATTTGTAATCAAGCGCGGGAGTATTAGTCAACGGCAATCGGTTGATAGCGAGTGGGATCGGTAAGACCGGCTTCAGCAAAGCCAAGTCGACGAAAGTGACAGCTGTCGCATTGGCCACAAGCACGTCCGGAAGCGTCGGCTTGGTAGCACGAAACCGTCATGCTGTAGTCAACGCCGGCAGCATGCCCTGCAGCTATGGTTTGTGCCTTATTCAGATCAATCAGTGGCGTGTGCACGGTGATCGTGTCGCCTTCGATTGATCGTTTGGTCGCAAGATTAGCCATGGTTTGAAAAGCTGCAATGTACTCCGGTCGGCAGTCAGGATAACCGGAGTAGTCGATGGCGCTAACGCCAATGAAGATAGCTTCTGCCGCGATGATTTCTGCCCAACCTAATGCGATGGATAAAAACGTGGTGTTGCGGGCAGGGACGTAGGTGATTGGGATCTTGCTGGTATCGTGGTCGGTAGGTAGCGTCAGGCTATAGTCAGTCAATGCTGATCCGCCCAAGTCACCAATGGATAGGCTAACAATGCGGTGTTCGATCGCCATAGCCGTCGTAATGCGTTGGGCCGCTTCCAATTCGGCTCGATGACGTTGCCCATAGTCAAAGCTTAATGCGTAGGGCGTGAAGCCTCGATCTCGTGCAAGCGCTAAACAGGTGGTGGAATCTAATCCACCAGAAAATAAAACAACGGCTTTTTTCATGGGTCTGGGTTACTCAATGCTGGTGATACTAATGGCTGCCAAGGGCAAAAACATTGTAAGGCGAACGACAATAACTTCAATCATTTTTTAAGGAGACTGGGTTACGTGTTGGTTAAATTTAATCCAGCTGGTGTTGGTGTCGGTACCTGTGTTTCTCTGGCTGAAGGAATAGTTGGGTAATCGAACAGCCCCACCTTGTGTCGCAATGCATCCAATACGTCATGTGTAATCGGCAATGGCTGTATGCGACTGAGGATCTGCCGTAAAAGATGTTGATGGAAGGCATTGGGGTGTAAATTGCTCACCATAATGGTGTGGTACAAGATCAAAAATTGGTGTGTCAACACACCGATCTCCTCATAAGATAATCGGTTCATATCGGCGGGTAATGCACTATTAAAAGATTGCATGTGCAATAATATCAGTTGATTGCTCTGGGTATGCTTGAGGCAAAAGTCTAAAATCCGTTGGGTTTCAATCAGTAATGGATCATCGTTGACAGCAATGATTGGTAATACCGTAAAAAAAGTCGCTAATAAATCATACCTGGCGATCAGTTCGATTTCTTGGAATTTAACCTGACATAATTTAAATAATTCAGTTTCAAGTTTCTGTGCAATTAAGCCTTTAGGATCGTTGGATTGTCTAATGTCTCGCTGTACATAGATCGTTTGGCGAGGCATCTCAAAAAAAACTTGGTGATAGGCAATTCGTGTCACGGTGGCTCTAAGCAACTTTTTGATTTGGTTTCTAAAGTAATTAGCGAATGCTTTTGGTGTGCAAGTATGAGTGTCGGGTTGTTTGAAATCCATGATGGATTGTAGGTAGTGTTTTTGATAATCGGGGATCATTGCGGGTGAGGGCAGTTTTGGTGCAAGATCAATAACGCCAAGGTCGATGCCAAATTGATCGCTGATGATGGGGTTGGCGTTGAGGTATTGCCTTATTGTCATATCATTGTTGTCAGTAAATTGGATAATCGTCAGATCGATGGGTCTGTGTGGGTCTAGGTTATTGGTTAATTCGATATTGATCACCCGTTTGCCATTGCTGTGCTCGGGTTCATTACTGCTAAAGACCACAGTTTTACGATTGCCTAAAGATAGTGTGATATTATCGTACGAGCTGTTATGCAATTGCTGTCGTAATTCTTTGGTATCAATCCTGCAATCTGATTTTGCGAGAACGAGAATATCGATATCGGTGCTACGACTGAGCATGCATGGGTTGCCCTCGATATTTTCCAGTAAACTGGATCCAATTAATCCCAGTTGACTGCCAGGTAAAGACTGGTTAACGGCTGAGTTAATGGAGGCAATGATTTGTTGTGTCGGTAGAAATAATTGGTTAAACCAGTGTTGCTGTTGCTGGATGTCGTGTGCAACCTGTTGACGATGTACCTGCTGTTGTCGAATAATTTCACGGCATTCAGGCGTTTGAAATTGCAACAGCGTGTCTTGCAGTGAGTCAATTTTTTCTTGCGTGGTGGTATTGGTGAGAGTATCAGGTTGGTTGTGATTAAAGTCAGCAATCATGTCAGCTATGTCTATTTGGGTTTTCGCTTTTACTTGCTGTTGTAGGACAGAAAGAAAGTCAAAGTAGCTGGTGTTGTCTTCGTTAGATAGCGTTTTTTCGCAATCAATCAATGCTTGCTCAAGTTGTTCTAAAGATTCTTGATGGCCTTGTGCAAATAATTTGAAGACGTGAGACAATAAATCAGATTCATGTTGTTGCTGTTGTTGGCGTTCAAAAGCTTTGAGAGCTTGTATACGTCCTTCCTGCTCGTGTTGAGCCAGTCTTTCGCGCTGTGAATCTGTATTACTGCTATCGTCTGCTTGCGTCTCTAGAGTATCACTCTCTTTTAATGCTTGCGTTGAATCGTTTTGACTTTTTTTCTTTTTTTTCTTTTTAGCCTTCTTATTATTGTGTTTTGTTGATTTATTTTCAGAAATGCTATCCTCTAGATCTTCGAGTAGTTCAGCACTGCATTTTATGCGTTGTGAAAGTGTGGTCTCAAACTCTAGTTTTTCATCTTCGCGAAGTTGACTGTAATATGATTTGTAACTTTTGGCATAAGCATCGAGATCGATCGCACCTGAATCGCAATAAAACTGGTGGCCGTTAATCTCAATGTAATTGACCTCTGCCGTCGTACTGGTTTTCTTTTCAAGAGGGATGGGTTTGAGGTGCTCAGCATTTTCCTCAAGCCAGCGGCCTTGACAACGAGTTGATAATTCATTCGAGATTTTCTCAAGGTGTTTGTTCATGATTATTTTTGTGGGATCGATCGAGTAGATTGTCTGACGTCCCAGGCGCTGATCTCGTAATCGTGACAATGTGTATTGCGCTGATTCCTTAAACAGTTTCCAGGTGGGTCCATGCTTTTGTACCGATGCTATTGTTTGTCTGCCATTGCTTTGATCTGATTTTAATTCACAGATCTCACTCAAGCTATTGGCAATGGCAGTCGATAATTCGCTTAAATAGGCATCTGGATCGCTTTGCCGGTCGATAGGGGCGCCACGATTGACATAAAGCGTGATCGAAAACAAGTAGCTACGAATTAGGGTGCCAAATTCGCTGTATTGCCGATGGGTCAAATGCGGATTAACCTCACAGCGTTGCAGACTAGGTTTGATTCTTTTTGAAGGCATGGTTTCGACGTCTTGGCTGCAGAAAATGAAATTCTAACGATACTTTGCCAACGTACTCATTACGCTGACAACTTATCACATCGAAAAATAGCAAAATATGAGTGATTTTGCGCTTAAAATAACCTTAAGTATGAATCACAAAACGTCCGATAGCAGGGATTGCTTAGGCAACGCAATTGTGTTCTTCATACAGTGCGGCAATCTCTTGTTGGTACTTTTCTTCAATGTTTTGCCGTTTGATCTTAAGGGTTGGGGTTAACAGTTCGTTGTCGATCGACCAATCTTCAGTCAGTAAGATGAACTGGCGCGGTTTCTCATAGCTTTTGAAAGGCTCAACTTGTTTGTTGAGCTGTTTTTGTATCAGTTTTTTAATTTTGGGCTTTTGTAAGATCTCATTAATGTTGCCAGCCATTGGTCTTTTTCGCAGTATGCTTTTGAGTACGATGGTATCAATCACCAATAAAGCGATAACAAATGGGCGATTGGCACCGTAAATTAGTGCGTGTGCAAATAGAGGTTTGAGTTTGATCTGCTCTTCTATCGGTGCTGGCGCAACGAACTTGCCGTTTTCCAATTTAAACTGATCTTTAACTCGACCGGTAATAAATAGAAACCCATCATCATTGAGCTTGCCAATGTCACCCGTGCGAAAGCCACCGTCAGCCGTCATCACCTCGGCAGTTTTTTCAGCTTGGTTGTAATAACCTTGCATTACATTATCACCGTAGCAAATTACTTCGCCTTCTGTTTCACTTACCCGATTCTGTGGATCAATCACAATTCGACAACCACTCAGCGCTTTGCCCACCGAGCCGATAATGCTGTCTTGCATGGTGTTGAGCGTAATTGCAGAAGTGGTTTCACTTAAACCGTATCCCTCGTAAAGAGGGATGCCGATTTGATGTAAAAAGTGAATGACTTTTGGACTTAATGCACTCGCACCACTGATAGCAAGCCGCAGCTGCCCGCCAAATTTGGCAAGAATTTTTCGATAAATCAGCAGATCGGCAAGCTTAACCAGCAGCTGGTCATGCCACGCGACTGGTTGCTTGTCGAGTTGTTGCTGTCGAATTTTAAGGCCGCAATGAAACAACAAGCGAATGGGTTTAGGTTTGCGGGCTATTTGCTCCATGACGCCGGTGTAAATTTTTGAAAAAATTCGAGGAACCCCATACAACATGGTGGGTTTTACTAATTGAATATCACTAAGAATCTCTTGGATATCGTTAACAATAGCCGTCGACATGCCGCTGCGTATTACAGCGTGAACTTCGGTAACATGACCAAAGATGTGTGCCCAGGGCAAAAATGATAACGAGCGATCAGAAGTTTTTAATTCGAAAACGGATAAGCCAGCCTCAATTTCATACATAAAGTTTTTGTGACTTAACATCACACCTTTTGGCTTTCCCGTGGTACCAGACGTATATGCGATGCAGCAGGTTTCATGATGTTGTTGGGTCTTAGCAGTAATCGCAGGTACATCTTGATGGCACAGGTCATGAAAGGACATGTGCTTAGTGCTTGAATCAACAACAACAATCTGCTTGATCTGCGGGCATGTGTCTTTGATCGACTGAATCTTTTCAAAGGTGAGGTCATTATTAACAATAATGATCTTTGCTTGGCAGTCATTGATAATATAACGCCAGTCATCAACATGTTGTGCCAAATACATCGGAATGAAAATGCCTTCGAGGCCAAAGGTGGCGTAGGCGCTGACTGCCCACTCGACACAGTTGTTACTGATGAATGCCACGGCATCACCTGAGCCGATTCCTAAGCTAGCTAAGCCTGCACGACAGTGATCAATTTTTTCAGCAAACTCTGCGTAGGAAATCCATTCATGTGTCTGCTGCTGTTTTACGCCATACAAAGGGCGCTCGGCGAAACGTTGGCACGATGCTTGTTGCATGGCGACTAAATTGCTGTACTTCTCTTCCATGTTGCGATCTTCCATGATAAATCGAACTCAAAGTATACGAAAAATAAATCGTGGAATACAGCGTAAGTTGTTGAACAAACCACTATTTTTAATTGGCTTCTAGGGCGTCGATCAGGCATTTTAAAAATCGCGCGGCCTCACCGCCGGTGATGACGCGGTGGTCAAATGACAGCGATAACGGTAACAATTGATGCGTGACCAGCTGCTTGTCGTGCACGGCGGGTTGTGTTTTGACTCGACCCACGGCCAATATTGCGACCTGCGGTGGTATGACGTAGTGTAGGCTTATCATGATCAGTAATGATTTTTTGCCAACAAAAGGTCTTTTTTCCTGGTGTAAGATCATTAGATTTGGGTCTAACTTTATTGCTATTAACAAACCACTATCTGTTAATGTGTTGATAGGGTAGCGACTCAAATGAGCGAAATATGCACAATCAATATATCATGCTTGCACTGTATTGCTCAGGAGTGTGAATGCCATTTCCATTAGATTCTAGTAAATAAAACGACAATGTTGTTCATCAGTTCGATTGTGCAAGCCCGTAGTCGGTTAACTATCATGATCATGCAGTATGATATGAGCTTGGTTTAAAGCGATCCACTAACGATTGTTGATTGAGCTGGTGGTTTGGGCTGAAATATACATTGATTAGCATGGATAAACGGCATTATTTACTTGCGTATAACCCTATTTTATTTTCTCAGCGAAGGTGTCATGAAGGGTTAGAATGATGTGATTATATTCTATTCGAGTGATACACCTGCAGCTATGCGCTCTTGTGCCATGCGTTCAGCAATAGCCACCGTTGATACCTGCTCGGCATTAGCACGCTCAAACAGTTCGAGTGCAACATTATAGATACGGTTAATACGTTGTGTTGCTGAATCAGGGTCGTGGTACGTATAGACCATTGCGGAGTGGATTAAACCACCGGCATTGATCAAAAAGTCAGGCGCAAATAAGATTCGCTTGTTGTCAATGGTGTGGATGTATTTTTGGTGTGCTAGCTGATTATTCGCTGACCCGGCGATAATCGCCGTTTGAAGTCGTGCTAGCGTGTGGTGGTTCAGTGTCCCTCCCATGGCGCAAGGTGAGAAAATATCACAAGGAATATCATAAATGGCTTCACAAGCGACTGCTTTCGCATCCAGTAAATCGACCGCTTGTTGCAGTTTATTAGGATCTTTGTCAGATGCCGTAATGATGGCGCCGCGATGTTTTAACAGCTGCCCGAGCAGTAAGCCGACATTGCCCAAACCTTGAATGGAGACACGAAGACCATCGAGGTCGTCTCTTTTTAAACGATGCTTAACCGCAGCTTGAATACCACGTAGCACACCCAGTGCCGTATGTTCGGCCGGGCTACTTTCGCACGTGCTCAGAGACGTCGCGCCAATCACATAAGGTGTGCGCTCAGCAATAATGTTCATTTCATCAGGTGAGGTGCCAACATCACAGGCGGTGATATAGCGCCCATTCATCTGATGAACAAAGTCACCGAAAGCATGGAAAAAAGCGCGCTGATCTTTGATCTGCTTGGGTTTGAGAATAACCGACTTAGCCCCACCGTGAGGTAGCTCGCTGATTGCTGCTTTTAGTGTCATCATGTAGGCCAGTCTAAGAACATCTTTGACTGCGCGAGTGGTTGAGCCATAACTGAAACAACGGCAACCACCAATAGCCGGTCCTAGTTCATTATTGTGAATCGCAATAACCGCATGCAGGCCAGTCTCTGGGCATAGCTTGGTATGTACTTCACCAAATCCGAGCAGATTCGCATAACGCATCAATGCACCATATCGATAACGATCTGCCACAGTCCTCTCCTTGTCGTAACCCGTTGTAGTACAGACACTGTTATTGGGATCAAAGGCTAAAATAAAGTTTAATCTTATGTTTATAATGATAATCTGCCATTCAGGTTCAAGCAAGTTATTTGGAATGCAATCAATGGTTTACAAACACAGTGTGTATTAGTAATGTAAATTTATGATTGCACAATTAAGCGACTTTATTTTTCCTAAGGTCATCGCCCATCGAGGTGCGCCATGTCTTGCACCAGAAAACACGAACCCCGCGCTACTGGCCGCAATCGATGCCGGTGCACGCTACATTGAGACCGATGTGCAGCTTGCCAGTACGGGTGAGGCCTGTTTATTCCACGATGATAATTTGGAGCGCACCTCAAACGGTCGGGGTAATTTTGAAGCACAACGTTGGCAGGATATTCAACAACTGGATGCCGGCAGTTGGTTTGACGCGAGTTTCAAAGATACACGCATACCTTTACTGGCTGAATGGTTACAGGTGGCGGCGCAGCATCGAGTTGGGTTAAATATTGAAATCAAACCCAGTCAACAAACTCAAGCAGTAGTTGATGCCACGCACGCTGTGATTGATCAGCACTGGTCAGAAAACTTGCCACCACTGATTATTTCCAGCAAGTCTAAACAGGTATTGCATTACAGTGCGAAGATTGCACCCACCGTTGCGCGCGGCTGGGTGTGCACGCGTTGGCATTTTTTTGGTGTAAAGACACTGCGTCAATTAGGTTGTATTTCCCTGCATATGAAGCATAACTTTTTGAGCGCATCGCGAGTTAAGGCAGTCCGTGATGCGGGTTTTCATGTATTGGCGTATACCGTGAATGATCAGGGCCGTGCACAGCAATTGTTTGATTGGGGTGTGAGTGCTATTTTTAGCGATAATATGCGGTTGACAACAAAATTTGATGGTACGTAGAAGGTCAGTTCTCAAGTATCGAGACAGTGTGCCACTGAGGCTATTGTTATGTTGTACAAACGCTCTGTTATCGAGGGCTAGATCAGTGAAAGGTGGGTATGCCAGTCAATAAAAAGCCAGACCGGTTATTATCTCTGATGGATTTAGAGAATTATTATTGGTTGAAAACCGAGTTGATGCAGGCCTGTCAAAGTTATGGTTTGAGTGCGCAAGGTCTTAAACAAGAATTAGTACAAAGGCTGGTTATTTTTTTTAAAACGGGCCAAAAAAAATCACCGATAAAAACCAATCAAGGGTATACAAAAGACAGCGATCATGAGCTGAAGAAAACTACACCGGTCAAGCATTACAGAAGTGACGCCGTAACTCGAGAGTTTTTTGTGCGCCACATTGGTAGCTCATTTAGATTTAATGCGTATCTGCGTCAGTTTAGAGATAACAGTAACCTCGCAGCGGGATTAACTTACGGTGATTTAATCCAAGGTTATTTGGATGAAAATAGTAAAAACAAGCCGAATAAGGTTATTTCTCCGCAGTTTGAATACAACCAGTTTATTCACGATTATTTCCTTCATGAAAGTGACCCTTCGATGCAGCAGGCGGTAAAGGCTTGGAAACAGGTGAGTGCTGTTAACGGGCCTAACACCTATCAGTTCTTTAAAAAAAACTTTGGAAGATTTAAGTCATAGATAGTGCCGATTAATTATTTGGATAGTAATTAATTTAGTAATAGCAATAAATTTAATTAAACATCTCTTTTAGTCTGAAAAGTAAAGTATTTTCAACTGAAAAGCCTATTTGAGAGGATGATTGCTGTCGATTAATTAAATAAAGCTTAGATATTATTCGAAAAACGCTACCTATTTTTACTACAATATCTATGAAGAAAGGCGGGTCATCGTATGAAAACAATATCATTAACTAGCTTATTCCTATCAGCATTGCTGTTTCTAACGCTAAGTTTCTCATCCGCAGTATCTAAACAGATTGATAAGGAAAAAAAACACAATTATCAGGATCATTGCAGCAAGATTAATGAGCATGATTCAAATGAGAAATGCGAAATGTATGTGCTAGATAGACCAGCAGGCCCCAAAAAACCAAAGTGTCAGAGATCGTCTAGGGGCGGGTGTAAGACGTAACAAAAATTTTTGTGAGGTAGTCAAGTTCTTCTCGCTGATTATGGTGAGCTGTTACGGCAACATAAAGCGGCTGTGGTTGCCCGATGGAATACTTTGGCCAAGTATTTCAATCAGCTGGCCACACGTTGTAACAGGTAGGCCTATATCGGTCATTATGATATCGAATTTGTGACGGTAGTTTTCTATCCATTCGATTGTGGCGAAGTATCAGTTGAAGTATCAGGTGCGGTCGTTGTTTTTGTTCCGCAGTTGGTTTTATTTGATTTATCTATTTGTCCCTGATGATGCAGCCCTATATAGTTATCAGATCCCTCGTTGCTACCGTCGACCTGACAGCAAACATCTATAAGTGAGTCAGCCGTACAACAGGGTATTTTCTCGATCATTGATTGGTTACATGCTTGTAAAGCCGCAGTTTCACCATTATAAACCTGGCTAGGGCAGCAGTGTGAATCATTCGTCGAGCAAAAGAGGGCTGTGTCACAGGTAGCGTAAACAGCTGGAAAAAATACAAAAACAGTTACCAATCCCAAGAATATTTTTTTCATTATTTTCTCCAGTGTTTGCATCTTATGCAGATAATAGTACACAACGTTTGGATTTGCTCGGTAATCTATCTAGCTAATTGATTATATTGTTATTTTTATTAAAAAAAATAAAAATTCAAAGTGTGTGAGATTTGGAGAAATTGTAATGTGATCTCGTCGTATTCGTCAGTGTGACATGATCGACTGAAGAGTCATTGTCAAATTAAATATCCAAAGGTTTTTGCAAGACGTAATCAAAACATTTTGATTGGTAGTCAAGTTTTTTGCGCTGATCAAGGTGTGCTGTCACGGCAACATAAAGCGGTTGTGGTTGCCCCGATGGAATATTTTGACGCAGTGTTTCAATCAGCTGGTCACCCGGTATATCAGGCAGGCCGATATCGATTAGCACGATATCAAATTTGTGGTGGTCTAGTGACAGGGCCTGTTCAGCATTCGATGTTGTGGTGACGTCACATTGATGTGACGTTAATAGCATGTCTGCATAGCGTTGCGAGATCGGATCATCTTCAACCACTAAGACCCTAGGATTTGGCGATGCGACTTGGTTAAGTATTTGCTTTAGTGAGTGGTGGTCGGTGATTTTTGATGGCACTGTCTCGTTGACATAATCTAAGGGCAAGACAAGCGTGAAGCAGCTACCATGATGCATTTTGCTGCTCACGGATATTGAGCCATTGAGCGTTGTTACCAGCTGTTTGACCAGACTTAATCCCAAGCCAGGCCCATAGTTAAGCTGATTGGGGGATGTAGCAGTGCGATGAAAAGGATCGAAAATCGTATTAAGATCGGATGATTCAATACCGAGCCCGGTATCAATGACATGGATCTCTAATTCGTTTTGTTGGGTTAAGTTGCATTGAACGGTGATTTCACCTTGTTCAGTATACTTAACTGCATTACAAATAAGATTGAGCAGAATTCGTGAAAAAATGGTTTTGTCGGTGGTGATCTTTTTCGGCAACTTCTCGCTAATCACAACATTCACGGATAGCGATTTCTGTGAGATCTCAGCTTGATACAGTTTGAGGGTCTCTTGCAGCACATTGTCAAGATCGATCAATTCCGGCTTTACACGAATTTCGTGTTGTTCATTGCGCGTCAGGTCGATGATATCGTTAAGTAGATTCAGCAGTTGCTTACTTGAAGTAATGATGTCGTTCAGCATAGACTGCTTTTCTTTATCGTGCTCTTTATCAAGCAGTAGCTGCGACATGCCTAGAATGCCACTAAACGGTGTTCTAAAATCGTGGCTGATATTCATCAAAAATTGAGACTTTGCACGGTTGGCTTTTTCGGCAATTTCCTCGGCTTGTTTGATTGATGTAATGTCATTATAAATCCCGAGTATGCCGATACTGTTATTGTTATCATCAACAATTGGGACTTTGCTGGTGAGTAGGTGCCTGATTTCACCCGTTTCAGTGACTTGTGTTTCCTCGATATTGTTATGTTCTTGTTGAGTTGCGATGATGCGCTCATCCATCCTGCGGTAGTGTTCACTGCTATGCTTTTCAACCGGGAGATCAAAGTCAGTTTTTCCAATGATGGCATCGGTTGAATCGATTCCGACATGCTTAGCAAAACTGTCGTTACAACCCAAGTACACACCATCTCGATTTTTCCAGAATAGGCATACCGATAGTTTTTTTATCAGCGTGTTGAGTAGATGATCATTCATGTTCATTATACAAACTCAAAAAGATTAGGACCACTTTTAGTTTCCTCAAAAGTAGATGCTGGATTATCATCGCAAAAAGTCTTATGTCGTTGTGATGCAGTGAAGTTATCGTACTGATTGGTTTTTTGATTGACATTAATGCTGAGTGAAGAAGGTAATACATCGCGTTTATTGAAAAGTTCGCTCCACAGTGACACAGAAAATATGTGGCTATGATATTTGGGTAAGAGTGGATCTTGCGGATGCAAAGCAATACCATTTTTCTCAACTTTCACCAGGCGATCAGAGGGGAGTAATTTTGTAATCAATGCCAGCATGAAATTAAGTACGGAAGCAAGCAGATTGGTGATAGGTTGAGCTTGATTTGAATCGAGGATAAACAATGAAAAATGTAAAATTGTTGATATGACGCACAAAGAAAAATGAAAGTTATTGGTCATCATTTGTTGAATCAGGTGTTTTTCAAGGCTGAAGGGTTGTTGGTTTGCATCAACCATACGCAAGATATCCAATAATTTTTGTTCGTATTGGATTTGGATTTTCGTTGGCCCAATGCTGATAATGCCATCATTATCGACATAGATAAATGCACCACGAAAATTTGGTTCGTTGTTGTTGGCATATTGCATCATTAAGGGAACTGAGAGACATAGCAACGCGGAATAAAAGATAGGATTAGTGATGATGCTTGTTTTTGTAAAAACACTAAGGACACTGAAGATATGGATGCCATTGAGAGCAAATAATGGTATTACCCATGACAGCGGTGGCTGTCGATGATCGGATGAGACTTTGAGCTGGTAACCTTCACTCCATTTAAGAGAACCAAAATCTTCAGCGCTAAAACCACCAACATCTTTCAGTGTGGTATAAAGCCTGTCTTGCATTTCATTGTAATTAATAAATGGTGGGTTATTGGTATCGGGTGTTTGATAAATGCCGTGTGGTGAGAATCTTTGTGACGTGACCAAAATGCCATCATACTGTGATCTCATGATACAGAGTGTTTCATTGGGATCTTTGCTCATGTAGATGATAGGGTCAATCTCTTTCGGGTGATTAAAATGTGCAGCAAGCATGTATTGAAAAGCCACTTTAATCCCAGATTTATCGGTGATCTTGGGCGGCTTAAACGTGCAGGCTGAGGCATCAATGACCCGTTGACTGGTGCATAGTGCAATATCGTTATCAATAGTGCTAAATTCGATCTGATATTTGGGCGTGGGGTTGTGCTTCTGGTCAATAAGGTATTTCTTCGCAGCACTAATAGCGCGGTGACCGGCAATGCCTCCACCAATGATTAAAATAGCCATGCAGTTAGAGATTGCCTCAGGGCTCGAAACTGTGTTTTCAGACTCTGTGGGTGAGACGTTCTTAACCCAGCCTTGTTCTCGCATGATGTCAGATGATGTTTTATTGAAGTTACGTTGTAACGTCTCTTTGTTGGTAATAAACGCCTCACGAGTAACAAAATGTGTTTTCCCGGCTTGCTGCTTGATCGCAATAATGTTGTTGTGTCTCTCGTTAAATTTAACGGCAGCCAGGTTGTACTGGCTATCTGCTGATGCATATGTGCTATTGAGCTCAACGAACGTTCCAGCCAGCAATGGATCGTCATGGATAACTTTAGCGGATTGAGCGCACTCTTCGGCTGTGTGAGGGCTGTCAAGATGGTGAGGCCCTTTATGAATACGCAATCCGTATCCCTTCGTCATTGATTGATGAATGGGCATGGTATAGCTTTTCATTTCAGTATCATTAGCGGTTTTTTGATTGTCGTTAGGATCACCCACTGTGTAGGCAGATTGAGAGCGTATCTTCTTTTCGGTCCACAATGCAGCATCGCGTGGTGCAATCATGCAGATTTTTTCATATTTAATGTCGCGGTTGATGTTATCGGAATGTTCGCTGATGAAAGCGAATTCTCTAGAGATTTCGTTGATGAAATCCAACTCAATACTTTCTTCTTTACTTTCTTCTTTGTAAATGTCTGGGGCTGATTGCGGCCTGGTCATGGCTTCTTTTAGATCAAGTTTTGGCATGAGGACATTTAAACCGCGGTATTGAATTGATTATGACATGAGCAAGTCGTGATGAAACGAAGGTACAATGTCTAGGGTATAATACTAACAACGCATTATTAAATTAATCTTAAATGCTTTGAGTTTGATCAATGATCCTGGTGGTTGTGTGTTATTTAATCAAGCGTAAAGTTTAGAGAGGGGGCTTTAATGATCGACTGATTTATTTTTGAACAAATCCATCAAGCCTAAGCCCCACAACTTTGGTTTTTTTATTCGAAGATCATGGTTTCATTGTGAAAGGTGGGTATTTATCCGTAGTCAGCAAAATCGCATAGCAGGTGACTCTCAAGCTCCAGCGCATGACACCAACCACGAAATCAAAAAATACCCTGGGGTAACGACCCGTGAAGATTATACAAATCCAAGCCAGAGCAGTGAAAACCAGTCCAATCAAGCCCAATACAATTAAAATTACGTAGTGTGGAATGGCTAAAAACCATTTGACTAGAGGTAATCCGCGATTCAATGATTGGCCGTCAATGTAGGGAATCTCAACGTGGATTCGCTGTTGTTCATCGGTCGATGGGTATTGGTCAGTTAAAAAATATAGATAGGCGCTGATTCGAAGTAAAAAACTCATCAGTTCGACATTCCAGTTAAACCACCATTTGGGGTATTTTTTGCGAAATAACAGCATCACTAGTGGTCCCAAAAACAGAAAAGCACTTGATACTAGTAATGGCGAGGATACATAAGTCGACATCAGATTATGATGGCCATTATACGATGAATAATCTTTAGCATCGTCAAAAGAGATGAAGTTCGATGCAGATGATGAATCGCTGTGGTGGTAAATCTCGTGAATGTAATGGTTCGCATAGGTTACGCTTGGGCCTTTTAAGGTAATGGAGGACGAGTTTTCAGTAATTAGCCCCATAACAATTAGAATAGGTATGACCAGGATAAATCGAAATAGTGTTGTGATACGACTTAGGCGCTCTGGATAGTCAATATTCAGTTGAATTGGGCTAGCAAGCTGTTGATCTTGTATGGATTGTTGGTCTGGCATAAGAGCATCCTTGTTCTTGTGGTAAGCTTCAAACTAACATAAAAAATCGGTTATTTTTAATGGGTATAACACTTTACTAGTTATGGTCAAGCGATGTGAGGATTGGGCTAGCTATCCAAATATAAAACGTAGATATAACGACATCAGGTGTTTTAAAAACACTAACTCACTTTGAAGGTAGTAGGTTGTTCACCAAGCGATAATTAACACTGTTTAGAAAGTAACGTGCGGTGAGTTGGTTTTTTTCATCATCACTCAGGTCGCCGTTGGTGTTTAATAGTTGACGCTTTCGTTGTGTGGTGTCGTGTAAACTGATTGCGGCAGCTGCGGATAGATTTAAACTTTCAGTCATACCACTCATTGAGATTTGGTAAGTCATGTCGCAGGCCTGTAATGCCATCTCACTCAAACCTTGTTGCTCGTTACCTAACAACAAAACCAAGGGTTGATCAACGGGCACCGCATGCAGTGGTTGCGAACCCTGTAAAGCTGCACCAGCGATAAAAAATTGTGTCGCAGAAAGTTGTTGCAAGCACTCGTTTAAGCTTTGGTGAATTGTAATATCTACCCAATACCATGCACCACGTGTCAGTCGTCGTAATGACATTGCCTCGCCTTGTGGTTGAATCACATGACAGTGTTGAATGCCGAAACACTCACATGTGCGTAGAATAGCTAAAGCATTATTAATGTCATAAGGCATCTCAAGAACGATTTGAATTGAACTCAAGCGGTGATCCAGTACAGATTGAATGCGTTGTTGACGCCGTTCTGTAACGTAGGGTTTCAGCCTGGTAATAACCTGGTCAGCAGTAAAATGTTGAAGTTTTTTGATCAAATGCGTTTTTGGCATGAGCACGTCTACGCTTGTTGAATAGGGCTGAGTATAGTTACAATTGCCGTCGTGTTTTTCAAGTTATTGAATAAGAGGCTATGTGAATACAGATCAACTGCAATCTTGGATGCTTGAGGCTTTAAAACAAGCACAATTGCGTCGTGGCTTCTGTGCGCCTAATCCTTCAGTAGGCGCTGTGATTGTGAAAAATGATCAAATTATCGCTCATGGTCATCATCCAGGACCGGGTCACCCTCATGCTGAGGTCAATGCGATTGCTATGGCTGGAGTAGCGGCTCAAGGGGCAGCTTTGCTAGTAACGCTGGAGCCGTGTTGCCACACGGGGAGAACTCCACCGTGTACAGACGCGATAATTGCAGCAGGTATTACTGAGGTATGGTTTGGTTTTTACGATCCGAACGATGTGGTTGCGGGAAAAGGACAAAAGACACTGCAGGATGCAGGCATTTCTTGTCAGTTTTTACCGGAAACTGAAGTCATAGAGTTTTATCGCAGTTATTACCATTGGACGATCTATCATCGCCCCTATGTCACAGTGAAGTTAGCCCTGACTGCCAATGGTGGTGTTGCTAAGCGGTGCGGCTCCCCAATTCGTATAACAGGACTTGAAGCCAATCAATTCACACATCGGGCACGATATTGTGCAGATGCCATTTTAACTAGCATAGCGACCGTCTTGGCGGATGATCCACAGCTTAATGCCCGTCAAGTTCATTCAATTACGGCGAAGCCAGTCATGCTGATTGACCCACTAGCGCGGCTGCCACTGGATGCAACGTTATGGCAAACCGCAAAATCCATTACTATTTTTCATACTGCAGATGCACCATTAGAGCGAATAAATGCTTTAGTTTCACAAGGTGCACATTGTATCGAGAGTGCTAGTTTACCAACGGGACGACTGGATCTTGATGGCCTGCTTGCGAGTATTGCTAGCATTGGTATCCACGATTTATGGGTGGAAGTCGGGCCAACTTTGTTTAAAGCCTTACTTGCAATCAATGCAGTGTCTGAAACTAAAGTGCTTATCTCATCTAAAATGCACCAGTCCGAAATGCCAGCAAATCTTGATGCGGTGATAGGAAACGGTCAACAAGGCAGCAGTGATTGGCTGCAATTTGGCGATGATTGCTTATGGACTCATCGCTATGAGTGATACTGTCTGTTATGCCGCTATGGATTTTTTATGTCTACCAATTGAAAAGCGATACCTTCATTGAAAACCTTGCGAGCTCACCACGTATTTGCCTTAACACTGATTGCAATTATTAATTTGCGAGAGTATCCAGTGCTTGCTTCTATGGGGTGGCACGTGATCTGGTACACCGGAATTGCTTTTATTGGTTTCTTGTTACCCAGTGCCTGGATTTGTGCGCAATTGGTCGCATATTTTCCTGAGCAAGGTGGTATGTATACCTGGTTTCGAGAGGCGTTCGGCTTACGTTGGGGGCGGTTGGGCATGTCCATGGAGTGGCTCACCAACATGATTAGTTTTCCAGCAACGTGCGCGGTTGTGATTGCGACGATTTTATCTGGAATATGGCCGGCTTGGCAGCCATCACTGTGGTTAACTGTGCTTTTAAAGCTGGCTTTATGTTGGTCTTGTGTATTTTTTTGCTGTCGCGGTCTAACAACAACGTATCGCATCAGTGCTTGGGCAGCATTGTTAGGGGTGATGTTACCGACTGTTTTGATCATCGTGCTGGGCGCGATTTGGGTGGTCACTGGGCACGGTATTGCCTGGCGTGGTTTAAACTCAGTGCCGTCGTCAGTTACAGGCTGGGAGTGGGGCGTTTTAGTCAGTGTGTTTAGCGCCTATGCGGGTATGCAAGCCAGTACATTTTTTGCCCCTCAGGTGGAGTCGCCGTCGCGAACTTATCCGCTAGCCTTATTGAGTTGTGCAACAGTCATCGTTTGCATTACAACAGCAGCCGGTTTGGCGATGGCTGCTGTCATGCCTGCAAGCGCGTTAAATTATGTCGATGGTGTAGTAATTTGTTTTCAGCAATTTTTATTAGCCTTTCATTTATCGCGCTATCTTGATTTTCTTGTTTTTCTCATGGTGTTAGGAGCGGTTGCTGCGCTATGCACTTGGATGCAAGCCTTGTCTCGTGGTGTTTATCAGATGGCATTAGAAGGGCAATGGCCGCAATTTTTCAGCAAGGCAAATGCCCATCAAGTTGCTGTACGAGTATTGGTTTTTCAAGGTGTGGTTGTGAGTGGCTTAATTGGCGTATTGTTGTGTATCGCTGATGCACAAACAGCATTCTGGCTGATGGTGTTACTCACCAGTCAGATGACAGTGATTTTATACATGGCATTGTTTCTTGCGGGTATGAAGTTACTGATCCCTCACCAATCCAATAGTCAACGGTGTGCCACGGTAGTGTCATCCATTGTTGGAATTTGCAGTTCATGCTTGGGGTTGTTAGCCAGTTTCTGGAAACCAGCACACATTGTATGGACACAATCATTTTACGTTGAGATCGTATTGTTGTGTGATCTATTGTTAGTGGGTATGTGCATGATCTGGTTTTTTATGCCCAGGATGAAGTGGCCACACGCTTGGGTCTCATCTTGACCGTAAATAGCCCACATGCTACTGTTTGCGCGATTCTTCAGGGCAGGGTGTAATTCCTGACCGGCGGTAAATCTTCATGGATAAGCCCGCGAGCGCACCTTGATTGGTGTTAGCAGATCTAGTGCGATTCTAGAGCCGACGGTAATAGTCCGGATGAAAGAAGTAATCCAGTTGTTGAAGCCCGTATGCGGTCTTCTCAGCTTTAGCTATGCGCCTGTTGAGTCTCTCTTCATCACCTGAGGCGCCAGTTATGTTTACGGGAATCATTCAGCAGTTAGGTACGATCAATCAGCTAACGACTCAAGATGCTGGTCTCCTGCTGCAGGTTAGTCACCAGTTTACCGATCTTAATACCGGCGAAAGTATTGCGATTAATGGGGTCTGTTTGACAGTGACTCATTATAACGATCGAGTGGTCGAGTTTTTTCTCTCCAGTGAGACGTTAGCCGTAACCACATTATCATCATTGGTTATTGATCAAACTGTACATCTCGAAAGAGCGTTGTGCGTTGGTGACTCTGTCGGTGGTCATTGGGTTAGTGGTCATATCGATGGTCAGCTGACGGTGAAGTCAATCGTTCCAATGGGTGAATGCGTTGAGATGACATGGTCTGGTATACCCGAGCACGCGCGTCAATGGTTAGTTCCGAAAGGCAGCATTGCTTTGAATGGTGTGAGTTTAACCATCAACCGCATACAAGGTGATGAAGTAACGGCGATGTTAATTCCAGAAACCCTTAAAAAAACCATTTTTTCTGCATCTCTTGTGGGTGATCTTATCAATGTTGAATATGACATGATGACCAAGACGACAGCTCATCAGGTGCAGCAATATTTACAGGCGCATATCAAGCAAGAGATTAAATAAATGAGTCATGCTATTAGTTACGAGAAAGTCGAAGTTGCCATACAGGCATTGAAAAAAGGTGGCGTGGTCTTGTTGGTAGATGATGAAGACCGCGAGAATGAAGGTGATTTTGTTGCTTGCGGCTCTTTGATGGGTGAAAAAGAATTGCACCTGATGATTCAACGCGGATCTGGGATTGTGTGTTTAGCGATGACTGAAGCTGATAGTCAGCGTTTAGGCATTAATCCCATGGTGAGTAGAAACGCGTGTGCGCAACAAACTCCCTTTGGCGTTTCGTTTGAAGCTGCTACTGGCTTAACCACGGGTGTCTCTGTACAAGATCGGATGCGTTCGATTGCGGTTGCCAGTGATCCCAAGTGCTCATCAAAAGATATTGTTATGCCAGGTCATGTTTTTCCATTAATCGCAAAAGATGGTGGTATTTTTGAGCGAGCAGGTCATACCGAAGGTAGCGTTGATTTGATGAAACTTGCTCATCTACCCTCTTGTGCAGCAATTTGTGAGGTGATGTCAGCGGATGGAACTATGGCGCGTTTTCCAGAATTGCAGCTGTTGGCTAAGTCGTTGGATATTCCGATATTGAGTATCAAAGATATCGAACGTTACCGAACTCGATATCAGTCTTGGGTGCAACCGACAAATACAATTGCATTACCAACTGAGGATTATGGTGAGTTATCAATGACAGTGTTTGAAGATACTATTGCCAAATCCGAATACACGGTTTTGCACCGCCCTTGGCAAGCCTCAGCGCCATTGTTGCGGATTCACTCACAATGTTTCACAGGAGATGTATTAGGATCTCGGCGTTGTGACTGCGGTTCTCAATTGGCTATCGCTTTATCTCGCATTGCTGAAGAGGGTGGGCTTTGTATTTACGCTCCGCATGAAGGGCGGGGGATTGGACTAGCTAATAAGATCAGGGCTTATGCTCTACAGGATCAAGGTATGGATACAGTGGATGCGAATATTCACTTGGGATTTTCTGCCGATGATCGTGATTATGGTATCTGTGCGCAGATATTACGTCACATGAAAGTTAATCATGTACGATTGTTATCGAATAACCCAGCTAAACAACAGGGTTTGAATGATTACGGTATCTCAGTGTTAGAGCGTTTATCCATTAAAACTATTGCTCATGAACACAATCAAAATTATTTATCAGTAAAGCGTAAAAAAATGAATCATGACCTTTGATGGGGAGAAAACAATGGACAATCATAAGCGAAACCGTTGGGTAATTGTGGTAAGTCATTACAACGAGGATATCACCAGTGAACTACTTCTAGGTGCTCAAACGACTTTAATCGAACAAGGCATTGCACAATCTCAGATTGATGTTGTCAAAGTACCTGGTGCAGTTGAGATACCATTGGCTGCGCAATGGGCTGCGCGAAAAGTAGATACTGCCGTGGTGATTACTTTAGGGGCAGTGATACGTGGTGATTCCGATCATTATGATTTTGTTGCACAACAAGTCAGTGATGGTTGTCAGCGAGTTGCGCTTGATCATAATTTGCCAGTGATTTTTGGTGTGCTGACGACACATAATCGTCAACAAGCATTGGATCGTATTGGTGGAGCTTCAGGCCATTATGGTAAAGAGGCTGCCCTAAGCGCATTGAGAATGGTACACTTGTCGCGTGAGCAATCAGTGAACAAGGTGAGTTTTGATGTCGTTGGACAAGAATAACCCTATTTTTAGGTCAGTATCCTCCTGGCTAAATCGTAACTTCTCCAGTCCAGAAGCACTGGGTTTATTTTTTACCGTGCTGTTCGGTTTTCTCATGCTTGAATTTTTTGGTGGCTTTCTTACTCCGGTCATCATGAGTATTATTTTTGCATATCTCCTTAAATCGCCAGTGGATTGGTTGGTTAAATGTCGATGCCCTCGCATAATTGCTGTCTTGATTGTGTATTTGCTGTTTCTTGGTGTGTTTACCCTCATATTTCTTGTCTTTCTGCCTTCATTGTGGCGCCAGACGTATTTGCTTGTTTCTCAAATCCCTCAAGTGTTTGCACAAGCACAGGTTTGGTTAGACGCCGTTCAGCAGAAACACCCCACTTATTTTAGCGAAGCACAGGTTGCTCAGTTGATCAGTGATCTCCGCAACCAAGCCACACGTGCTGGCCAATGGTTATTGTCACAATCCATTACGTCTTTGCCGAATGTGATTGAAATTTTAGTGTATTTAATTTTAGTGCCTTTACTGTTGTTTTTCTTTATGAAAGATCGTGACCAGTTAATTAACTGGTTCAGACAATACATGCCTAAGCATCCAGGCTTGGTGCTACGGGTTTGGAGTGAGTTCAACGTCAAAATGGCGGCTTACGTCAGGGGGCGTGTGATTGAGATTTTGCTCGTGTTTGTCGTTCTCTGGATAGTTTATTCCCTATTTGGTTTGCCGTACGCTTTCTCATTAGCCGCAGCCTTTGCTATTTCACAATTGATTCCAATCATTGGTGGTGTTGTTGTAACTATTCCAATTACGATAATTGCACTGATGCACTGGGGTATGACGCCAGTCTTTTGGGGGTTTATGGTCGTTCATTTCGTCATATATGCGCTAGATGGCAATGTGTTAGTGCCATTGTTATTCGCTGAATTTATGGACTTACACCCTGTTGTGATAATCTTGGCGGTCATGTTCTTTGCTGCTATTTGGGGTATTTGGGGTGCATTCTTTTCCATCCCATTAGCCACTTTGATTGATATCATTTTGCGCAAATGGCCGCGAACGCAGGCAGTTATTAAGTAAAGTTACTGCGTGCCCGCAAGATCAATGGGTAAATTAATACCCTTTACAAGTCAACTAACAATCGATACCATCTCGATTTGTAAAAATAATACACAAACCATCCTGTTCGTGGTTTAGAGGATTCTCAATGCTCAAAAAATACTTATATTTGCTTGGTCTCGTTATGCTCACGATTATCACATTACCGCTACAGGCCAGTGATAACTTTGTTCCGACTGCATTTGAGCACTCAGTCTTGAAGTCAGCTCCAAATCTCAACCCTGAAGTTCTTAATCAAGCTTTGCTTGCTTACGAGTCAGCCAAGCGACAAGGTTTGTGGGTACCAAAGTCATATTTAACTATAATTGATTATAGTCTCCCATCGACAGCAAAGCGCTTTTGGTTAATCGATCTAAAGCAGCGCCGATCCCTCTATAATCTTTTGGTCACTCATGGTTCACGTAGTGGTGGACTGTATGCACGAAGTTTTTCTGATCACATTGGCAGTCACAAATCCAGTGTTGGGCTATTCATGACAGGTGAGAGCTACGATGGTAATCAAGGCTACTCGATGGTGTTGAAGGGTTTAGAGCCTGGATTCAATGCAAATGCACAGAAGCGTTTTATTGTGATGCATTCAGCTTGGTATGCGACGCCTTTTATGGTCGAAAAATACGGTCATTTAGGTCGAAGCTGGGGCTGTCCAGTCATCGATCCGGCATATGCTCATGCGGTTATCGATACCATAAAAGATGGGTCATTACTGTTTGCTTATTATCCAAATGCCTATTGGTTGCACCACTCAAAATTTCTTACCTTAGGTCAGGTTTAAATCGTTATTTTTTTACTGGACATAGATTCTAATATGAGGCTGCTATGACTATTAATTTTGGCCAGCTTGTCGAGATGGTCCAAACTAATCCTTTCGATGAGATTGTCGGTAAGAAGTGGCAAGATTTCAAACAAAATGATTTTAGTTTTAATGATTTTCGTAACAATTGGCAGCAAATAACAAGCCTACTCTTGGTTGCTGCTCAATCAAGACATTGCTCATTCAACAGATTTGATATGTTTATTTCAGATTTATATCAGTCAGGCCTGCTGACAGAGCGGGTTTATACAGTCTTGCTACAACGCGCAAAAAAAAATACCAACCTACTAGTTCTCTTGGCTAACTACCAATTGTCACAATACCTTATGTTGCATGGCCACGATGAGTATCACCAAGCTATGAATGATCTCGTCTCAGCCCTGTACAAGTCTAACGTCTTACTCGCGCTGTTGCAGCGCTTACCTAAACTCTTGAGCAGTGATGCCCCATTAGAAAGACGACATCAAATATTGACACGAAATATTGTTGAGTGCCTTCCAGATTCGAAGCCTAACAATCGCCATGGCCTGCTGTCATGGTTTTCTAATGATAAGAATAAAGATGGTGATGAGCCTTATCACACATGGAGTCAAAAAGTGCCAAATAGAAGCTTGGATGATTTTCACGGAAGTGGTACTGAGATGGTGTCGATGGCGGCCAAAGCGGCATAATTAGAAATCACGTTCTTCCGGGCCTTGCCGTTCTTGCCAACCTAAGCAACGTCGAGTAATAAAACGATACAATCTTTTGCCAGTATTCATCCATATTGAGCTAATGAAGGACTTACGTGCAAGCACTTGACGTTCTATTGGCGTTACCGTGTCATATTTTCTTTTGTGCTTGAGTAAATGTCTCAAGTCTTCATAGCACAAGTTTAAAAACCATTTGCTTTTCAGATTTTTGAAGCAAAAAGCTAATTGAAAATCAGTGACCGCTGGCATGCTTTCGGGTGTGATTAGCCAGTTTGCTTCTTTAGCCAGGTCATTATTCGAGACACCAGCTTTTTTCAAAGTAATGAGTAGATCTTTACTGGCTTTGAACAGCGATGGTGTGATTCTATTTTGAGCGTGGTGCATGGAATCACCCTCAATAAAGCTTCTGACGTGAGAGCCTTTGCTCGCTTCTAATAACAAGGGAAAATAAGGTGATTGTAATGGCATGAGTTTCTTAAGAGCACGTTTCTCATTTCGAGCTAAAGCTAATGCCAATGGTTTAATCAAGATATTTCTGGTGTAAACGCGTCGAATAGCGGGAATGTCTTGCTGTGGTGTCGAATAAATGCCTTTCTCGATCTTTCCGAAAGCATCACTTTTTAGGGTTTTTTCGTGTTTGAACATGGTCGTTAACTGTTTGGGCTGTAAATAACAAAATCTGATCAAATAGTGTGAGATAAAAATAAAGCAGCATTTTATGACATAGATACGTCACAAAGGCAAATGATTTGATTTTTTTTGATCAAAAAAAGTTGATAATAATATTTATGTATATTGGTTGAATCGATTAAGGATCAAGGTCTATAGTTATTGCCAACGTATAAAATGGAAGGCCGTATATGGATCTTGAGTGTTTTCAACTAATTCAGTCAACAGTTGATCAAAAAATAAAGCCGCTAGGCTCGTTAGGTAAGCTAGAATCATTGGCGCTGCAACTAGGTCAGCTACAAACTCGCCGATCTTCACAATGTGCACAGCAGCTAGAACCCTGTTTGCCACACCTTTTAATATTCTGCGCGGATCATGGTGTTGTTGCGCAAGGTGTGAGTGTAGCGCCACAGCAAGTTACACAAATTATGTTAGAGAGCTTTTTAAAAGGCCATGCGGCATGCAATTGTTTTTGTGAGACGCATGATGTGCCATTAACCGTTGTTAACTCTGGGTTATATGATCTTGCAGATATAAGTCATGTTAATTTTGTTAGCCAGTCACAAGGACGAGGCACAAAAAACCTATACGTTGAGTCGGCGATGACCGTGGGGCAGGTTTCTGAAGGTTTAATTTTAGGGGGGCAACGTGTTCAGCAGCTGATTAGTACTGGTGTGAATTGCATTTGTTTGGGTGAGATGGGTATTGGCAATACTACCAGTGCATCGGCATTATTAGCAGCGTTAACTGGCTGGCCAGTTGATCAGTGTATTGGTAGAGGCAGTGGAATCAATCAGCAACAGATGAAGCAAAAAATGGCCGTCGTCTCTGAGGCTATTTCACGATGTACACACCTCTCGCTAGAGGCAACGGTTGCAGAGTTTGGTGGCTATGAAATAGTTCAATTAGTCGGTGCAATTTTGAAAGCTGCTCATTGCCATGTCCCAGTTATTATCGATGGGTTTATTGTTACTGTCGCGGCATATATTGCTACCTTAATGGATCCAAGTTGCCGTGATGCGATGGTTTTCTCACATGTTTCCAATGAGAATGCTCATTCGTCACTGCTGGATCTTTTAAATGCTGAGGCATTACTCGATCTTGATTTGCGTTTGGGGGAGGGTACGGGTGCGGTGTTAGCCGTTCCATTAGTACGTTCATCAATTGCATTTTATAATGGAATGGCAAGCTTGAGCGATGTGGGTATAGCGCTTTAAATGAAATCAATGATTCGATACCAATGGCAGATCTTCTGGTTGGCTTTAACTTTTTTTAGCCGTATCCCAATGCCATCCTCCCTGCCGTATTCCGAGCAGCGTATGAATCATGCGGGCCGTTACTTTGGCCTAGTTGGATTGATCATTGGTGCATTACTAGCAAGTTTCTTCCTGCTAATTGAGTTATTGCTACCACTGTCGCTATCTCTATTATTAACCATAGCCTTTGGTCTATTGCTAACCGGTGCTTTTCACGAAGATGGGTTAGCTGACATGGCGGATGGTGTTGGTGGTGGCTTCACCATTGAGCGACGGCTTGCGATCATGAAAGACAGTCGGCTGGGTACGTATGGTGCTCTGGCGCTAGTAGTGAGTATGTTACTGCGTTATCAGTTATTAATTTTATTGATACCTGAGACAAAGTCTTGGTTGGTGTTTGTACTGAGTCATAGTTTGAGTCGTGCAGTCGCTGGAAGCTTAATTTTTAATACACCCTACGTTAGTGATGCTCAAGGTAGTAAGTCAAAACCATTGGCTAATCATCAGAATTTGCTTGAGTTAGTCATCTTACTTGTGACCGGTGGTCTGCCTTTGTTAATACTCCCATTAATACCGGTTGTGACAATAATTTTCACTCTATTTGTATTTCGTTTATGTTTTAGAAGATGGTTGCTGCATGTGTTAGGTGGATTTACTGGTGATTGTTTGGGCGCTGCACAGCAAATCACTGAACTACTGATTTATAGCGTAATGTTAGTTTTAACGACCCATAGTTATCTACTTCAATAAATTGATAGAGAATATTCGCAATGTCTTATTCTATTTTTCTGTTGCGTCATGGTCCGTCTGCTTTGCCAGCCGGCTTGTATGGAAAATCAGATATCATTGTTCCAGATGAGATCCAGCATAAGATTAAACAATCGATCATCAAAAAACAGCTGAATTTATCACACGTGGTAACATCTCCCTTACAGCGTTGCTTAAAATTAGCCAAGTTGATTCAATCGAGTGACCCTCGCATGAGTATAGAGTCAGAAGCGCTCTTGCAGGAGATGGATTTTGGTGATTTTGATGGCTATAGCTTTGACGAACTACAACCACATTGGCAGGTTGTCGAAAAGTTATGGACCTCGCCATCAGATCATCAATTGCCTAATGCAGAGTCATTGTCTGATTTTTACTCTCGCGTAAAACAGGCTTGGCAAATGATCACAAGAAAGTACCAAAAAAATACTTTGGTTGTTTGTCATGGTGGTACTATTCGAATGCTGTTGTGTTTAATTTTACAGATTGATTGGCGACTATCTACAATGTATTCACGATTACAAATTGGCCACGGATCACTCACAGAGATTAAGGTGTTCGGTGATGATTCGAGTCATTACCAGGTCAGTGTTATCGGAGAGTTGACCTTATAAATCACATCATTTGATATATATGAAAGAGTTAAAATCGTTTGACGCGTCGATGGCAGTACGGTTGTTGTTGATTGTTGGCGTAATATTTTTGATGGATCTCCTCAGCAGGCCAAAAAACGCTAACCGGTTTCACTTCAGTAGCGATCTGCAGGCCTTGTTCTTCGAGTAGATTGATGCATTGATTAGACAATCTTTTTTGAGCGTTATCATAATAAAAAATACGACTAAGGTACTGGCTGCCACGATCTGGGCCTTGACCACTGCTGTCAGTCGGGTCGTGAATTTCGAAAAATAATTGACACAATGCTGTATAGTTAGTGATGTTGCTATCAAAGATGACGCGTATCGCCTCAACATGACCGGTGCGTTTTGAGCAGACTTCATTATAGGTTGGATGCTCAGTTGTTCCACCGGTGTAGCCCACTTCTGTGAGAATAACGCCAGGTTGAGATTGCATCCAGTATTCGACACCCCAAAAACAACCTGCTGCAAATACAGCTTCTTCGGTAGACTCGACAGTATCACTATTAACAAAATCCAATGCTAAGCCATTGACACAATGACGCTGATTTTTTGACGTTAGATTCTCACCGTGAAAAATATGACCTAAGTGGCTCTTGCAATGTTGGCAAATAATTTCAGTTCTACGACCATCGCTATCGGGTCTCCTTGCTATTCGATCAGGTATTTCATCATCAAAGCTTGGCCAGCCACAGCTGGAAGAAAATTGGTGATGTGATCGGAATAATGCTGCACCACAACATCGACAACAATAAGTACCGTTCTTATAAGGGTGTTGATGGCGACTGGTTCCGGGAAATTCAGTGCCTTGATCAATCAAGACGTTCTTCTCTTCTGGTGTGAGTGAGGCAATTTTATACATGGGTTTGCACCGAATAATATCTAATTCGTTATGTTAAGTGATTGGTTCGAGTATTGGAATATGAGTTTGTATTTAAAATTATAGGCCTTTAGTTATTAGAAGTTACCTTAACTACAAATAGTTTATGTATTTATTGATCTCATCTCACTATTTCGCGATTGTAGATTGGTGCGATTTAAGAGTTAGGAGTTTCTAGATGTTAAATCAGAAAAAACATGGTTTTTATCGTTTAGCTGACAGTAATTACTTTCTCAAATAGTATTTTTTATAACAGTTCTTTTAAGGATCGGTGACTATTTTCATGTACCTTAGGATAAAAGCTCAGCTAGTCTGTTCAATTATTATTATTTTGAATGAATTGATGATACGTTCGTTGATATTTTATCTAATGCCTACAGATCGAAAAATATATATTATCTTAGTCTCACTAGATTCGATGTTATCAAGACCAAATGTTAAATTGCCTCATTAATAATGATAAAAGTTTCTTGCTGAATCGCGCTATTAAATTTATTGCAATGATGAATATACTCTCTAATTGATGATTTATCGCATCTTCTAAGTTATCAGAGGATTGTGCTTTTATATTTGTCTCTGATGCTAAAAAATTTCTTAGCATGTACGAAATGAATTGCTTGATTTATTCGCTAATTGATTGAGTTTGTGCGTGATGCTCGATTGCTGGCTTATGAAATAGCCATCTTAAAGAGAATCAAGTTAAAGTAGGTCTCTATCACCTTATGTGCATGCTTGAATTAGGGAGGATTAATTTTACATTTTGAAAAGAAATTTAATTTTCCTAACTAGCATCTCCTTGGTTGATTCTGTAGGAGTCGTGTTTTCTTCAATGTATGTATTTAATATTTTGCTATCCTCAAGCTTTCTTTCCTCGAGAACTTGCGTAAGAGAGTCTACAAATGCATTGTTGGACTCAAATATATTTTTCATAGTTGTTCTTGAAATTTTCAAGCACCAAGACTGTTCTGCTGCTTGAACAGAGATTCGTCTGGGCGTGTCTAGTAAAAACGCTTGTATGCCAAATATTGATCTTTCATCAAAATGACAGACTTTAACGCGTTTATCTGCATGGTCATGCTCGAAACATGTTGCAGATCCTGAGACGACTAAGATAAGCTCATGATTATCGTCTACACGCTCATGAATAATAAACTCATTGTCGATAAAATATTCCATTTCAGCATTTTCTATGATGTGATTAATGTCAGCATGATTAAGCTGACTAAGAATTTGATTGCCAGTTACCGCTTCCCGTAGTGACTCCTGATCAGGTTTGTTAGGTAGATATTTGGCCCTCATATCATGTTCGCCATCATGTTTAACAGTACCATCTTTACGGGTTCCAATCGGCAAGTTGGCTTTGATAAATCGATTGACAACGCTGGTTGAGAATGACTCATTGAAAAAAAGCTGATCGTAGATATTATTGACATACAGTTCATATTGGATGTAATAGTTTTGCCTAATGTTAGTTTGAAGTGAAATTGTGACATCTTCAGGTCGTGAGTGTTCTCGAAGAGTATTCTTAATAATAGCAAGCGCCTGACTTAGATAGTAAGGAGATATATAGATCCTATTTTCAATATGAATCGGACGCTGTTCGTGTTCTTTATGTATTTTCACCATCTTAGAGTGCATCTCTGTATTGGGTATGACATACTTCTCATTCTCTATAATGTTGCCATCATTGGAGACAGGTGTAATTGTCATGCTTCGCCAGTTAAAATCATGCACAAGTCCGTATTCATTATCGATACTTATGAATTGTCCTCTTTTAATTTTTCTACCCAGTTGAATTGCAAGACCTGCAAAAAACTCTGTTAATGTGGGTTTTGCCGACCATCCGAGAATGAATGCACCTAGACCTGATGCTGCAAGTAGATTGTCGATGTTAATCTTGAAAACCGTTGCCATTATGATTAAGACAAAGGCTGCATGGGTGATGATGTTGGTGACGTTGATAAGAAGTTTTGATGTCTTATTATATTGATCTTTTTCTAAGATCTCGTCCCAGTAAAAATAGCTTAGTGCTGAGGTTATCACTGTGCTGACACACAGTAGCATAAATGTTTTGAAGGCATTGTCCATATTTGTATGAAGAAGGTCACCACTAAAAACATAGTCAATAAGTCGACTGACTGGATAGTCTGTTGCTTTTGCAATTAAGCATGCTATTAAAAAAATCATACCGGTTAGGATTTTTCTTCTATCAGACCTCAAGCCAAGAATTCTCAGCATAAAATGAAATATAAAAGCGATGATTCCCAGGAATAATCCGATAAGGAAGGTTTGAATTAATGAGTCGAGTGAAAGTGTCTGCATCAAATATTCCTACTGTTTGATCCGATTTGAAATTTGACTTATTTATTTTCAAAACTTCATTATTACTATCAGAAATAGCAGGTATCTACAACAGCCTACACTGTTTATTGTATTTTCGATGTTTATAATCAGAGTTCTTATGAGTTGTGACATTTATCCGTTACAGAAATTATCAAGAGATAGAATAATTTGCCTTATCCTGTTTGGATTGACATCATATAGAGAAGTGTTGAAGTTTTTATTGTTAAGAGCCAGCTCAATTCAAGTAAGCTGGCTCTCGTCTATTTTTAAATAGATTTAGTCCGCTTTAACTGTTTCGTCGACAATGGAAGCTTTTGTAATAATAACATCCTCTACTGGCACATCTTGATGCCCATGCTTGGTGGTGGTTTCAACGACTTTGATTTGATCGACAACATCCATGCCAGTGATGACTTTACCAAAAACACAGTAGCCATATCCCTGTGGATCTTTTGATTGAAAGTTCAAAAAAGGATTATCTTTAACGTTGATAAAAAATTGTGATGAAGCGGAGTGGGGAGCCATCGTTCTAGCCATGGCTAAAGTGCCGCGAGTATTGGCCTGACAATGTTCAGCTTCATTTTCGATTGGATCAAAGCCGTCCTTTTGATTCATCTTATTATCAAACCCACCTCCTTGAATCATAAAGTCATTAATGACCCGATGAAAAATTGTACCGTTATAAAAGCCTTCTTTGACATAGCGTAAAAAGTTTTCTGCAGTATTGGGTGTGTTCTCATGATCAAGTTCTATATCGATGTTGCCTAATGTGGTTTCTAAACGAATCATTATATCTCCTCAGTTATAAAAAATTATTGTAACCAGGCTCTAGCATTTTCAAAGAGCCTTATCCAAGGGGAGAGTTCCCCCCAAGTGTCGGGTGCCCACGAGTTTTGACTGGTACGGAAGCCCCTTTCCGGATGTGGCATCATGAGCGTGACTCTGCCATCAGTAGATGCCACGCCAGCGGTTCCGGCAGGGCTGCCGTTAGGGTTGAATGGGTATTGCTCTGTCACTCTGTGTCGATGATCGACGTATTGTAGGCAAATTTGCTGTTCTTTATCCAATTGGCTCCGGATGTTGCTAGTACCAAATGTTGCACGCCCTTCACCATGAGATACGACAACTGGCATCACGCTGCCTGACATATTGTTCATGAGAATAGAGGCGGTTTTTGGAATCAATACTAAGCTTAAACGAGCTTCAAATTGTTGTGATTGATTGGTTTTCCATAATGGAAAGTTCTCACCCCCAGGTATGATTTGATTCAGATACGAGAGCATTTGACAGCCATTGCAAACACCCAGAGTGAACGTATTTTGCCGTGAGAAAAAATCAGAAAAGGTATCAAACAATTGTTGGTTGTGTAGGATGGTTTGGGCCCAGCCTCTACCAGCACCTAAAGCATCGCCGTATGAGAATCCGCCACAGGCAACAAGCCCATGATAATCACATAAGCTGGTTTTACCTCGAGTGAGGTCTGTCATATGAACATCATGGCATTGAAAGCCTGAGCGATGAAAAGCAGCAGCCATTTCACGGTGACCGTTTGTTCCTTGTTCTCTAAGAATTGCAATTCTCGGTGGTGTCAGGTTGAGAAAAGGTGCGGAAATTCTTTCATTAGGATCAAATGTAATGACTGAATTTAGTCCTGGGTCATCATTGTCTAGAATAGTATCATAGGCTTGTTTTGCCAATTCTGTATGATCCCGTAAAGCTTGCATATGATAAGAAGTACTGGACCATAAGCGTTGTAGGTAGCTGCGAGATTGATTAACTACCGTGAGGTTGCTGTGCTTGATTTGAAGGGTTTGAGATTTCTGAGGTTTGCCAATTGGGTGAAATAAATCAAGGACATTATGATTTTTAAAAATAGCTTGCACGCGTATCAGCTCATGCTTTGCAACTTCAATCACAGCTCCAAGCTCCTCATTAAATAGGATCTTGATTGGGTCTGCACCAAGATTCGATATGTCCACTTCTAATCCACATCGTGAGGCGAAGGTCATCTCAGCCAAGGTTACAAACAGGCCGCCATCTGAGCGATCGTGGTAGGCGAGTATCAACTGTTTATTTTTGGCTTCGATAATTGCTTCTAAGCCTTTCTTAAAAATTTCAGGCGAATCAATATCGGCAGGACGCTGTCCAAGTTTTTGGTAAACCTGCGCAAGTGATGTGCCACCAAGGCATTGTGCCCCGTTAGCAAGATCGATGAAGATTAAGCAAGTTTCCTGCTCAGGGTGCAATTCTGGTGTCAAGGTCTCTCGAACATCGTTTACAGCAGCTGCAGCCGTGACAATTAGCGACACAGGTGATGCTACGGTATGTTTTTCTTCATTGCTTTGCCACTCTGCTTTCATGGAGAGTGAGTCTTTACCAACAGGTATATTGATACCCAGCGCTGGGCAAAGTTCTGTGCCAACGGCTTGAACAGCATCATAAAGATCAGCAGCATCAGAGCTATAATCACATGCTGCCATCCAATTGGCAGACAAAGAGATATCGTTGAGTTTTTTTATCGGTGCAGCAACCAAGTTGGTGAGTGCTTCACCAATTGCCATGCGAGCGGATGCGGCTGAATGCAAGCACGCAATCGGAGTTCTTTCACCCATTGCCATTGCTTCGCCCGTATACCCTTGAAAGTCACTGTGGGTCACCGCGACATCAGATACTGGTATTTGCCACGGTCCTACCATCTGATCACGAGCGACTAACCCACCAACACTTCGATCACCTATAGTGATCAGAAAACTTTTATCGGCGACTGCAGGAAATTGTAAAACTCGTTCGATAACCTCATCAATCAACATGCCCGTTGTCGTAAAGTTGCATTGTCCGAATGGTGTTCTATTCACTGAACACTCTGGTGTAGGCATATTCTCGAATAGAGCAGCCATAGGTAGATTAATTGCCTCTGGTGTTTGCGTGTCATTATCAGAGAGTTTGAGTATCGGCTCAGAGGTGGTAATGCCGACAATGGCGTATGGACATTGTTCTCGTTGACAAATATCTGCAAAAAGTTCGATATCTGCATCTGAGACAGCAAGTACATAACGTTCTTGTGCTTCGTTGCACCAGATCTCCATTGCTGAGAGATTGGATTGAGAGCAAGGAATTCTCTTTAAGTCGAACTGTCCGCCTAGTTTGTCAGCATGAATGAGCTCGGGTAGGGCATTACAGAGGCCGCCAGCACCAACATCATGGATGCTGATAATCGGGTTGTTTTGTTCCATTCGCCAGCAGGTATTTATGACTTCTTGGGCTTTGCGTTGCATTTGAGGGTTAGCGCGTTGTACAGAAGCAAAGTCTAGAGTGGTGTTGGTATCAGTATTACTAGTTGATGAAGCAGAGCCTCCGCCCAATCCGATCCGCATCGCTGGTCCGCCGAGGACAATGAGTTGAGCACCAGCTGGGATGGGTTGTTTCGTGATTTGTGATTCACGAATTGTGCCTATTCCTCCAGCGATCATAATCGGTTTGTAGTAGCTTCGAATGTCTTTACCAACTTTCCGCGGAATTGAGTTTTCAAAAGTTCTAAAGACGCCAGTCAAACAGGGTCGGCCGAATTCATTATTAAACCGTGACGAACCAATGGGGCCCTCTAGCATGATATCTAGAGCGCTGGCAAGATGGGGTGGTTTGGGGAAATTATTTTCCCAAGGCTGTGATAGATTTGGAATGTTGAGATGGCTGGTCATGAAGCCACATAACCCAGCTTTTGTCTCGGCACCGCGTCCAGTTGCCGCTTCATCGCGAATTTCACCACCGCTACCTGTTGCTGCACCGGCATAAGGGGAAATAGCAGTAGGGTGGTTGTGTGTTTCAACTTTGAAAACAATATGGCTTGGTTCGGTATGGAAGCGATATTGGTGATCGGTGGAATCAGGCTGAAGCCAGTGGGTGTGTTGATGGCCGTTAAGAACAGCTGCATTGTCATCAAATGCAACGCGAACTAGATTTGGGTTTCGTTGCACGGTAAAGCGAATCATGTCAAATAGAGTGAGTTCTTGTTGTCTACCATTGATGCGCCAGCTTGCGTTGAAAATTTTATGCCGACAATGCTCTGAGTTAATTTGTGCAAACATCATCAACTCAGTTTCAGTCGGGATCTGGTTGCGCGTGCGGTAAACGCTAACCAAATGCTCAATCTCAAATTGACTCAATTTAAGATTGAGTGCAGTAATCATCTGCTGGATAAGTTGATGTAGATTCTCTGATATTGCGTCTAAAGTAACAGTTTTATCGGGTATTTGATTGAGCAAGTGTCTAATCCAGGGTTGTCATTTGGAGTTGTGTCAACGTGTTTTCAAAAGTTTGTATCGCTTGTTGAAATTGGTCGTTGTGTAAAATCAATGTCTCGGTGAGAGGGTCGTGGAGTTCACTTATAACAGCGGTTGCCAACGATTCATTATGCTCAGAAGAGAAGGTGAGTGTGTACGTCACAAACTTTTCGATGGCCTTTACGCTCATACATTGGCAGCAGTGTGCGATCTCTAACGCCTTCGTTGACCAGGCAGACAATGTACCTGTTCGGGGGATAACCATGGCTTGTTTAATGTTGGTTGAACTAACGAGTCTTGGTGTGTCCGATGATTGAGCATTAAGTAGTGCTTCAAGACGATTTTGGTCTGGGTACGGATCTGACTCCACGATCGCCATGTAGTAGAGACAGCATTCAATCTTAATATCGTGAGCTTTGATATTTTTGATTGCTTGTTTGGCAACAAAAGAGTCAGCTTCGTCAAGCTCAATTTCATGTTTAAAAAAAGCGATTGGCATTAGTTGTTTTGATCCGAATCGATTTTGATGAGGTCGACTTTGAATATTAGCGCTTGATTAGGGCCGATAGAGCCATCAGGAGTGCCGTTTCTACCATAGGCAAGGTCGGCAGGAATGGTTATGATCCAAACAGATCCGACTGGCATTTGCGTCAGTGCTTGCTGCCAGCCTTTGATGACACCGCTGACTGGAAATTTAGCAGTTTCTTGCCTTGCAAACGAACTATCGAATACTGTGCCGTCAATGAGTTTACCCTCGTAGTCAACAGTTACTGTGTCGTTGAGCGAGGGAGTTGGTCCATCGCCTTGCTTAACGATCTGGTACTGTACACCACCGTCTAAAGTTTTCACGTCAGATTTTTTTGCATTCTCAGCAAGGTAAGCAGAACTCGCTGCTTGGTTATCTTCGGCGAGTTTTGTCATTTTTGCGGAGTAGTTTGCGGACTGTTCTTTTTGAAGTTGCATCAAAGCCGATGCGATTTCTTTATCACTCATTTTAAGCTCTACTTTATTGAATACGTCTGTCATGCCCTCAATGAATTGTTTTGTATCAATGTTAATATCATGTTGTTGAAACGATTTAGCAGTCTCTACTCCGAGTGCGTAGCTTAATTGCTGCTCTGGATTCGCTGTATCGGATTCAGCCAGTACGGTGAAGGGTGCAGTGTAAATTAAAAACAGAAATGAAATCACAAATCTTTTCATTGATACTCCGAGGAATTGTTAATTTAGATCAGAAATTTAATTCGGCCAGTCTAGCAAGACTCGTTATAAACTTCACGGGATTTTATAAAGGTTGCTGGTCACAATCGGATTTATTGATCGTTGTGTTATTTAAAAGAAATAAATTAAAGCAATAAAAAGTAAGCTTTTATCTAACGATAAAGTCTTTGAATGATTAATGTGTTTGCTGATATAATTACCGCAACTTCCTATTTTTTATCGTTTTATGATTAATATAAAAGACGAATTTTATATGCGCCAAGCTATCCGTTTAGCACAACAAGCTTGGGATCAAGGTGAGGTGCCGGTAGGCGCTGTCTTGATTAAGGATGATCGCATTATTGGTGAAGGATTTAATCAGCCAATAACAACGAGCGACCCCACTGCGCATGCAGAGATCATTGCGCTTCGAGACGCGGCATTGGCCATCCAAAACTACCGACTGGTAGATACAACATTATACGTGACATTAGAGCCTTGCTTGATGTGTTGGGGGGCAATTTTTCATGCGCGAGTGTCTCGTGTCGTTTTTGGTGCAAAAGAAAATCATGACCAGTCGAAAGGTAGCTCTACAACGGAAATTGCTTTACGTTCTTTCTCGCGCTCGATCGATATCGAGGGTGGTATATTGGGCGACCAATGTAGTCACCAGCTGAAAAGTTTTTTTAAACAAAAGCGCCAATAAAAAATAACAATGGATGGTTTGTCAATTTCTGTATCGTTGCTTTGATATAACGAAGATCTGTAACGTTGGATAAGTTCAAAAAATAACCAATCTGTCTGTAGTGCTTATTTTCTGTATGTTTTATGAACGTATTTTAATTTTCTTCACAACTTTATCCACAGGAATTGTTGATAATTTAATCTTACTTTAATGTTTAAATATTTTGACTGGCTTTCAACTAGTATCGAATTTTTTTTCACGTTAACATAAGCAAACTTTTTATTTGGTCTGTTATCTCTCAGGGAGGATTTGCAATTATGAGCTCATGTATAAAAAGCCAAGTCGCAGTTATTTTGTTTGGAACCACTTTAATGATGATGGGTTGCGCGCAGCAGTCAACTAAGGCAAGTCCACTTGCATCCTCTAGCTCGTCGGCATGTTCGGGTAATGTTTATTTAGAAAAATATCATTGCTCACTAGAAACCGTTCAAGAGGCGGCTTTGTCTGGTAATCCTGATGCCCAATATGCGCTCGGCTATATGTACTATAATGGTATTGGTACAGTCAAAGATGAGCAGACTGGAATATTGTGGATTCAAAGAGCAGCGAGCCAAGGAGAACCGCTCGCAAAAAAAGCCGAAGAAATGATTAATAACAACAAGTTAGATTCTTCATCTGAAGTAACTCATCAGGCTGCTGTGTCTCACCCAGTGGTTGCTGCTCGTGCTACATCAGTAACCGCCTCTGCAAGCTCGGCAATGGTTGACCCAAGGTTGACCAGTGTTAAGCCTAGCTCAACGCTTTCAATGAGCTCTGTTGGTGCCGACGTTATGAATGTTAACCCAAAAACATACACGCTTCAGCTGATGGGTAGCTACGATAAAGTCGCGGTTGAAAACTTTGTTGATCGTATGAGCATTGCGAATGAGACCACAGTTTACAAAGCCTCTTTTCATGGTAAACCTTGGTTCACACTCATATACGGTAACTATGCCTCTGTCGCAGAGGCAAAATCTGCTATTGCGAAATTACCTGTGGGCATGAAACAACTGAAACCGTGGGTAAAGTCTTTTGGTAGTATTCAGGCAGAAATTAAAAATCAGCAGGTTTAAAACTGATTTTCTCTGGGTCTGGGTATGCGGTAATTAAAAATCAGATGCGGCGTTTTGCGGTTCAGAAGAAATTTTGAAATTGATCGTGCCGGCTGGTAATAATCTTACTGCAAGCACTCATGGATACTTCTATTAAATCCATTGCAGATTCTGTAGACTGTCCGCTGGATTTAATATGTTAACTTATGATTAAACAGTGAAATAATTTTTATGCAGTTAAGAACAATCAAGCTCAACGGGTTTAAGTCTTTTGTCGATCCAACGGTGATCACTATAGAGGGTGACATGACTGCAATTGTTGGTCCTAACGGTTGCGGCAAGTCCAACGTGGTTGACGCTATTCGTTGGGTGATTGGTGAATCTTCTGCGAAGCAGTTACGCGGCCAATCGATGTCAGATGTTATTTTTAACGGCACCTCCAATCGAAAGCCTGTCAGTAAAGCTGCTGTAGAATTAATTTTTGATCATGCTCAAGGTGCTTTATCCGGCGAATACGCCCAATATTCTGAGATCTCAATTCGTCGAGAGGTTGAGCGAGATGGAGTCTCACGGTACTTCATCAACGGGGTCGTAGGGCGTAGAAAAGATATCTTAGACCTTTTTCTAGGTACTGGCTTGGGTTCTCGCAGCTATTCAATAATTGAACAAGGTATGATCTCGCGTTTAATCGAGGCAAAACCTGAAGATCTTAGAGCACACTTGGAAGAGGTAGCTGGTATTTCTAAGTATAAAGAGCGTCGTCGCGAGACTGAGAATCGTATGGGTCATACCAGAGATAATTTGAGTCGACTGAATGATGTTCGCGAAGAGGTCAGCAAGCAACTAAGGCATTTAAAACGCCAAGCCAATGCTGCGAGACGGTATCAAGAGTTCCAAGCTGAAAATCAACAACTCTCTGCCGAGATTATGGCCGTGGAGTGGAGTCAGTTTGAGGAAAAAGCCAATACCCATAAACGTGAGATTGAAGTCTATGAGGCAGAGGCTGACCAAATCTTGGCGGATCAGAGGGCAGCTGAAACTTCAATCACGCAATTGAGAGAGCAGCAGGTGTCTGCTTCTGAGCATCATAACGAGGTGCAGAAGAACTTTTATAAGCTAGGTGAAGTTATCGCGCGCCTAGAGCAAAATATACAGCACCACCAACAGCAAACCAGTCAGTGGCAAAGCGATTACAACAAGCTGGACAAAACATGGAATGAGTTAACTGTTAGTCTCGATGAGCAACGTGCGGCGGTAGAAGAGCTATCTCAACAATCGGAAGTTTCGCAGCCAGAAATCCTTTCACTTGAATCAGCAGTTGCTAAAGACCTAGAAAATTTAAAACAATCAGAGCTATCTTTTCAAAATTGGTCCGTGGAGTGGGATAAGAGTGTTTCATTATGTTCAACAGTCTCCAAAGAGCTCGATGTAGCAAAAAACTCATTATCACATCACGAGAATGAACACAGTACTCTAAAACGACAGGTATCACAGCTTGAGCAACAACAAGCAGAATTAATTACTAAACAATCCGAATCTGATTTAGCGCCATTAGAAGTAAACTTTGAATCCGCCCAAGCGGCCTTAGACGAGTTAAGCGTTGGCATGGAGCAAACGTCACAATCACTCACCTTACAACGCGAATTAAAATTAGATTCAGAGTACAAGGTTTCGGAAGCTCGATCAGAGTTACAGCAACTCGAGGCAAAACATGCCGCTCTTGAGTCATTGCAACAATCTGCATTGGGGCATGATGATCAATCGGCTGTGCAGTGGCTAGAGTCAAATCAACTAACAGACTGTCGACGATTAGGTGAGGAGCTTCAGGTTGAGTCGGGTTGGGAGCTGGCGTTAGAAATGGTGTTAGGTCATTATCTCGAGGCTTATTGCGTTGCTGATGTGGCTGAATTACTGCAAAAATCTCAGAGTTTTGCATCGGGTCATCTGGTTTTGATAGAGCAACGGGATCATTCTTCATGCGAGACTTCTAGTCGCTCTTTATCAAGTAAGGTTACATGCTCTTGGGCTTTGGATCATTGGTTGCAAGGAATTTATACAGCGAGCAGTCATGAGGAAGCTTATGAGCTGCAAGCAAAGCTCAATTATAACGAATCTATCATTACTCAGGATGGACTGTGGTTGGGTAAACATTGGCTGCGTTTATCGCCACAAGTGAGTACCGATGATTCTGTTATCATCAGACAAAAGAAGATTGATACGATTTATCAAGATATTAACAGTTTAAGAATAGACCTGGACCAGCTTGTCAATGAGTTTAATCAAATTCAATCACATCTGGAAAGTCTTGAGTCCCAGCGAGAGCAGCAAAACCAAGCGTTCAAAGAGCTGACCGATGCGCTTAGCCAGAGTCGAACAGAACTACAGACTACTAAATCTCAGCACGCAGAGTGGCAACAACAGCGCTCAAGAGTTGAGAATAGTATTGTTGAGTACGGTGATCGTCTGCGTATGCTTGAGTCAAGTATCGCTGAGAAGCAAGACACTATTGCCACGCTCTTGGTCAGCAACACGGAAAATCAGCAGAAGCGTTTGCAATTAGAGAATTCAAAGCTTGTGGTTGAGCAGGCCTTGGTTGATGCGCGCAAGGCCTCAGAGACAAGTAAGCTCAATTTGCAACAAACCAAGTCCAAATTGACGTATCAGGAAAATCAATTACGTTTCCTCAGACAAACATTGGAGCGTGAGAGTCGCCAGCTTGAGCAGGTTACCGAGCAACGTCAATTTCTAAAAGCCCAACTATCACAAGATAGCTCACCTATTGTTAGTTATAAGAATGAGTTACAAGACTATCTTAACCAAAGACTTGAAGTTGAAAAAACACTAGGTCAGGCAGATGATCAATTGCATGTCCTTAATAACGAGCTTAATCGCCTAGAGCAACAACGCGTGAAGCTGGATAAATCCCATAAGAACACCCAGCAAATACTTCAGGACAGTAAGGTAGCGCATCAGTCATTACTTGTTAGGCAGTCTACTTTGGTTGAGCAGCTTGCAGCACTTGGTCAGCGACCAGAGCCACTGCTCGAGTCTTTGGATGAGACAATAAATCTAGCAGCAATGCAAAAACAACTAGAGTTAATCAATACCCGTATTGAGCGGCTTGGTGCAATAAACTTAGCTGCCATTGATGAGCATGCTAAACTGACTGAAAGAGAAGCCTATCTCGATCAGCAGCATCATGACTTGACCGAGGCCATGGGTATTCTTGAAGGTGCGATCGGGAAAATTGATAAAAGTACGCGATCGATGTTCCGCGACACTTTTGAAGCGGTGAACCGTTCTTTTTCAGAATTATTTCCCTCAATTTTTGGCGGCGGTAAAGCCTGTCTAGAATTAACCGAGTCAGACTTTTTGACTACCGGTGTTCAAGTGATTGCGCAGCCACCGGGTAAGCGCAACTCAACGATTCATATGTTATCAGGTGGTGAGAAAGCACTGACTGCCATCGCATTGGTATTTTCAATGTTTAAATTGAATCCTGCACCGTTTTGTATTTTAGATGAGGTTGACGCGCCTTTGGATGATGTTAATGTCGGCCGTTACTGTAATCTCCTTAGGGCGATGGCAGGTAATATACAATTTCTAGTCATCAGTCATAATAAAGTGACAATTAGTATGGCGGATCGACTATTGGGTGTCACTATGCAAGAAGCAGGGGTGTCACGTCTTGTTTCTGTCGATATGCAAGCAGCCATTGAAATGGCTGAGTAAATTGTTTCAGGGAGGTAAATATGCTGTTGGTTTTGTCATTGATGCTCTTCATCGCTGTTCTCATCGGCTTGCTATTGAAAAATACTCTGTTTAAATATTCGTTGAAAACTAACCAGCGAATTTCTAAACCTAAAACAATTGAGTCTATCTCGAAGGTGGTAAAGCAAGGCTTTGCGCAATGGTCTATCAAAACAGATACGGCTTTAAGAAAAGATCCTGTTGTATCAGAGTCAACTGATTCAACTGAAAAAAATTGGTCTAACGCTAAGTCACAGGCTGATTCAACGGTTCACGAATGTGCGGATACGGTTTTAGGTTTGAATGAAACAGTCAAAGCAGTTGAAACACCGCCAGAAGATGTCAAGCAGTCTAGCCCTAACAATGCTCCAATTATTTCATTGACCCTTCTTGCCCCGGATCAGAGGCCATATGGTGGTTATGAGCTTTTGCAATCTTTATTATCAAACTCACTACGATTTGGCGAAAAGCAGATTTTTCATCGCTTTCAATCCTCTCAACCCGATTCAGAGATCTTGTTCAGCTGTGCGTCGGTTGCCCAGCCAGGAACATTTGATCTCGGTAATATGGGTGGCTTTTCTACGCCAGGTCTTGTACTTTTTTTTGATTCGGCCAGGGTGAAGGACCCGAAGCACACTTTCAGTTTACTGTTGCAAACACTGGACAGTATGATTGATGATATGGGTGGTCGAGTTTATGATGACAAGAGGCAGCCTTTTACAAAGCACAGTTTGCATGATGTTCATCAGCAAATAGATCAATATCTCAAGACCTGCCATACATTGGATTTGTTTGAAAATTAACATAGTCTCATTTTAAAGATGTCAGAACACAATCACTACCAACGCATATTGGTGCTCAGAAAGTTGTTGCTCGAGCACAATAGGCATTATTACGCTTTAGACAATCCAGTTATCTCTGATGTCGAGTATGATGAACTGTATAAAGAGCTGGTTCAATTAGAGTCCATCCATCCTGAATATTTTGACAAAGACTCACCATCTCAAAGAGTTGGTGTAAAATTGTCTGAAACTGCTAATCCCATTAAACATATTCAACCGCTACTATCACTCGATAATGTTTTTTCAGATGCGGAGTTGCAGGCATTTGACGAGCGTGTCAAGCAAAGGTTAAAGCTATCACAATCACCAAAATACGCTTGTGAGCCAAAGTTAGACGGCCTTGCCGTCAACTTGCTTTATAAAAACGGCGTTCTGCATTCTGCTGCTACTCGAGGAGATGGCGCTGTGGGCGAAGATGTCACTCATAATGTACGTACGATTCAAATGATTCCATTGCAGCTCATTGGGGATAACCTGCCAGATTCAGTTGAGATTCGTGGTGAGGTGTTTATGCCACTACAAGGCTTTAATGCATTGAATCAAACCATGCTAGCCGAGGCTCAAAAGGTATTTGCCAATCCACGTAACGCAGCAGCAGGCAGTTTAAGGCAACTGGATGCCTCAATTACTGCAGCAAGACCACTGTCTTTTTATGCTTATGCTGTTGGAGATACTTCTGACTCGATAGACTGGTCTTCTCATACTGAGATGTTGGCTACTCTAAGTTTATGGGGGCTTCCAATATGCCCTCTAAATGACCTTTCCGAGACACTTGAAGATTGTATCTCTTACTACCAACAGATCTTGAATCAAAGAGCTAAACTTCCTTATGAGATAGATGGCGTTGTGTATAAAGTCGATGATCTTGAGTTGCAAGAGCAACTGGGTTACGTCTCACGTGCGCCACGATTTGCAATTGCACATAAATTCCCGGCTCAAGAAAAGTCTACGCGTGTGATTGCAATTGATTTTCAAGTTGGTAGGACAGGTGCAGTCACCCCAGTAGCAAGGTTAGATCCTGTGCAACTTAGTGGAGTCGTTGTTAGTAATGCAACCTTGCATAATTTTGAGGAGCTTGCCCGGAAAGATGTTCGTGTTGGTGATATGGTTATGGTTCGAAGAGCAGGTGATGTGATTCCTGAGGTTATTTGCGTTGTTGAAAGTAAAAGACCCAAGGATACTCAGCTGGTTGTGATACCAAAATCATGCCCTGTTTGTGGCTCTCCAGTTGTGAAGGTTAAAGACGAGGCAGTAGCACGATGCACAGGTGGTTTGCAATGTCGTGCTCAGCTAACAGAGTCCATCAAGCATTTTGTTTCTCGTAAAGCCATGGATATAGATGGTTTGGGGGATAAGTTGATTGATACATTTGTTGAATCTAAATTGATTGAATCAGTCGCTGATCTCTATCATCTTACTATTGAGCAACTCTGTGAGTTACCGCGGATGGGTACGAAATCAGCAACTAATTTAGTTGAAGCCATCGAAGAGTCCAAGCAGACGACCTTAGCTCGGTTTATTTATGCGTTAGGAGTTCGGGAGGTAGGACAAGCAACAGCTCAGCAATTGTCAAATCACTTATGCAGCATCGATAGTATTATGTCATCCTCGATAGAGCAATTAGAGAAAATCCCTGAGATAGGTCCAATCGTAGCATCCCGTATCAAAGAATTTTTTGCTTCTGAAAAAAATAAGCAGCTCATCAAAGCATTAATGGATGCAGGTATTCATTGGGAAGATATTGATATGGCCGCTGATGGGCCTCTTAAAGATAAAATTTTTGTGATTACAGGCACACTTGAAACTATGACACGCCAAGAGGCTCAAGAGCAGTTGATCCTACTTGGTGCCAAGGTCAGTCAAAGTGTTTCAACTAAAACAAGCTATTGCGTTGCTGGTAAAAATGCTGGCTCAAAGTTAGTCAAGGCGGAAAAATTACAAGTCGACGTCTTGACAGAGCAAGAACTATTGCGCTTACTAGAGGGGTCATAATTTTTTTGTAAGGTTTCCTTATGCATGATCTTAAAGCTAACTTTCTTCAATTTGCTGAGAACGTTTGGGAGAAAAAGAATCCATCTGCGATAGATAATTATGTTGCAAAAGATTGCATCATTCACACGCCTCTAACGATGAACTATGGCAGCATGACTCTAAAACAAATTGCTGAGAAGTGGTTTGAAGCCTTCCCAGATATAACGTTTTTTTTCAGAGATTCTTTGTCAGACGACCGTAAAGTAGTGTCGCGTTGGCGCGCTAAAGGGACTCACCTTGGTAGTTTTTTCGAGACTGCGCCAACACATCAAGATGTGAGTTTTGTTGGGGTGACTATTTGTACTTACACGGATGGGCTAATCTCTGAGTATTGGTCATTGATCGATGTGCATACTATTCTTAAGCAGTTGAAATGTTATTCATCTATTTCTGAAGTTGTTGAGTAGTTTTGAGGCCCTGGTAAATGTTAAAAATCCGCTACAGCAGTTCGCAATGGAGTGTTTTCTTAGTCATCGGCTTAATATTGATTATTTTAGGGTTGGTAGCAATTTCATTGCCACAGCTCACCGCCATAGCCATGTTTAGTGTAATTGGGTGGGTTTTGTTGTTATCAGGATTCTTTCAACTATTCCAGCTTATTGGTTCTGATGTGTCATCATGGGAATACCTTATTGCACCGATATTTCTCGCTATTTTTTACGGATTGGTTGGAATGTTTGTCTTGATGTTTCCTCAGGCAACAGTGCAGTTGTTATCGACAGTTTTGTCTTTGTTTTTTTTCATTGGTGGATTGGTTAAATTATATTTCGCATTCCAGCTTCGGCCAGGCCGCTATTGGCACTGGCTGTTGTTAACTGGTATTATTGGTCTTCTTATCGCTTGTTATCTTCTTGTCACGCCTGCTCAGGAAAAAACCTCCCTATTGGGATATCTCATCGGATTTTATCTCTTATTACATGGATTAACATTAGTGTTCTTTTCAGCGTCATTGCGTGGCATCAAATAAAAATCTCGGTTTCAATTTTCACTGATAATATTAATTTAATATTAATTTATTCAAAACCATTGCCTGTGAACAGAAAGCCACCATAATGAAGTGTCTGTGAAATATTGACTAAAAAAAAATTATTTTTTGCCATAGGAGGCGCTAGTTGAAAAGGAATATTTGGCTGTTAAGAATTATTAGTTCGGTAAGATGGTTCTTGCTGATTATGCCTGTCATATTCATTTTTTATCGTTCACATGGATTGTCTTTATTTCAAACTTTTACTATCCAGGCTTTTTTTTCGCTGAGTATACTCACTCTAGAGATACCAACCGGTTACTTGGGAGATAGGTATGGATGGAATAAATCCTTACTAATGGGTTCTTATGCAGCATGTCTTGGGCTACTAATACTGACATTAGCATCTTCCTTCTTTGCATTCTTAGTGGCTGAATTTTTTATGTCAGCTGCCTATTGTCTCTTTTCGGGGAGTGACTCAGCATTACTGTATGAATCATTATTAGAATCTGGTAAGGAGCATGAGTATATCCGAGAAGAAGGGTTGCTCTTATCATATGGTTATGTCAGTGAGGGTGTAGCTGCTATTTTAGGTGGTTTTCTAGCATACGTTGATTTGCATCTTCCATTTTGGATTAATTTTTATGTTTGTTTGTTGCTCATTCCATTAACCTACAGCTTGGTCGGCTCTCAGAAATTTTCAGCATTGCCGCCAGTAATGGAGGTTCAAGGTATCAAAAGATTGCGTAGTGATTTCTTTAGTATACTTTCATTCATAAAAAGTGAGCCAATCGTACGTTGGGTCTCGATTTTTTCAGGATTTATTGGTTTTCTTGCCTTGGCTTCTGCCTGGTTAATGCAATCTTATTTCAAGTTAACAGGCTTTGAGTTGTATTATATCGGTTTTATTTGGGCATTATTAAACTTTTCGCGTTCTATCTCAGCTAGTTTTGCCGGTCAACTCAATAGTCTTTTTGGCACAAAGCAGCTATTTATGTTACTTCCAATTATCTTATCAGTCTCATTTTTTCTGATGGGTGTGTATGTATCTCTCTTTGCCTTAGTATTTGGCTTTCTGATTCAAGCTGCTAGGGGCGTGCAATTACCATTAGTCTTTTCTATCATCAATAATCGGACGTCATCAGACATCAGGGCAGCTGTGTTAAGTTTTGAGGGTATGATGATGCGAGTTTTTTTCGTTGTACTAGGGCCACTGTTAGGAGTCTTATGTGACTTGGAGTCGATTCATGTGGCATTCTATGCAATGGGGACATTAAGCTTACTGGGTGGGTTTGTCATCAACAATAAAATTAAAACCAATTTTGAGGCCAACAACGATATCGCCACTTATCAGCATTAATAATTACTAAATAGTCATCTCATCTCGTACGTGTTCTCTTATCGTGTGCAAGTAGATATCTGTAAGCTTTTCAAGCTCTTCAACACCAACATGTTCATTGACTTGATGGATGGATTTATTAATTGGTCCCAGCTCGATAATTTCACAGCCAGTTTTAGCAATGAATCGACCGTCCGAGGTTCCACCACTGGTATTAAAACTAGGTTTTATACCACAAACTTTTTCAACTGTTGATGCAGTGATTCTAGCAAGTGATTTCATTGGGCTAAAAAATGGTTGGCTGGTATCCTGCCACTTGATGGTGTACTCAATATCAAAACCATTCAATATAGTTTCTATTTTTTCAATAATTTCAGAAGATTTGCTATTGGGGCTATATCTTAGATTAAAATCTGCAGTCAGACATGCGGGTATAAGGTTAGTCGCTCCAGTGTCTGCATGAATATTATAAATTTGAAACGATGTCGGTAAGAAGTACTCATCACCGTCATTCCATTCAAGTTGTGCGAGATTATCTAAGGCTTTAAAGCTTTTATGGATTGGGTTTTTTATCTTATGAGGGTATGCAATATGCCCTTGCTTGCCGATAACCGTCAATTTGCCATAAAGTGATCCGCGACGGCCTATTTTAATGTTATCTCCGACCTGGTCAATGCTAGTTGGCTCACCAACAATACAATACTTGATCGATATTTTATTTTTTAATTGCTCTAATGCATATTGAGTCCCATCATTGGCTTCTCCTTCTTCATCACTGGTGATCAGTAATCCAATTCCGTAGGGGTTATCAGGGTTGTTTTCTGCGTATCGGCAGCAAGCAATTACCATGGCAGCGAGTGATCCCTTCATATCGGCAGCGCCTCTTCCATAAAGCTTGCCATCAAGAATAGTGGCCTCAAAAGGAGGTGTTTTCCACTGCCTTAATTCTCCTGGAGGAACTACATCGGTATGACCTGAAAAAATCAGAAAGTCTTTATCGTTATTTCCAAGCTGTGCCCATAGGTTATGAGTATTATTTTTGGGGAGGTGTGTGATTTTGAAACCATAATGCGCCAGTTGATTAGCGATTAAGACTTGACAGCCGTTATCATTCGGGGTTATCGATTCTATATTAATGAGTGCCTGCGCTAGTTCTAGCGCTGTTTGGTAGATCATGATTCTCTCAGTAATTCATTGATGGATGTTTTTTGTCGTGTCTGTTCATCAACCTGCTTTACTATGATTGCAGCAGCTTTATGGTATTTTCCATTACGCCCGGGTAAGCTCCCCGGTACGATTACAGAGCCTGATGGTACTCGACCATACGTGATTGTGTCAGCTTTCACATCGTAGATCGGTGTGCTCTGTCCGATAAACACGCCCATTGAAATTACGGAATTTGTTTCGACAACGACGCCTTCTACTATTTCAGATCGTGCGCCAATAAAACAATTATCTTCAATAATAGTTGGACTGGCATTGAGCGGTTCGAGAATGCCTCCAATGCCGGCGCCTCCTGATAAATGAGTGTTTTTTCCAATTTGAGCGCACGAGCCGACGGTCGCCCAAGTGTCAATCATACAGCCAGTATCAATGTAGGCACCGATATTAACATAGCTTGGCATTAGTACTGTGTTTTTTGCGATGAACGAGCCATGCCTTACACACGCTGGAGGGACAATACGAACGCCAGCTTGTTTGAGTTCCTCATGATCGTATTGATTAAACTTTAATGGGACTTTGTCAAAAAAAGTATTGAAGCCGGGCATAGGTTTACTTTCGTTGATTTTAAATGAAAGCAATATGGCTTTTTTTAACCATTCATGTGTAACCCATTGCTGATTATCATAACTTGCTACTCGAAGCCGTCCTTGATTTAAGTGATTTATTGTATCTTCGACAGCACCGCGTATTTCTTTTGATGTGTTGTTGGGCGTTAGTGTTGATAACTGTTTAAATCCTGACTCAATAATCTCTTGCAATGATTCCATTTATAGTACCTAGTAAGTCTGATTTTAAGCGCAATTTTGATGTTGATTTATAATCGTCAAAGAATTTAATTCAGTCAACAGTTGATGTCAATCTGACTTATTTTATGTCACTAGTGTGTTTTTTTGACGATGAGGTTTTAAACGGATAAATGATTGACGGCAGTCGTTTCGCTCAGTATTATTGCACCCTTGTTCGAAGTCGGTCATCGGGGTATAGCGCAGTCTGGTAGCGCGCCTGCTTTGGGAGCAGGATGTCGGGGGTTCAAATCCCTCTACCCCGACCAATGCAAATCGAAGGAACAAGCGCCTGTAGCTCATCTGGATAGAGCATCGGCCTTCTAAGCCGAGGGTAGCAGGTTCGAGTCCTGCCGGGCGCGCCATCATTGGGTTGCTAGGTTGACTCGATTTTTTTTGTCTGTGGTGGGTGTAGCTCAGCTGGTAGAGCCCCGGATTGTGATTCCGGTGGTCGCGGGTTCAAGCCCCGTCATCCACCCCACTTACTCAGCGACTAAAGCAATCCATCATTGACGCGAAATAAGGGCAGCCTTGTTGTACAACGAGGGTTTCAAAATTCTTAATGCGTTAAATCATATATTATTTGTTCAATATACTGCCTCTATGGTTAAGGTGTTGGCTTTAAAAGCCAAGGCTTACAGAATAGGTTGCTGTAAAATTCTCTTAATGCCACTTTATTGCAATTTTCAATAACTTAATAGAGAATTAGATGAGATTTTTCCAAGGATGACATTGCGAATGGAAGCAGTAATTCAACAAGATTTGCTCGGCATAGAGTTGTCAGAAGATAAGGCAACTCTATTATGTCGTGGGCAGTTGGTTGTAAGAAGTTTAAACGACTTTCGCAAGGCATTACTCAACTTAGAGGTATTGAAATATCCCATCTCGCAGATTGATATATCTAATGTATCTAGTTTGGATACGTCTGGCGCAATGATATTGCTTGATTTGAAAGATAAACTGATTGAGCAGAACCAAGAGTGTCAATTAGTGGGTGTTACTGATAGATTCGAAACCTTAATCAGTTTGATTATCAAAGAGCAAAAACGAGCTCGAAAAGCGGTACAGAGCCAAGATGATGTGCATAATGATTTTTATTGGATTGGTAAGGCGGTCATCAGACGCCTAACTCACTGGCAAGAAATATTAGCATTTCTTGGTGAGTTGTTCATTAGTTTGTTCCAGGCAATCTGTAATCCGGTGCTACTGGCATGGGATTCTATCGTCGACAATGTTCAAAACGCGGGGCTTAAAGCATTACCAATTATAGGTTTAATGTCTTTCCTGATTGGCTTGGTTTTGGCCTATCAACTGAGTGCTCAATTGCAGGCATATGGCGCAGACATCTTCGTGGTAGATATCACGGCAATTGGTGTTCTTCGCGAATTTGGACCATTAATTACAGCCATTGTAATGGCAGGCAGAACCAGCACATCATTTGCTGCATTGATTGGAACCATGAAGGTAAATGAGGAACTTGATGCCTTAAGTACAATGGGTATCACTCCAATGTCACGTTTAGTATTACCAAGAATCATAGCTATTCTAATCATTATGCCGCTTTTAATTGTATGGGCCGATATTTTAGGCATTTTTGGTAGTATGTTTATGTCTAAGGCACTGATGGGTATCGGGTACATAAGTTTTCTGGATCGCATGCACTACGAGGTCTCCGCAACCGAATATCTATTAGGAATTGTAAAAGCCCCAGTGTTTTCATTGATTATCGCTGGAGTTGGCTGCTTGCAAGGTACCTTGGTTGGCTCTAGTGCCGATAGTGTTGGCCAAAAAACGACTCAAGCGGCTGTTCAAGCTATTTTTATGGTGATTATTAGTGATGCTGGATTTTCAATTTTATTTAGTTGGTTGGGAGTGTGATGGCAGTGACAGAACCATTAATAGAGATTGCCGGTTTAAAAAATTATTTTGGTAATCAGCACGTTCATGAGGATGTTAATCTGACCGTCAATCGTGGAGATATAATTGGTATTATTGGTGGCAGTGGGTGTGGAAAGACTACCTTATTGAGATCAATTTTGATGCTTCACGAGCCAACTGCAGGAAAGATTTCCGTATTTGGGCACGATATTAGTCATGTGAATTCTCAAGAAGAAAAAGATATTCAAGCTAATTGGGGGGTCATGTTTCAAAGCTGCGCTTTGTTTACTTCGTTGTCTATCGCTGAGAATGTTATTTTTCCAATCGAGCATTCTGTTTACTTAGATCGCTCAACTAAGCGTAATATTGCTCTACTCAAATTAGCTTTATCAGGCTTGGATCCTGAAGTTGCAGACAAATACCCCTCTGAGCTCAGTGGCGGTATGAAAAAGCGAGCCGCAATGGCGCGTGCCATAGCTTTGGATCCTCAGCTAGTGTTTTTGGATGAGCCAACTGCAGGATTAGATCCGCAAAGTGCATCGGATCTTGATGGGCTGGTTTTACATTTAAGAGATCAGCTGGGTATAACTTTTGTGATGGTAACTCATGATTTAGATACACTTTGGCGCGTACCTAACCGTATAATTTTTCTGGGTGAGGGGCGTGTGATTGCTGACCAGTCGATGTCTGAAATGGTTAAGAATCCACACCCTTTGATCAAAGAATATTTTTCTGGTGACCGTGCCGCAATGAGGCAATAAAAAAGATAAGGAATATCATATGTCAGCAAAAGCAAATTACACCTTAGTCGGTTTGTTCGTTGTGGTCTTCGTGTTTATCGCAGTTTTATTGTTTTTTTGGCTACACTATAAAGGTGGTAGAACAAGTTACAATACGTATATCATGTACGTACATGACGACGTTACAGGATTATCAGTTCAAAGTCCGGTGAGATATACCGGTGTGCCAGTGGGGTTTGTTGAAACAGTAACGCTAGATGATCATAACCCTCAATTAGTAAAAATTACTCTAAAGATTAAATCTGGAACCCCTGTTTTGACAACTACAGTTGCGACATTAAGCGTCCAAGGTATCACAGGCTCTGCGTATGTTGCCCTTTCTGCAAACTCAGATAATGCTCCTTTGCTCAAAGCAAAATCGGGTCAGACTTACCCAGTTATTCAATCTAGACCTTCACTTCTGAATAAATTAACCACGGCACTTCCTGAGGTCGCAGACAATCTACAGGAGCTAAGTGGAAGAATTAATAAACTTCTTGATACATCAAATGTCAGTGCTTTTTCTGAGATCATTCAGAATTTAAAGAGTTTCTCGGCATCACTGTCTCAGTCATCACCAGATTTATCTAATATTGTCGATTCAGTTAATGTGGCGATGAAAAATGCAGCCAAAAGTTCGGAAGATCTTCCTAAATTAGTGCAGCAGTCAAATAAGGCAATGAGTGACCTTACAAAAACAATTAATCAGATCAATAAAACAACGCATACTTTTAATGATGCGTTAGACTCTGCCGATGTGCTAATAACGAATACTACTCAACAGTTGTTACCATCAGCCAGTTCATTGGTGGCGCAGTTAAATCAGTTAACATTGGGCTTGCAAAAATTTACAGGTGAGTTATCGCGAAATCCATCAATTTTAATTCGTGGTAAACAACCCGCAGTTCCAGGGCCAGGAGAGTCAAGATGAAAAAACTATTAAAAATTACATCATGCCTTTTGAGTTTTAGTCTAAGCGGTTGTTTTGGGCCAGTTGCCGTCAAATCTCCGTCTTTATACACCTTGACTTCGCATCAAAAGCCATTGCCGGTATCATCCAAGCACCTTCAAGAATCTTTGTTGGTTAGTGATATCAATTCATCTCCTGGCTATGGGAGCTCCTCTATGCTCTATACCATGGTGCCATACAAGCTGATGTCCTATGCTAATAGCTCTTGGGTAGCTCCACCAGCACAAATGTTATTGCCATTATTATCAACTACCATCCGTCAAATGAATGTTTTCCAGTCGGTGATTCCTGCGCCATTCCCAGGATTTTCTAATTATACTTTGAATACAACCTTGGAGGTTTTACAACAAGAGTTTTTTCAGCCGGTAAGTCAGGTGAGAATGGTGGTTTTTGTGTCAGTGACTGAAAATAAAACTCAAAAAGTCGTCGCTAGTCAGCGATTTAGTGCTTTAGTACCATCACCGGGTAATGATGCTTATGCGGGAGTGCTTGCAGCTAATACAGCAGCTGGAGAGATTGCTGATAAAATTGCTCTTTTTGTAAAAAAAACTTGTCAGTAAGATATAAAAGAGTAGGTTATTGAGCCTGTTTAGGAAAGGTAATTTTTACCTCTAGGCCTTTGTGATTTTTTGGTTCTAATAATTCAATGGTCGCTTTATGAAGCTTGGTAATTTGAAGAACAATTCCTAACCCTAAGCCAGTTCCAGAGGCTTTATTGCCCATCATTCGATAAAAACGTTCAAAGACTCTCTCCCTCAAGTTCTTTGGAATACCTGGCCCATTATCAATAACGCGCAAAATTACACTTTTTTGGTTCTCTTCTATAGAGATTTTGACAAAGCTGTCGGTAGGAGTGTATCGAATTGCATTATCCACAAGATTTCTAATCAGGATATTGATTGCTGTCGGATTACCAATGATGACTGCCTCATGATTCGGTGATGCGAGTTCAAGTTCGATATTCTTAGCAATAGCCTCGGGGGCTAACATGGCTGCAACATCACTGGCTTGACGTGAAAGTATCACAGAACTTGGATTTTGAATGCCTGCCTCTGGTGCCATTCTGCTGAGCGTAAGAAGTTGTTGTATCAAGTGAGTACATCTATTGACGCCACCTAAGACTTTCAGAAGAGATTGGTTTCTTGCTTCTGGGGTTTCTGCACGAAGGGCAACTTGAATTTGTGTACTAAGGGCAGCTAATGGTGTTCTTAGTTCGTGTGCTGCATCTGAAGTAAAGCGCTCGTGGCGGTTAAAAGCTTCTTTTAATCGATATAGAAGTCCATTTAACTCATCAACTAAGGGTTCAACCTCGCTCGGCAGTGGCTTGAGATCAAGTGGCTCTAAATAGTTTCTATCTCTATGCCTGAGCTCAGCAGTCAGTTCTTGGAGAGATTTAAGGCCTTTACCGATAATTGCCCAAATCAGTATTCCAAGGAAGGGGTATGTGATCAACATGATAAAGATTGAGTCGCGTGTTAATTGATTTTCAAGCTGTTGCCTGTAGTCACCTTGTTCTGTCGTCACTACGCTAATACCTAGAGCTTTGTTGTTTAGTGTATAAACGCGCCAGACTTTCTCATTAACTTTGAGATCAGAGAATCCTGTATTTTTGCTCGGTAAAAGCGACTTAGGAATATTATTAGAGTGGAGGATTAATTGATTGTTTTTCCAGATTTGAAATTCAATTGCGCTTGGTGATTTTGACAGAGAGCTCATAATACGGCTCTGATCAAACATGTTTTTATTGATCCTATCGCTGTCAATAGCGTTTAAGTTTTTTTGAAGGGAGAAAATCTTTTTTTGAGGGAGGTTTGCCTCAACGATAGCTCTAATTCGATTTGCGCTAATAACCAGAGATGAGTCGAGATTTGTTTGAATATCTTTATGGGTCAGAAATAAGTTACCTACGATTGCCAATGAAGTGATAATTATTACACTTAACAGCAAGTTGATCAGTAAGAAGGTTCTTATTGAGTGAGTCATAAGAATACTACATTCCGTAAATCGAAAGATCAGCTGGAGATACTAATCCTCTGAACTTGACTTCTCAGATGGTTTTTCTGCCATGTATCCAACGCCGCGGATTGTGCGAATTAGGCTGGTGCCAAATCGCTTTCTAAGATTATGAATGTGCACTTCGAGAGCATTACTATCAATATTCTCACCCCATCCGTACAAAGTTTGGTTGAGTTGCTCGCGAGAGATAACACGACCGGCATTCTCCAGAAGTTTCTGCAGTAAGGCAAATTCTCGACGCGAGATCATGACAGTTTCTTCATCGATTTTGACTACATGTGAAGCAGGATCGAGGGTGATGTTGTTATACACGATTACAGGCTTCGCTCGAGACTTGGATCGACGTTGTAAGGCTCTCATTCTGGCGCAGAGCTCATCAAGATCAAATGGTTTTGTGAGGTAATCGTCAGCACCTGCATCCAGGCCGCTCACTCTATCGTCTACAGTTTCTTTGGCAGTCAGAATAACGACGGGCGTTGTGATATTTTTTTCTCGAACATTCTTTAGAACTTCCAAGCCAGATAGCTTTGGTAACCCAAGATCTAACACAATGATATCGAAGCTTTCATGATTAGATATTAAAACATTATTAGCGGACTGGCCGTCTTTGACCCAGTCTACCGTATGACCGTAGTGTTTGAGGCCTGTTCTAATACCGTCACCTAATAGTTCGTCGTCTTCAACAAGTAGTACTCTCATTGTTTGTTGCCTCTCTTGTGTTAAGTAGCTTTTTTGGATATTCGACATTGTTGAATGTCAGCAATATGATTATTATGACCCCATCGTGGTACAATTTTTAATAATTATAGCATAAGTGCTTTATTTGTGTGGAAAATTTAAAGCACTGATAGGGTTAAAAGATAATGTTAAAAGGAAGAAATTGCAAATCTATAATATTAAAATTACATTATATTTTAATAGCTTATGAGGATTTATCTGGATTTTCTGGCAAGATCACTGCATTAACTAACTGAATTTAAATAGAAATAAGGTCTTAAATAATGCCCAAAACGAATGAGTTCTTGCTAAGAAGTCTAATTAACCAAGTAATTGCTTATGCTGAACAGCACTACCAGGTTTCGGATCGCGAATCTCTCAATAAGTTTACAAGAATCTTTTATTCACAATCGCCCTATGAGGAATTGAAGCAGCGAGAAATCAGAGATCTCGCGGGCTTGGTCCATTGCAATTGGCAACTTCTTCAAACAAGAAAGCCTGACGAGATCAAAATAACAATGATCGACTCTGATCTAAAGTCTGACGGATGGCAAACGCATGGTTTGTCGATCGCTGTCCTATGTCAAGATGCCCCGTTCCTCGTTGATACCATAAGGCTCGAAATCAACAAGATAAATTTGCCTATCAACTTGATCATCCATGTTGGGGGTATGGTGGTTGAGCGTGATGGTCAAGGCAACTTAATTGATTTTGATTTCTTTCGTCGATATGAGACTAAGCAGTCAATCGAAGCGCCGATTTTATTCGAGGTTCAAGCTTTTCCAGATGAAGAGCTGCAAATTAGTATTGCATCCCGCCTTGAGCGTGTCATTACAGATGCATTACTAGCGGTCCGTGATTGGCAGTTGATGAGGTTGCGTATGTCTGATGTTGTAAAAAAGATAGAGACACGCAAGGAATTTTATCAGAAAGCTTCCGATGCGAAAGAATCAATGGCTTTTCTGAAGTGGTTACTTGATGATAATTTCATTTTTCTTGGTGCAAGAGATTATATCGTTGAGGGTGAGGGAAGTGACCAATGTCTGAGGTTAGTATCGGGTTCTGGACTTGGCGTTCTTTCGAATGAGGACAAGAGTCAAGTTGTGAGGAAATTTACAAATTTGCCAGCGAAAGCTGCAAAACTCATGCGGTCTAATGATCGTATTCTGATGATCTCTAAATCCAACACTTTATCGACTGTTCATCGCTCAGGATATACTGATTACATAGGCATTAAGCAATTTGATCAGCAAGGAAATCTTGCTGGTGAGAGGCGTTTCATTGGTTTATATACTTCTGCTGCTTATCACTCGAGTCCTAGCCAGATTCCGTTTCTCGGTAAAAAGGTTGATGCGGTTTTGAAAAGATCTGGGCTCAGAGAGCATAGTCATGCAGAAAAGGAATTAATAACGATACTTGCTACTTTGCCTCGTGATGACTTGATTCAAGCGCCTGTAAGTCAGCTCTATCGAATTTCAATGGGTATTTTGCATATGCAGGAGCGCAAACAAGTACGGTTATTTGTACGAGAAGACAACTATGGTCGTTTTGTCTCATGCTTGGTGTACTTGCCTCGTGAGAAGTTCACAACAGATTTATTGAAGAAAATGCAAGGTCTGCTCATGAATGAATTTCATGGCATTGAGTCGAGTTTTACGACGCGATTTGCAGTATCTGTTTTAGCTCGAATTGATTTTGTTATTCGTTTGGATCGATCAAAGAATGTTCGCTTTCAAGTTGATCAGATCGAGCAAAAACTCATTGGCTCAATGAAAAGTTGGAATGAGCAGTTGCGGGAAAAACTTTTAGCCTCAAGCTTGAGTATTAGGTCTTCATCTTTACTGAATCGATACAGTAAGGTTTTTCCAACAATCTATCGTGAGCGAAATTCCCCTGAGCAAGCAATGCAGGATATTGCTTTGTTAGAGTCACTTGATCAAGATAACCCAATTACTCTAGATCTAAAGGTTTTATCTCCAGCTGAGAACTGTTCACTTTCTTTTAAAGTTTTTAGTTTGAACGGAGCAATTCCATTATCAGACGCCTTACCTGTATTAGAAAATCTAGGTTGCAGAGTTGTTGATGATTATCCATGTCAATTAAAAGTTTCTCAAAATAGTTTAGTTTGGTTTAATGAATTCCACATGACGTGTACTCGAAGTGTCAGTCAACAGGCAATTGAGTTTTTTAAAGAATATTTTCTAAGAGTCTGGATGGGTGATGCCGAAAATGATCCATTCAATAACTTGATTCTATTAGCAGAATTATCATGGCGGCAAGTTAGTTTGATGAGGGCCTATGCGAAGTATTTTCGTCAGACGGGTACATCCTTCAGTCCTTATTACATTGCCGAAACTTTAACTTCTAATCCAATCATATCAAAACGATTGGTAAATTTATTTGAGTCTCGTTTTGATTACTCAGACACCTTTGATGAAAGTTTAGTGATGCAAATTGAGAGAGATATCGTCTCTCTACTTGATGATGTGAAGGTTTTAGACCAGGACCGTATTTTGAGAAAATATCTCAGTATGATCACCTCAACATTGCGCACTAATTACTTCCAGAAGGGAGCGGATGGTCAAAATCATACTTATATTTCTCTAAAATTTGATACGGCATCAATCATTGATATGGCGAAGCCTTGGCCGCTATGCGAAATATTTGTTTACGCTGTTGATTTTGAGGGTCTTCATATGCGTACGGATAAGGTCGCCCGTGGAGGTATTAGGTGGTCAGATCGAACTCAGGATTTTCGTTTTGAGATTCTTGATCTCATGAAAGCTCAGCAGGTAAAAAATTCTGTGATTGTCCCTTCGGGTGCCAAGGGTGGTTTTGTAATTAAGTCATCTACAGATGGGCTCACGCGAGATGAGTATTATGAGCTCGGTGTGAGTTGCTATCAGCGGTTTATCTCTGGCTTACTAGACGTTGTCGATAATCTTAATGAGGGGCAAGTTATAAAGCATCCAAATACACGCTGTTACGACGGTAATGATGAGTATTTGGTTGTTGCAGCTGACAAAGGCACGGCGCGATTTTCAGATATTGCTAATGAGATTTCTGTAAATAGAGGCTTTTGGCTAGGTGATGCTTTTGCCTCAGGTGGATCTACAGGCTACGATCATATGAAGATGGGTATTACTGCTCGTGGGGCATGGATATCTGGGCTTCGTCATTTCATTGATTTAGGAATCAATATTGAGACCGATACATTTTCTGTAATCGGTATTGGAGATATGTCAGGTGATGTGTTTGGAAATGGACTATTGATGTCGGAGAATACACAACTGGTCTGTGCATTTAATCACGAGCATATTTTTTTAGATCCATCTCCTGATACAAAAACTAGCTATAGAGAGAGAAAGCGATTATTTGAACTGCCTCGATCCAAGTGGTCTGATTACGATTCAAGTCTAATCTCTAAAGGTGGCGGTGTATTTTCACGATCTCTCAAGACAATTAAAACAACACCTCAAATAAGGAAGCTATTGTCTTTGACAGAAAAAACAATAGAGCCATCGCAGCTAATCAGAAAAATATTATGTGCGCCAGTGGATATGATATGGAATGGTGGAATTGGTACCTTCGTGAAATCTGAGCGAGAGAGTCACTTTGACGCAAGCGACGTAGCTAATGATGCTATTCGAGTCAATGGCTCTGAGGTTAAGGCTAAAATCATCTGTGAGGGAGGGAATCTTGGGGTGACACAGCTTGGCCGGATTGAATATGAATTGCATGGAGGCCGTATCAATACCGATTTTATCGATAACTCAGCCGGCGTTGACTGCTCTGACCATGAAGTAAACATGAAAATCTTACTCAGTACTGCGGTCAATGATCATACTCTGAGTTTTGAGGAAAGAAATAACTTTCTTAAAGGTTTAACAGATGACGTGAGTGATTTGGTTTTAATGAACAATTATGTTCAAAATAAGTCAATTAGCTTTGCGTCTTTCTTTCAGCACAAGGGTTTTGCAATATTCACTAATTTTATCGACTCAATGGTAAGCAAAGGCGTTATTGACCAACATGCATGTAATCTACCGTCTCATGCGGAACTCGCTGAAAGACAACAAATAGGATTAGGGCTTACAAGACCTGAGTTATCTGTTCTTCTAGCTCACAGTAAGATTCATCTTGCCAATGAATTATTGCCTCTACTGGAATCATCGGATGAATCCTTCAAATACTACCTCTATAGCGCTTTCCCTAAAGCCATGCATAAGCGATTTTCATCTTATATTGATTGTCACCCGCTGAGGCAGGAGATTATTGTTACTCAACTTGCTCATCATGCTATAACCGATATGGGAATTACTTTTGTTAATCAGATTAAATCTGAGTTAGATGTTTCATCTCTTGACGTTGTTAGGGCGTATGTTGTAGCACATGAAATTTTCGATACTCACCAATATCAATCAATACTCAAGCTTCTTGATGGTAAGATTCCATCGGAGCAATTCTATGAAATATCTTTAGAGCATTTTATCTTAATTAGACATGCTGTCAGATGGCTGATATCACAACAGGGTTCGATTGCCAACCCAGATTTCATGGTTTCTCGATACAAACCAATAGTTTTACAATTTTGTAAAAATATAGAAAATTTATTGGATGAGGCTTCATTACAATCCTTCAATTCCCAACGAAAAAAACTTATGGAATGTGGTCTTAATCAATCTCAATCATTAAACTTGTCCGTATCAAAATATTTGGCTCAAGTACTTAACATGGTTGAGGTCATCTATGATGTTGATTCAACAATACAAGAGGTTTCATCTACCTATTTTACTGTTAGGAGTTTTTTTAATCTAGATCTATTGCGTGAGGCTGTGATGGACTTCTCAATTAAAGATAAATGGTTGATCATGACGAAGTCGATGTTTGTATCTCAGTTGGATTTTATAGAGCAGCTGCTTACTTCAATGGTTATACGTGGGTCTGATATACAAGTTGATCCGTCAGAACGAATTAGTAGTTGGGTTGTGCGATCACAGTTCTTGATTGAGCCTTGGATGAAGCGTCTTAGTCAGTATAATTCACAGGATGTAGTAAATGTGCCAGCAATTGGTGTGCTTGTAGAGCAGTTGCGTAAAATTGCGGTTCGTGAGTATATTAGGAGTCCAGGAAAAAATAATTTACTTGAATACAGGTCTTTAAAGGAAACCCCTGATAACCGATAAATCATTTAAAGAATATTAGGATTATATTTAATGAAATCAGAGCACTCTATAAGTAATAGTAATCGATCGACTCTACCAAAAAATTCTTTTCTTAAAGTGTTTGGTAGTAAAATGCATTACCGTGAGCTTGGTGCAGGCAGGCCAATCGTATTTCTTCATGGGATGCCGGTTAGTAGTTATGTCTGGAGAAATGTTATTCAATCATGTAGTCATCTTGGTCGCTGTATTGCGCCTGATTTGATAGGGATGGGTGATTCTGATAAGCCTGATATTAAGTATACTGTATTTGATCATATTAAATACATTGAGCATTTCATTAATCAGCTTGAGCTAGATAACATTCTACTTGTTCTGCACGGTTGGGGGTCTTTGCCTGGTTTTGAGTATGCTAGAAAATTTTCAGATCGTATTTCTGGGTTAGTTTTTTTTGAGTCATACATTAGGTCAATCGAAGAGACATCCCTGTTGTCTTTGCCTATCCAAGAGCTTGCTCAAATGTTGAGAAATCATGATGCCAGTTATAAGGCGGTAATTGAGCAAAATTATATGATTAGAAAAGTCTTGCCGAGCTGTATGGTTAATCATCTCAGTGATGAAATTTTAAATCAGTATGCGAGCCCGTTTAAAACGGAAAAAAGTCGTCAGGTTTTTTGGCAGTACCTTCAGGATTTACCATTAGGTGAAGGCCCTAGTGCAGTAACTGATCTTATTGATGGCTATTCAAATTGGCTTCAAGCTTCTGAAATCCCTAAGCTAATGCTCTATGCGATGCCAGGATTTAATACCACAATTGATACAGTACAGTGGGCTCGAGATAACTTAAGTCATTTATCACAGCATTGCTTGGAGGATGTTATGCATCTACCACAAGAGTCTGTACCTGGTCTTTTTTCTCAAGCGTTAGTTGAGTGGTACGAGTCGCAATGGCAATTTGAAAAATGAAATTATACACTCTGCCGTTATTGGCTGTTTTATTGTCAATATTTGTTGGTTGTACCGAACAAGTCCCTAAATCTGGTGGAATTGAAGTAAAAAATAGCTCAGGCACAACAACTGTATTTTTTCCGGAGTATTCGCCGGATTTATCAAAAAATAACTATTGAGCTGCAATCATGGCAAAGTTCTTTTGAAGATTGAGACTATATTTTCTGGTTTCTAAAACTCGCTTTCGTGCTTGTACTATTCTGACAATTGTCAAATTTTAAGTAGTCGAATTAATAATCACAAATAATATTATTGGCTCTAATAATCAGGCTGCCGTAGTTAAATATTAATGTATTGGGTGTTGATAAATGTTGGGCATCTATAGACCACCTGCTTAATGCCTTAAGCCCTGGATTATCGATGCTGGTTATTAAGATGCGATGCCTGCGGTGGTTTTCAGAGCAGATCCTTTGTGAGTCATCATCAGGCGAAATAATAATAATCACACCATTGGGCGCATCTTGCTGAAGAAATTGTTTCACTGTTGAGTAATGTTCTGGCTTGAGATGAACGGTTCTTTTCCTCTCTTCTGATATTGGTAATACAGTCGTTGCAGGCGGAGTGATTTCAGATGAGATATGTACTCTGTGTAGCCAATATCCTGCTAATCCGGCACAGGCAATGATGATAAGAATAAATATAACTCTCATTGATCCATTTCCTTGTCTGTCACTGATAAATATAGTCCAAAAATTAATTATTTTCAGAAGTTTTTATAAATTTATTTGTAAACATACAGTTATGTGAGTTGGTAAGGGTTGCCTGTTCGATATTTTGCTAATTATACTGATTGATTTTTAACGCCTCTGCTTGTAGCCTGGCGTTTTCTTACAGTTATGGGGTTTTAAATGCGTACTTTGCTATCAGTGTGCCTTGCGGTTAGCGTATTCTGCTTATTGAGTGGATGTCATAGGCATGTGGTCGTACCGACTGCTGCTTTTCTTGCTGGCGCAGCTGTAGTTGCTGCTTAGTAATCAGTGATCAATTTAGGGAGTTAGTCTGTGTTAACGTTAAGTCAGCAAAAGACCTACGACTACATCAAGCAATACATCGCTGAAAGAGGGTACTCACCAACCACCGCTGAGATAGCTAGTGGTATTGGCATCTCTTCTCGTGGCGTGGTTTATCGTTATCTAAAATCGCTAGTCGAGGCCAATAAAATTTCTCTAACGCCAAACCGTCATCGAAATATCGAGCTAATTTCAGATGAGTCAGTATCGGATTATGAAATTCCTTTAAAGGGTACCATCGCTGCCGGGGAGCCAATAGACGCAATTGAGCAACAAGATACTCTATCTCTCAAACAGTACTTTAACGGCGATTCGAATTATGCGCTGGTTGTGCGAGGTGATTCCATGATAGAAGAGGGTATCGTTGAGAACGATATCGTGATTTGCCGACGGTCATCAACCGCTGATAATGGTGATATCGTTGTTGCATTGATTGACAATCAAGAAGCAACTTTGAAGCGCTGGCATAGAGTTGAGGGTGGTAATATCAAGCTAATTCCTGCGAACAAAAACCTTACTGCCAAAACTTACCCAGAAGAACGTATTACTGTACAGGGTATCTTTATTGGTCTGTTGCGACTTCCGTGATTTTCTACTTGGCTTTATCGATTGTCGCGCCTCCAAGACAGACCTTGTCTTGGTAAAACACGATAGACTGTCCAGGTGTTATTGCGCGCTGTGGCTGATCGAAAATAACTTCTGCTTGATCACCCGTTGTGTCGATAGATACCTCGCATGATTGTGCAAGTTGTCGGTAACGAATTTTGGCCTGGGCCTTGAATGATAATTCTGGAGCCTGACCAGCGATCCAATGCAGATTGCTGCAAGTTAAAGAATGGTTAAACAGCTTCTTGTGCTCAGCACCTTGTGCGACGACTAGAGTATTGCTAGTACAGTCTTTTTCAATAACGAACCATGGGCTCTCAGGAGCGTGCTGTACCCCGCCAATGCCAAGCCCTTTTCTTTGTCCAAGAGTGTAATACATAACGCCATCGTGTGTTCCAATGATTTCACCGCTAGTGGTTTTGATGTCGCCGGGTTGAGCCAACAGAAATTCTTGTAAAAAGGTTTTAAATTTTCTCTCACCAATGAAGCATATACCGGTGCTGTCTTTTTTGTCATGAGTAATCAAGCCATGTGATTGAGCAAGTGCCCGGACGTTTTTTTTGGTTATTCCACAAAGAGGAAACAAAGCTTGTCTTAACTGGTGCTGCTGCAGAGTGTATAGAAAATAAGTTTGATCTTTTGTAATGTCTTCGCAAGCGTGCAATTCAAAGAGAGAATTTGATTCGATCGCAGCATAGTGACCTGTAGCTAGATAATCTGCACCTAAATCGTTCACGTACTTGAGTAATTTGTCGAATTTAATGTATTTGTTGCACCATATGTCAGGGTTAGGCGTGCGACCTTGTGCAAACTCATCCAGGCAATGTTGGAATACTTCATCCCAGTATTCTTGTGAAAAGTTAACGACGTGCAGCGGTATATTAAGCCGATCAGCGACTGCACGCGCATCACTCAAGTCTTGTTCAGCAGTACAATACGGATCGTTTGGTTGTGCTGCCCAGTTCTGCATAAAGATACCGCAAACCTCATGTCCCTGCTTGATCAGTTGCAGTGCTGTAACCGATGAGTCAACACCGCCTGAGAGGCCGACTGCAATGTGTTTTTTTGTTGATGTCATTGTTCAGATTGACGGTATAGGCAGATGGTCTGGCCAATTTGTTGAATGATATCGGCCTGGTGTTCTTGATTTAATTGAGAAGCAACGGCCTCGCGGTCGGCTTTTGTGGAGGACTGGACTTTGATTTTAATTAATTCGTGAGCATTAAGAGCTGATTCTATTTCAGCTGCTACGGCTTCTGTATAGCCCTGACTGCCAAGCCACACAACTGGCTTGATGTGGTGGCATTGACGCCGCAGTGCATTTTTTTCGTCTTTGTTCATTGGGGTGTTCGCGAGGTGTAATTCATTAGTGTTATTGCTTTAAAGCTGCGCTATGCTAGCGTTTTTTTCAACAGTAGGCCACCATTTTTGTAGGTTTACTGTGCTCAAATTAAAGGTATAGCATGGTTGGTCGTCGTGATTGGATGAATCGTCATTTGAAAGATCCTTATGTCAAGCAGTCTAAATTGGATGGTTATCGTTCCAGGGCTGTTTATAAGTTACTGGAAATTAACGATAAAGAGAAATTGATTAGGCCTGGTATGCATGTCATCGATCTTGGTGCCGCCCCGGGGGCTTGGTCTGAATGGTCGCGTACCGCTGTTGGTGATAGGGGGCAAGTTATTGCTCTTGATTGCTTACCGATGGATCCGATACAGGGAGTTGAGTTTATTCAAGGAGATTTTCGTGACCAAGAAACTTTAGATGAGCTTATGAAGGTCTTAAATGGCCAATCGATTGATGTAATCATTTCTGACATGGCGCCCAATTTATCTGGCCTTAAAAGCGTTGATCAACCCAGGTCTATGTATCTAGCTGAATTGTCGCTGGAGCTTGCTCGTCAGGTTTTAAAAAAAGATGGTTCACTACTGATGAAGGTTTTTCAAGGTGCTGGTCTGGAAGCATTAGTTAAAGAGCTTAGGTCTTATTTTGTACAGGTGAAGCATGTCAAGCCAAAGGCATCACGATCTGAATCTAAAGAACTGTATTTATTGGCTAAATCCTTCAAGGGGTAGCTTTAGAATTGCATAAATTGGGTGGCTTCTATATCATGACTATAAGGTAATTTACGGGGTAAGACTTTGAATACTTTCATGAAAAATATACTAGTTTGGTTGATCATTATCATTATGCTGATCACAGTTATCAGTAACTTTGGTCCTCATCAATCTGCTACAAAACAATACTCTTACTCTGAGCTTTTAACCCAAGCTGAAAACGATAACATCAACGAAGTCTCAATCCAGGGGCAGGTCGTTCACGGTGTTACTAAAGGCAACGAAAAATTCACGACCTATCTTCCGATGCTGGATGATCTTTATCTGCTAAATACGTTAGTTAAAAATAAAGTGAGTGTTCGTGGAGAGCCCCCACGCCAAGAAAGTCTTTTATTGCGCATACTGATCAGCTGGGCTCCTTTCTTAATACTTATCGGTATTTGGATCTTTTTTATGCGCCAAATGCAGGGTGGTGGAAGTGGCAAGGGCGGTCCAATGGCCTTTGGCCGAAGCAAGGCTCGTCTACTTGGGGAAGATCAGATTCAAGTCACGTTTGCTGACGTTGCGGGTGTTGAAGAGGCTAAGCATGAAGTGCAAGAGTTAGTTGAATTCTTACGAGATCCAGGGCGTTTTCAGAAGTTGGGTGGAAAAATGCCTTGTGGTGTATTATTAGTCGGGTCACCAGGTACAGGTAAGACGCTGCTTGCTAAAGCGGTTGCTGGTGAGGCGAAAGTACCCTTCTTCACTATCTCTGGTTCTGACTTTGTTGAGATGTTTGTCGGTGTTGGTGCTAGCCGGGTGCGAGATATGTTTGAGCAAGCCAAGAAGCGTGCGCCTTGTATCATTTTTATCGATGAGATTGATGCTGTTGGTCGTCACCGCGGCGCTGGTCTCGGAGGCGGTCACGATGAGCGTGAGCAAACACTCAACCAGTTATTAGTTGAAATGGATGGTTTTGAAGGTAAAGAAGGAATTATCGTCATGGCAGCGACCAACCGTCCTGACGTTTTAGATCCAGCTTTACTAAGACCAGGCCGCTTTGATCGTCAGGTTGTTGTGCCATTACCCGATATCAAAGGTAGAGAAGAAATATTACGCGTTCACATGCAAAAGGTGCCAATTGATGACAACGTCAAAGCCTCAGTGATAGCTAGAGGTACTCCAGGTTTTTCTGGTGCTGACCTGGCAAATTTAGTTAACGAAGCAGCATTATTTGCTGCCCGATCCAGCAAGCGTCTGGTTACCATGGTTGAAATGGAAAAAGCCAAAGATAAGATCATGATGGGTGCTGAAAGACGTTCAATGGTGATGAACGATGATGAGAAGAAGCTCACCGCTTATCATGAGGCGGGGCACGCCATTGTTGGTTTGAATGTGCCGGATCACGATCCAGTTTACAAGGTAACTATAATTCCACGTGGCCGAGCATTAGGTGTGACTATGTTTTTGCCAGAGTCTGATCGTTATAGCTATAGCAAGCGTCGTCTTATGAGTCAGTTAAGTTCGTTGTTTGGTGGACGACTAGCGGAAGAGATTATCTTCGGTGAAGATCATGTTACTACGGGGGCCTCTAACGACATCGAGAGAGCAACCGATATTGCTCGTAATATGGTCACTAAGTGGGGCTTGTCAGAAAGGCTTGGTCCACTCACTTACGGTGAAGATCAAGGTGAAGTTTTTCTCGGACACAGTGTTGCACAAAGAAAAGAAGTGTCTGATGCAACCAATAGTATTATCGATGAAGAGGTTCGGAAAATTATTGATGAGACGTATGCGACTGCCAAAAAAATTCTCGAAGATAATATGGATAAGCTCCATGCCATGTCAGATGCTTTGATGTTATACGAGACAATTGATGAAGCTCAAATTCAGGCAATCATGAAGGGTGAAACACCACCACCACCTGCAGATTGGACGGATGATAATAAGCAGTCGAACACGCCTCCATCTAATTCATCCGATGAAATGGATCAGCAGTCCTTTGACTCAGGCAATCAAGTACCGGGTGAAACCTAATGTTTATTATCTAAAATAGCTATGTTTGTTCAGATAAAATTGCCGGCAATTATGGGTATCATTAATTGCTCAGCTAATTCTTTTCATGGCTCGGTTGCAACGGTTAATGATGCGGTTCTGCTGGCTTCAAAGATGGTTGACGCCGGTGTCAGTATTCTTGATCTTGGTGGGGTAGCAACTAATCCCTCTGTTGATCTGTCTATTGACAAGCCAACAGAACAACAAGAGCTTGATCTAGTCTTACCAGTGCTTGAGGCATTGCAAGCGCGTTTTGACGTTGTGTTCTCTGTTGATACCAGTACCGCATCGGTAATGAGTGCTGTTATTAATCAAGGAGTGGGGATTATTAATGATCAGCAAGCATTGCGTACAAAGGCTGCTCGATCGGTGATTGCTAGTCATTCAAATGTCTCTGTATGTATCATGCATCACTTTATGCAAGCTAGACAGCCAGGTGAAGAATCTTTCTCTATAATGTTCAACAATATCATCAATGATATGAAAAGTTTTATCGAGCAGTGTGAGATCGAAGGAATTAATCGCAAACAGTTGATTATTGATCCCGGTTTTGGACAAGGTCATTTTTCAAAGAATACGCCAGAAAATTTTTATTTGTTATCTCAATTATCTCGTTTTAAGACAGAGCTGTTTGATTTGCCCGTTTTAGTCGGTTGGTCAAGAAAGTCGATGATAGGCGATGTAGTCAATAAGCCTAGCGAAGAACGTTTGGCTGGTAGTGTCGCTATAGCGACAATAGCTGCGTTGCTTGGTGCTGATATTCTTCGCGTACATGACGTTGAAGAAACCCGGCAAGCATTAGCCGTGGCAGCAGCTTATAAATCATATTCATCACATCAATCAATAAACAAGGAATGTGTATCCCAATGACAGAGCTTAAATATTTTGGTACCGATGGTATACGTGGTCGTGTGGGTAAGAAGCCAATGGATGCTGAGTTTTTGTTGCACTTGGGCTGGGCTGTAGGAGTTGTATTAGCGCGATCACATCACCAACCTGTAATTCTCTTAGGAAGAGATACGCGTGCGTCCGGTATGTTATTGCAGTCAGCTTTGCAGGCTGGTTTAACTGCAGCAGGAGTTCACGTCCATACTCTAGGTGTTGTCCCGACACCAGCAGTTGCGTATTTAACGCAATCATTACGAGCTACTGCTGGTTGTATCATTAGCGCATCTCATAACCCATTTTATGATAATGGCGTGAAGTTTTTTAATGCCCAAGGTGAAAAATTCTCAGATGAGATGCAGCTAGCAATTGAGTCTTTAATGGACGAGCCAATGACAACTGTTGCTCCAGAATTTCTTGCTGATGTTATTACTTTGCCGGATGCAGCCGGGCGCTACAGCGAGTTTTGCAAGAGTACATTTCCAGCGCAGATAAACCTCAACGGATTAAAAATTGTTGTCGATTGTGCTCATGGCGCTACCTTTTCAGTGGCCCCAATGATTTTTCATGAGCTGGGTGCAGATGTTATTAGTATGGGCAATACACCAGACGGTATTAATATTAATGATGGCTGTGGTGCCACTGATTTAAAGGCATTGCAGTTGGCGGTAAGAGATCATCATGCCGATTGCGGTATCGCTTTAGACGGCGATGGTGATCGAGTGATGATGGTTGACCACACGGGTGAGATGGTTGATGGCGATCAGTTACTCTGTATCTTGGCCGTGCACGCGAATCAACAAGGAAAAGTGCAGGGTGTCGTTGGTACCTTGATGACAAATTGGGGATTTGAGCAAGCCATGAAACAACATGCAATTCCGTTTCTACGCTCTGCTGTTGGAGATCGCTTTGTGTTAGAAATGCTTAAGCAAGAAAATTGGATTTTAGGCGGAGAATCCTCAGGCCATTTACTTAATCTTTCGTTGACAACCACAGGTGATGGCATTATTTCTGCTTTACAAGTGCTTAAGGTGATAAAAAACACCGGAAATTCATTGTCGGATTTAAAACAATGTATGACGAAAACGCCCCAGGTCATGATCAATGTGCCAATTTATCAACAGCCTTTTATGCTAGCCAACTATCCACGAATTCAGTCTGCTGTTCATCAAGTTGAGAGTGACTTAAAGGATTGTGGTCGAGTTCTATTGCGACCCTCTGGGACTGAACCCTTGGTTAGGGTCATGGTTGAAGGGGATTGTGAGGAGCAAGTTAGACGACTAGCGCAATCACTAGCAGACGAAGTGAGTCGTGAAACAGCCTAGCTCATACTGTTTTTTACAGTATCTATAACCATCTTGTTATTACTCTTGATCAGAATAAGCGGGATGATGCCAACACCTAATGCAAGCCACGCGCACGTCGCAAAGTTGTGTGAATAAAATCCATTAGAGCCCAATGGATTCGAAGTTCCTGCAGCGTGCAGAACGTGATTTGAAATAAAAACGGCGATCACGCTCGCTATGGAATAGCTAAAAGTTACAGCACCTGTCAGTGTGGCATGCATTTTTTGTGGTGTGAGTTCGTTGATCATACTAAAGCTCAATGGTGTACTGTAAAAAAACACGCTGTTATAAAATACCATATAAATCATTAGCCAAGTTATACTTGTATAACCGTCTTGATTACAAAACTTGATGCCCATCAAAAGCATTATCATTGATGCGGTTATTGATAGTGAACTAAACGAAAATAAAATTAATAATTTATAGGCTGAAAATCGTTTCTTAATGCATTGATATAAAACAATGAGTACCGGTGCAGTGCAAAAATAGATTAGCGTTCTAGCTCCTTCAATCCAGCCAATTGGAATCGTTATATTATATAGAGTTCGATCAACATTATTGATTTCGAAAATGGTTAATATCATTGGGCCTAATAGATCAAGAGTGCAAAGAAAGAGGTAAATCAATAATAGCGTTAAGAAAAGACTCATCTGAGATTTTGCTGTTCCTTGCAACGAATACAGCTGTTTGAGGATGTGTAATGCCATGCACATTGCTAATATCATGATGATCGTTGAGGTCAGAATGGATTCTGTGAGTAAGTAAAATAATGCTAGATTAAAACATATAACTGTAAAAAACACTGCGGGACCAGAAAATGTATTGTTTGATGAGCTGTCTTTTGTAAAATTTCCTCTATAGTCACATAATTTTTTCCACTGTTTCATCAGTATTAAGAGCGCGATTAAAGAAAGTGCGCTATCTGTGATAAATATCCAACGGTAGTGAGCGGTAAGTTGCATCCATCCTACAACCACATAGATAGCAAGATGAGCGAGGTTGTAAGCTATTGTGCAGATGATAAAGGCGATTTGTATGGTATCTGGGCTGTGAATAAAGGTTTGTGATCGTAAAAGGTAAGCGCACGTAAAACCCATGCCTAACCCTGAAACCACTAAACACAGCCCAAGGTGCAAACAAAATAAACTTTTTACAGACAGTATAAGAAAGCCAACGGTCAATGAACTAATCGCAATCGCTAATAGGTGTCGGCAGCTGACCCACTTTTCAGCCACATAACTGGTGAGTAGGTTAATTGTAAAGTTGTAAGAAAAAAATTGACCTAACAAGGTAATGGCATTTTGATTGGTGAAAGCAAAGTCATGCTTAACGTATAAGATAAGACTGACATAGATCGATGAATACCCCATTGTCATGAGACAGCTTATCCAGGTGATCGTCCAGAATCGTAATGGCAACTTTCTGACGAAATAAGGCGCGTTCATATAAATGTTGATTTTTTTCCGTAAAAATAATATTCCTGCGACTGTAAAATAGTAACTATAAAGTTTTCTCGTTTCAATTTACTGAGTATTTTATCTTCAGGGTGGATGCCTTGGTGGTGTTTTGAATCGACAGTGTCTGTAAGACCCGTTACACTAGCCGCCATTATTGATTATCTGTGAGATCGTGATGGAAAAAATTGCTCAGACTGCTTTGACGTTCGATGATGTGCTTTTGGTGCCAAGATACTCTGAGATTCTGCCTAAAGACGTTGTATTGTCAACACAGCTGACTAAGCAGATATTACTGAATCTGCCGATTGTCTCTGCAGCCATGGACACAGTGACCGAAGCGAATATGGCAATTGCGATGGCAGAGCTGGGTGGCATAGGTGTGATTCACAAGAATATGACCATAGCATCACAAGCGGATCAGGTGCGTCGAGTTAAAAAGTATGAAAGTGGTATGGTGACACAACCGATTACGGTCTCCTCTGAGACATCTCTCAAAGCATTGCATGATCTGACGAAAAGACATGCTATTTCAGGCCTGCCTGTGGTTGATGGTGACAACTTGGTAGGTATTATCACTAGTCGGGATATCCGTTTTGAGCAAGATTTAACCAAGCCGGTTTCTGCTTTGATGACACCAAAGGATCGATTGATAACGGTCTCGTCCTCAGCAAGTCATAACGAAATTATTAATCTTTTCCATACTCACCGAATAGAAAAGCTGTTGGTTGTCGATGACGATTTTCATTTGCAAGGGATGTACACTGTTAAGGATATATTGCATACCAAGCAACACCCGCTTGCCACTAAAAATGCAGCCGGCCAGTTGCGTGTTGCCGCTGCTGTTGGGGTAGGTATTGATGGTCAGGAGCGTGCTGAAGCGCTGTGTGCCGAGGGCGTTGATGTACTAGTAGTGGATACTGCTCATGGCCACACAAAAGGGGTGATCGACCAAGTTAAGTGGATCAAAAGCTTGGGTTCTGATACAGAAGTAATTGCTGGAAACATCGCAACGGCTGAGGCCGCATTGGCGCTGAGTGACGCTGGAGTCGATGCTGTTAAAGTCGGCATTGGTCCTGGTTCTATTTGTACTACTCGCATTATAGCTGGTGTCGGTGTGCCACAAATTACTGCTATTTCTAACGTCGCATCCGCATTAAAAGGCAAAGGTATTCCTATCATCGCTGATGGCGGTATTCGGTTTTCAGGGGATATCGCAAAAGCCATCGCAGCAGGTGCGTCAACGGTGATGTTGGGTAGTGTTTTCGCAGGTACCGACGAGGCACCGGGTGAAGTGGTTCTCTATCAAGGACGTTCTTACAAATCTTATCGTGGAATGGGCTCCGTGGGTGCGATGTCTGCGCAGCATGGCTCGAGTGACCGCTATTTTCAGGAAAAACAGTCCAATGCTGACAAATACGTACCAGAGGGAATTGAAGGCCGTGTTCCTTATAAAGGTTCAGTTAAGCCTGTGGTTTATCAGTTGAGTGGCGGGTTATCCTCAAGTATGGGATATCTTGGTACAGCCAACATCGATACGCTAAAAAATGATGCGAGCTTTGTTCAAATTACAGCAGCAGGTATGCGAGAAAGTCATGTTCATGACGTTAGTGTGACTAAAGAAGCGCCTAACTATTCCGGTCAAGGTGGTCAGTCATGAGTCATTCTGAGCCATTGGTTGTTATCTTAGATTTTGGTTCGCAATACACTCAGCTCGTCGCGCGTCGTGTCAGAGAGGCCGGTGTTTACTGCGAAATCGTTAGTTGTGAAATTGATGAGCTGAGTTTAAAGCAACTGCAACCATTGGGTGTGATCCTATCAGGAGGGCCAGAGTCTGTAACGGTTGGTGATACAGCGCGTGCACCACAAGCGGTCTTTGATTTAGGTTGTCCGGTATTAGGAATTTGTTACGGTATGCAAACCATGGTGTCTCAACTGGGTGGAGCAGTTGAAACATGCACGCATCGTGAGTTTGGTCATGCTACATTAGTCATTGATAATAAAACTAGCTTATTGTCTCAAGTTGATTGCGTTGATGCGGCTGTTGCGCCATGTACGTCCGTTTGGATGAGTCATGGCGATCAAGTTGCAAGTTTGCCGCAAGGCTTTGAGGTGTTGGCGCATACAGCAACGGCGCCTTTTGCAGCTATTGCCGATCATTCTCGTGGTTTTTATGGCGTACAATTTCATCCAGAGGTAACGCATACCGCACAAGGCCAAGCAATTTTATCGTTCTTTTTACATGATATTTGTGGAATAAAATCCACATGGACGCCTCACCATATTATCGAGCATAGTATAGAGCAAGCTAAAATGATGTTGGGTGAAGACAAGGTCGTTGTAGGCTTATCCGGTGGGGTAGATTCCTCGGTTGTCGCCGCATTATTACACCGAGCTGTGGGTGATCAATTAACCTGTGTCTTCGTCGATACGGGTTTGTTGCGGCTAAATGAAGGTAATGAGGTGATGGCTTTGTTTGCCGAACACCTGGGTGTTAATGTCGTGCGCGTTGATGCCAAGAAACAATTCATGCAAGCGCTCGCAGGCCAGGATGACCCTGAAACCAAGCGAAAAATAATTGGTGAAACATTTATCACGATCTTTGAACAACAAGCACGATTATTGGGTGATGTTTCATGGCTAGGGCAGGGCACAATATATCCTGATGTCATTGAATCCGCACATTCAAAATACGGTAAATCACAGGTGATTAAATCACACCACAATGTTGCTGGATTACCTGAGAAAATGGGACTTAAGCTGATTGAACCCTTGCGAGAGTTATTCAAGGATGAGGTGCGTAAGGTGGGGGCAGAGTTGGGGTTGCCATCATCGATGATGATGAGACACCCGTTTCCGGGACCGGGCTTGGCCGTGCGCATACTGGGAGAAATTACCGACATTGCTGTTGCAACGGTGCGCGCTGCGGACGCTATCTTTATTGAAGAGCTAAGAGTAAATAATCTGTACCAACAAGTGAGTCAAGCATTTGCAGTCTTCTTACCCGTGAAAACCGTTGGTGTGAAAGGTGATGCGCGTGCTTATGAATTTGTTATTGCTTTACGAGCAGTTGAGACTACAGATTTTATGACAGCTCATTGGGCGCATCTTCCGCATGAATTTCTGTCTCATGTCAGTCATCGCATTATTAATGAGGTGTCTCATGTATCGCGAGTGGTTTACGACATTTCGGGTAAGCCGCCAGCGACAATTGAGTGGGAATAGTTTTTTTATTTACAGTTATCGAGTTTGTGGAATTTAGACTTAAGAACAATGTTCACGCTTATTAGTCTATCTACAATGTTCTTAGCTTTTTCACTGATATTTCACTTGAGTTATGTGTGAACGTGTAATTACAAGAAATCACAGTGATTCATAGACTAAGGTTTGTAACTGAAGAAATAGGACTAGGTTTGTAACGATGAGTTGAAGGTTTTTGTGTGACTGATCACAAGTAATAACAGTGTGTGCATGTAAGCTTTGTAGATTCAGTGAAGCAGTCATTACAAGAAATCACGGACTTTCTTATTTAGAGGATAACAGCAATGCTGTGGACGCACTGTAACGTATGCATGCAGTTAACATTAGGTTTTCTTTAAAAAAGATCTTATGTGCTGGTTATGACATAGTTCCTCAGTATCGCGGGTTATATGGTCTTTTGATATAATGGTTGCATAAAGTACATTATCAAAACGCAATGTAGCTACTTTGCCTGCTGATAAGACTACTAATTTGTGAGCTGTAATAATCTTGCACTAGGCAATAAGATGGCAAAGCTCAGGTTGATCACTGTTGCTCAAAAGATTACAGCTATAAGGGAAAGATTCATTAAGGCCATACCAATCGCTCAAAATATAACAAGAGATACGGCAATTAAACTAAATTTTTGATTTTTTACACAACCACAATCATAAAATCAATCATCTGACAGCAATAAATGCCAAAATACATGAGAATTTATGACTTTTTTTGCTATGTGGTCGTATGATTGAGTGCTTATAGAAAGATCTTTGGCAAATGCTTTTCCTGAACATGAAACATTATAGTGGCGGTAAAACAACATGCTTTTCATCTTCTTAACAAGTCTATAATATACCTGATGCATCAATAAGATGAGGTTTGAAATGAGGTTTCACGATAAATCGAGTGTAGAAATGGTAGCAGGTCAGCAGCAAATGGTTGAGGCTAATAGGTATGAATATGCTAATGAACGTAAAGAAATCAAGCCTGCTTGCAAAAAGCTTAGTTTTATTGCTGGGGTGCTAAAAGGTTCGTTAGAAGAGGTTAGGAAAAGATTATGAAAAGAATTTTATGCAGTTTGGCTCGCAAGTTCGGCTATGAAATTAGTCGAATTGAATCAAGTAATAATCAAAAAATAGAATTTACTGAAGATAAATATGAGCTTAATTTCAAGAAGATAATAATAGATACATGTAAGTATTTTGTACCGACATATGCAATGCATCGACCTGCAGTAAGGGATATATGCAAGGGAAAGCTATTTGAGCCAAAGACGCATGAACTTGTTCAGACCCTTTGCAAATACAAATCTGGCTCAATAATCCATGCTGGAACCTTCTTTGGTGATATGTTGCCAAACTTTTCTAAATTTGTGAATGGATTCGTTTATGCATTCGAACCCGTATTGGAAAATTTTATACTTGCAAAGTTATTAGTTGATGCAAACGAACTTTCTAATGTTTTCCTCATTAATTCTGCACTAAGTGCAAGTATATCAAATATGCGAATTAATACGGTTCAAAAAGGTAACTTATATGCAGGGGGGGCATCGTGTATCTCTAAACATGGACAAATTTGCACGGCTCTTAAGATAGATAGTCTGGATGCATCAAATATTATTTTGATTCAACTCGATGTTGAGGGGCATGAGCTAGAAGCACTTTCAGGTGCAATTGAGACAATAAAGCGGAGCCGTCCTGTGATTGCGATTGAAGATAATAACAACAATTGTGAAAACTTCTTGTTGACAAATAATTATTCGATAGTAAGGAGTATACCAGGCTTAGTAGTTTGGGCGCCAAATGAAGATACTAGAATTGCTGAATTAATAAAATCCTTCTAATAAAAATCTCTTTTACTCTAAGATCTATTCTATATATGATTGGTGTGATTCAAAATCAAAATTTTAGTGCTAACGTTTGTAAGTTGCGGAAAGAACCGATAGAAAAACCTAATTCCATACCCAATGCTAAGCATATACAGTCTTTTTTACCGGTCAAAACCGTTGGTGTGAAAGGTGATGCGCGTGTTTATGAATTTGTTATTGCTTTACGAGCAGTTGAGACTACAGATTTTATGACAGCTCATTGGGCGCATCTTCCGCATGAATTTCTGTCTCATGTCAGTCATCGCATTATTAATGAGGTGTCTCATGTGTCGCGAGTGGTTTACGATATTTCGGGTAAACCGCCAGCAACAATTGAGTGGGAATAGTGCTCTGAGCCCAATTTTTTTTAATTTAGCTTGAAGTTAGAGTTTTACAGGTATAGATTATTCTGACTCCGTGCATATTTTTTCCATAATCTCATTACACGTCGAAATAACCTCATGATCAACGACCCAGTAAATTGCCTAATCGTACAATCGATTGATGAGCGTTGCGGTATGATAAAAGATGGTGTTTTCTCATACACCGGTGATCAATCGAGAATAGTTGAAGCAAATTGTTTGTTGGATGAAATTAGCAAGTGGTTGTCTTTTATCAAAGATCGATTATATGATGGACTGATTGTAACTGTCCCGGAGCATTTTTTCACATTAAACAGGCCTTTGTCTTTGCAAGAATATGAGAAAATAATGCTTAATCTAGATGCTTTGTTTTCAGAAGTTGATCCATCGGTATGTTTTGTTTTAAGCTCTTTTCCTGTCTATCATGAAGATTTAATCCATTGGTTATCTTCCGCTTTTTTTTCAGATGTATCTCGACATTACTTGTCTTTATTAAAGAAAACTTGCGCACAACAAGATCCATCCTTTAATGGTCCTTATGGTGAACTTGAGGCATTTGATTGCTCATTTTATCGCCTCCCTGCTTTGCCAACGATTCATTTATGCCCATATAACCGATTTAAATGGCGTGATAAATCGATTCGAGTCATTATTTGTAAGGATGTTGCATTGGAACATCAGTATCGACGCTCTCGGGTTGATATCTTATTGTTTGTTGCCGATACCTGTGGTTTATATCGATTTGAATTCAATGCCAATCAAGTGTTTGTTGCGGATCCATTTTACATATGTGGTAGGCTCACAAAAATTCAGCGTGAGTCTAAGTGGGCTGCCTTTTTTAAAGATTCGAAATTCACAATTGAAAATAGTGATATTAGCTATGAATGGTTCATATCAATTATTAAAAAAAATCCAGGCATTGTTCTAACATCATTATTTCCTTTGCTAGGATTTATGAAAAATCAGATCGACGAATTGTCATTAGAACCGTATTTCGACAAAAATCTTCAATTGCTATCTGATACGCAAAAAGTATGTGCAGCTTTATGTCATTTCCAGTTATCGAATATCAATGATTTATTTATGTTGATTAAAATAATTGGGATGCTAGATAGAAGGAATTTGGTGCCATTCAAACATCGAATTAATCGCTTTTTTCATGATCGATATGATGTATTGTTAGCAACGACAATTGCACTGTCAGTTGTGTTAATTGTTGCTGGATGTTCACGATTATCTGAAAGTATAAGTTGTCGATCAGATCATATGCCCGTGACGCCTGTTAATGCGATTGGTTCTCTCGGATTGGCTGCATAAACATGTTATTATTTGACCTAAAAAATTGATCGCCAATGTTTATTTGATTGCGTTTGAACCAGTCTTTGTTCATTTCAATGGCATAAATTACCGTCTGATCTGTACAATGACGACTCAGTGTATTTTTCTTCATACTTTGGATTGAAACGATTTTTTGATCTTTTGTTGCAAATGCGATATCTAAATCAATCGGTGTGTCTTTCATCCAAAAACAAGCCGATATTGGGTTTTTATAAATAAATAGCATGCCATTATTTTCTTCTAAATGAGTTCTATGCATCAATCCATATCGTCGTAGTTCGAAGGTGTTAGCGATCTCAAGACAGGCATGCTTTTTCCCAATGGTGTAATGCACACAGCTTTCGCTCGCCTGGACTCTTAAGAGTAATGCTAATATGATGATAAGAGAATAGGTAAATCTCTTTATTAAATGGCTATTTTTACTGTTTATCATTATATCTTCATCTTTATCTTGATTCTATTTTACACTCAAAATCTATCAGAAACTAAATTTTTAATTTGTACTTTTTTAATATAATTCATTATTAAAATAATAACCAAAATTCCTGCACAGCAGGGAATTAGTGAGATTGCAATTTGATAGGTTTTAAGTTGGTATTGTTGAGTGTTAGCCATGCCTGGTTCGAGATGAGTGACTATTAAGCCAATTGCATACTGCATTAGTCCTGAGCCAATAATTGCACTCATATTGATGATACTTGCTACTCTCGCAAACATTTTGTCATGGAAGTAATTTTTTACTAATACCATGCTTAATGATTGATTAGCGCAAGATACGCCTAGTAGAAATAATCCAGTTATTGTAAGAATTTTTACATCCGTGTAGAGGATAATCAACATAGAAATTATCGCAATCGTTAATAAACTAACGACCAGAATGGTTGTATTTTTCAACTTATCGTGGATGATTCCAATGACAGGTGAAAAAGAGAGACCTAACCAAAAAAACATCATGAGTTGACTGGATTCCAGGCTATTTATTGAGAATTGTTTTTGTAAAAAGGGAACTCCCCAGAGCGCAGCAAAAGCACCGGTTGGTAACCAGCATATTGCACCAATAAAGAATATTTGCCAGAATTTTCCTAGCTTGATTATTTCAATTATGCGTATCGACAGACTTTCTGCTTTAATAGATTGCTCTTTTTGATCTCTGCGTGTTGATTTGGATTGCAATAAAAATAAAAGTCCAGCAATGATAATTAAGCAAGCAGATAATACTTTTAGCATTGCTTGCCAACCAATCTTATTCGATAGGGCGAGCAGTGGCATTTGTCCACACATCGCACCTATAGCTCCTAAACATTGCAGAAAGCTAATTGCGGTGGTGAAATAATTCTTATTCAGCCTTTGTTTAATCAAGCTTAATGTTGTGATATAGGCGAATGCCGATGTGCCGCCTATAACTACGCGTGCACAAATAGCTTGTGTTAGGTTATTGGCGTGACTCCAATAAAGCACTGCTATACTGCAAAGGAACATTGCAATAGTCACCGGAAATCGAGTTCCATATCGATCCGTAAAAATCCCAACGGGAACTTGCATCGCAGCGTATGCATAGAAGAAGAGGCTGCCCATAATTGCGATTCCAATCGGGGAGGTACGGTATGCTGTGATCATCTGATCGAATATGACAGATGGTGATACTTGTATTAAGTACTCAAGACAATAAAACAAACCACTGGTAATGCAAACCAGTAATGCCAACACAGGTATTTTCTGTGATTTTAATTCCATCTTAAATCTCGGTTAGCTGAATGATTCCTAATGTAATACTTAATTTTATTATTTGATATTTTATAACTAGACTTATCAATAACATCTAATGCACGAATTATCGCATGATGGGTGTCTTTGAGCGCTCGATATCCTTGTGTGACATGACCTTATTGCTGAATAAAAAAAGCTTACCATTAGGATACTTTGATTCATTGGACGGTGAAATAATATCAGTGACCACGTATCGCTGATCATTAGCACCGCGTTTTTTTGCATCGGGTTTGATTTCATAACGATGATGGCCTAATGATTTTAATCCACCGCTTGAGCCATGTGCAATTTTACCTTTTCTCATGATAACTTCTAAGTCTTTGGGGCATTTGCTCGGATCATTACTCGCTGTATAGCCTCGGACTATACCATCCTGGAAAAAGGGAAATACTGGATGAGCAGTTTTTCCAGAATCACTCGTGTTGGAGTAGTATGTTTTCGAGTAAATATATTGACTTTCATCGTATGGTGAATACCAATGAATAAATGAATGAGGTTTGCTAATCGTTGAGATATCTTTATCGGAATTTTCAATGGATTTTTTCAATTCTGATGTTGGCGAGTCTGTTCTTGCTTTGAGTGTTTCACCAGAGCTTTTTCCAATAAGGATTTGCTTCTGCTTTTTTGCCTCATTAGCATCCTTAGCAGGGATTGCTCTATTAGCATCGCTAGTATTTTCGAGTTCTATTTGTTTGAGATAATTATCAATCTTCAACTGAGTAATGTGTACTGTGTCCACTTCATTACATAATGCGATAATCGAGTGCTTATTGTTTTTACTTAAATCACCTCGATTAGATCTAAGGTGATTGTATCGTTGGCACATTTCTATGATTGTATCCGAATTTGTAGCTATGCTAGATTTTATCACTTGATGAGCTAGGCTTGCTAGGATAAGTATTGTGACTAGTGTCGATTTTACAAAGCTATCTGTTATATTTATTATTACCATTGCCGCAAGTGTCGCTATAAATAAGGATATTGGACATCGATGAAAAGGCTTCAGACTAGAGAGGATATTTCTTTCTTTATTTTCGATAGCTAACAAATCTTCTCTTTCTAATGGCAAAGTGCATTGCGATATTCTTACTGCCATCATTAACATTTGTATTCGAGTAATGCTCTTGTTCAGCAATGACATAAAACGAAACTCAGGCGATTGTCTGTAGAGTTTTTCAAATAATACATGAGTACCGTGTGCTTTTTCAGGAGCCTTGACGTCAAAAAAGTTCCATTGTGTCCAATTAAGAAAATAATTCCAGAAATCGTAGAGCTTACTTAACATCTCGGTGGTGTTTCTCTGATCGAAGATGTTGATTTCATCCTCAGACCCTAAATAATTAAAGTCTTTATTAAATAGGGCCTTTTCAGCAAAGAGATACTCTATAATGGTATGAATAATTCTTTTTACGAACTGCTCACAATTCAACGTTTCGCTGTACGTTTGCTTGGTAGTATCAATCAGTTGATTTTTAATAATTTCAAACACCTGATCTAAATTTTGGCTGTTGAGCTCTAAAGAAAATCGTTTCTGTTTATTAAAATAATCAAATAAGACCCATGCTTGCAGCTCAAAAAAATTCTCATATGTTTGCTGATCATTTTCAGCACAAAATAACACAATTAGACATTGTAAAGCCGCTAGTTTGAAGGCGTGGGAGTTGAATACCTCAGTTAGTAGATGCTTAATTTTTCCGGTAGATATCTGATTTCGTCCCGCGGAAATCGATTTTTCCCTGATGGACTTGGCATATTCACGTTGACCATTAAATGCAAACAGTATAACAGTTATGGTTTTATGACCGAGTGGGTTAAGCATTTTTTTCCGGGTGATATGTTCTATTGGGTGGGTTTTAATTTATCAAGTGATAAGAATTCAAGCGGTTGAATGATCGAATCAAATATACTTTTTTGCTTCTCATTAAGTTCGCGGTCTTGTTGATGGATTTGCGATAAGATATTTTTTAGCGGCTTTAGCGCAGCATTGATATCAGTTTGCGAGTGTGGCATATGTTGTCGACTTAGGGCGCTATAGATCAATAGATAGGTTTTCAGGTGCAGATAAGTCGAAAAGTTCATCGATTTTTTATTAGGCTTCGGTACTTCAAGATTTAGATCTTTGAAGCGATCGAGTATCTCTGATAACGGATCATAAGCAGTATACTCTTCACGCTCACGGTCGGTAATTTGGTACTGACTGATTAAGCTTAAAATAGCATGCTGCCATTGCTCAATGACGGTTTCCCAGGCTTTAGTTTGCTCAGAGAATGAGCTGCTAAGAGCTTTCTGCATGTCTGTCAGATTACTAGCCTTGATCTTCTCTAATTGCTTGTCGCTGAGTTTGCTGTTGTGACTCTCTTGGAAGTCTTTAAAGGCCTCATCAGTGAACATTTTAAGTTGTTGTCTGGCATATATAACTTTAGCGTAGGCGGCGTAGATATTCTTAATCAGTGTGTGATAGGGCCCAGAGCTGACTTCATCCAGTTGTTCCTGGTTAAGAATAGGTGGTGTCTCTTCAGCATGATGCTGCTCTTTTAATGCACTAATTGAGTGCTGCTGGATCCATTGCTTCACTACTTGCCAGTCGCTGATTAATGTTCTTGCATAAGTGCTAAAAAACAATTGGGGTGTGGCTTGTGGCACGTTGTTTCCTTGTTAAAATTTTTGTTCTTATTCTAGCACAAAAAGGTACCGGCAGGAGTAGCTGTTGTAAAAGCCATTTTGCGGATATTAATTATTCACACTGTTTGCGCCGCTCAATGACGGCTGATTGGCACTCGGTAAGAATGGCTGCTGTGGTTTCCCAGTTGATGCAGCTGTCGGTAATACTTTGCCCGTATCTCAACTTTGCAGGCTCAGTTATGTCTTGTCGGCCTTCAACGAGATGGCTCTCCAACATGATTCCCCTTACTGTTTGACAGCCTGCGGCAATCGTTGCGCATAGTGATTGTGCGACATGACGTTGACGTCGATAATCTTTCTGACTATTGCCATGACTACAGTCAACTAGAATTCTATGAGGGTCGAGCTTATTAGCAGCGAGTTGTTGGGAGGTTTTTTCAATGTCTGTTTTCTTGTAATTGATACTATTTGTCCCACCCCTGAGAATAATATGCGTATTTGTGTTGCCCATGGATTGTTTTTTTACCAAAACATTCTGGCTGTTTAGGGTTAAATGGTCGTGCTGTCCTGCAACAGAAACCATCGCATCGATAGCTGGATTAACATTGCCATGCGTGTCGTTCTTGAAGCCGACGGCATGTGGTAATGCAGAGCTGAATTCACGATGGACTTGGCTGCTTACGGTTCTTGCGCCGATTGCCGACCAAGCAATACAGTCATCAATGTAATTGGCCGTGTAAGGCGTAACATATTCCGTACCACAAGCTATCCCCATTTCAAGAATTTGCAATAGAATCTCGCGTGCAGCTTCGTACCCTTGGTTAAGATTGTTGCTTTGATCAAGCTTTGGGTCATTGATAAGGCCTTTCCATCCAATGGTGCTGCGTGGTTTCTCAAAATAAACCCGCATTACAAGCTCTAATTCGTTATTCAGCTCGTGTTGGGCTGCTCTGAGTTTGCTGGCATAGTGCAGAGCTGATTCTGAATCATGCACAGAGCAAGGCCCAAGAATAACTAGCATGCGATCATCATTTCGAGAGAGGATACGGTTGATGCGTGCTCGTTGAGTATCGACCAGTGACCTTGTTTCTGGGTTGCATGGCAAGCGTTGTTTTAGCTGTGATGGAGTAACTAGGACATCTTTCAGCGATGACTCTTTGGGTTTGTTAATAGTGTCCATGAGAAATTGTTCTGCTAGCGGCTGTCGCACAGTGCTTTTTTAGTAAAACTATGATGATCTATCTGTGGTGTCAAGGGAGAAGTGCTGTAATAAAGTGGTATTTTCGACTCTTAAGTCGAGTTTTGACATGTATTGTTGTTATATTAGCTAGGTGCGCAATACGCCATTCTACCCGGTGGCCTGATAGTGCTCTTCTGAAGTGCCAAAACAACGGTTGCGATAGCACGTCGTGTATTTATTATGAGGCTTATCAGTGCTCAGTAATTAATCTCGGTAGATGTAAGTTTGGTTTCATTCAACAAGATTAGTGAGTTGTAGCAGGTACGAGGGGCTTGTATGGTAGGCGTTGATACTCAGTCTTGTCGTTCACAATTTCAATGCCAATCTAATGAAAAAGCCTAAAAACTTTGTATCATTAAGCAAAAATCTCTTAAAAAAATTCTTTGACTTTTTTGTTGGCTGCATGTAAGGTTCGCGTAAATTATTTAATGTTTTCGTAATTTTTTAAGAAATTATTTTACTTGATTTTCTGTTAATTTCTTTATCAGCCTTTAGATAAATAATTTCTTTAAAGTTATGCATTAAGGAAATAATGTATTCAAGCTAATTTCTCTTTATTATCTATAATTAACATTAAGTTTAATCTTCTAATCCTTGTTGTATCTCGACTTTACAGCATTAAAGGCACGGCAGATTTTGTCGAAAACTTAATTTTTTGATTAAAAAATAAACCAGCAGTATCGAATGTACATTAATTATTGGTTGTTATGATCTGTTTCAAAATACTTTTTTTAAATACTTATCCCTTGATACGAGTAACGCTAGTTATTTAATCGTGCGCTTGTATGAGTCTTTTCACTTACCTTTTGGCTTAAGAGAGCTGTCACTTCAAAGATATTCTTAGTCCTAAGTTTTAAATCATCGCTGTGTGTAAGAAGAAGATTATTTAAATGAGTGAGGTTATTGAGGCAAGTTTTACTATAATCTGAACCCTTGAGAAGGGCTAGATTTTTGATGACCTACGATAGCTATATTGCGTTTTGGATGAATAGTCTTCAGGGTTCTTCGAACTTATTCGGAAAAGACCTTGCCTTCATTCAGTCTTGGTTCATTGGCATACTTTTCATATTGATAAGAGGCGAGAATAATCTCAATCTGTGCCAAATAGTTGATTGAAACATGCAAGGGACATTGCTTTGCAATATTGCATAGGGATCATATGATTTATGAGCTGAGTGTTACTAAGGTCAGCATCATGCTGGGTTTTGGTCCTTGTTCAACGGTAAGAGCTCTGCTGCTAATAGTGACTTGAACAACTTTGCTGAAATCAATCTTGCTGTCATCAATTACAGCACCAGATTGCTAGTGCGCCTATCTGCGCTGTGGATATGGTTTGTAGGGCGTCAGGAAAGTGCACGATTAGCGTTTGCATCGCTAGTGCAATGACAATGATGTGAGTGTTGTTTATCTTGTCTATGGTTCTCTTGTCGATTCATCGTTATCGTAGGTTGCCGTATAAAGCTGTTCAACACGATGTAATTCTATATTTTTTAATATTTTTCTCTACAAATGTATTTTTTTTAACCAAGTCTGGCGTGGCAAATATAAGTATCCCATAAGGTATTAAAGGACGATGTTTTGGTAACATTTGGCACAAATCAAGCGAGTACTATCGACTCTATGCTATTACCAAATAACAATCCGGGAAACGACTATCAGTTGCTGGACGCGAACGATTCTTCTGTGGATTTAGCCAATGATTCTGACGCGCAAAACCGCGATGAAACTGTGCCGGATGCAGTGGTTAACCGCGTTAACTTTGAAATTGGGTTACAGTCTACTTTAGTTGGTATCGCTGGTGCGTTTGTAGTCTATCTCTATCACCCCGTTATTTCTAATTCATCAAATTATGTCTGCGGTGATTGGCGAACATTGCGTGAAAATAAACATTATCTCGATGAGCTATCTTTTTATGATCTTAAAGCAAGTTGGGCTATCGGGGTATTACCTGCAATCCTCATTCAAATCTATAATCTTGTTGAATATTCGCTATCAAGTCAGTGGTGTGAGCGTGTCTTCCAATCGCCTGTGTTTAAGTATCCGGTCTTCTCACAAGTCAGCTCATTCAGAGCAGCCGTCATCAGGCAGTCTTGGCATCAGATTCTTCCTGATAAAACAGAAAGATTACACTGGCAGCAACGTTGGCAAATGTGTCGTCAAGATCACATGCTACGAATAACGGCTTGTTTGCTTGTCACTTTTCCTGTGGTGTTGGGACTTGTTTTCAAACAAGATTGGGCTAGGCAGCCTTCTGTTTTTACCACTATTTTTAATGAAGCACCTGAATCATCGCCAGATGATCTTAGCGGATGGGTGGAGCGCTTTTTTCCCGAGTTGGTATCATTAAAAATTATAAATAATTTACTTCCAGCCAGCGTTTGTTGGATTGCGATATTGTTACAATATGTTGTTCTTAAGGGTGTGCAAGCTCTCCATGTCGTATCCAATGGTGCGACTGCGTTATCGCAACAAAAATCCTATCTATGGCGCGGGATTGACCAGGCCTCTGTGACAGCCATCATCGCTGCTTTATGGAGTCTTCCATTTGTTACCTTGTATTGGTTATTGATGCCTATTAAAGGTGGTGGTGTTGAGGCCTATCTTGCTGAGTTAGTTCATGAGGAGAGTCATAAAGATTTATTTTCAGTGTCTTTGGGGTATTTGTCTCAGTCTAGTCGCATTAGTCATCCATATCACGGCTACTGTTTTAATGGAGGAAATAATCACACAGTACCGTTGACTAATGTAACGGATATTTGTGTTGAAGGGTTTAATTTTACCGAGTACGTTGATACTAAAAGGTACAAATTTATTTTAGATGCAATGTGGGGTAATGTAAAAATGCCATACCCATGGAGTGCTACTTTTGATTTAACCGGTATTGATCCTTTGGGAGAATTAATTTCCTTCGTCAAAGACGTCAGTCGTGATCAGATCGGAGTGTTTCCGTTTGAAAATGTTGGTGAACTGACTTTGTTAGAGGAGTTTATCATCTACCCTGTCGCGTGCCTCACGATGTATTTATCCGCACTTTGGTTTTCTGTTGAGACAAAATGCCGTTCGTATTCAGCTGCAATGGAGTGGACAGAGCACCGCTTGTTACCGTTGTATCGCTCGATGTGGAATGTGATTGAAGTTTATAAGATGCCATTTTTCGTGATTTTATTCACAGTTTTTGTAATGGCATCCAATAATTTACGCAATGATGATCAATCTTTTGATCTTCATGCACAAGCCATCAATTTTTGGAGCGCTTTTGAAAAATTATTGCCACATGCATTGTTATTAGACCCTGATTACAAGCATGCGGCAGGTTTTGAGGTGATTTGTATCAATGTTTGGTTTATTGCAGATCTTGCTCTTGTGTTTTGGTCATTTGCAGCAGGTTACCACTTCCTAACAGCTAAAAAAGACGAGCAGACCGTTCCTAATCCTATAACAAGCAGTAATAATGCGGCACTAAATTCCGAGCAGAATCCATTGAATCGGATTGAAAGTCACGAGATGTCACCCGATGGGTTGAGTGATGCCCGAACCACCCGTGATGACAGTAGTTGCAGTGAAAATATGAAAGAGTTGGTCTGTCGATTTTTCGGTTGTCACGACAAGGTCGATGATGATCTCGATCAGAGCCTATTAGATCGTTCGGTATCAACAATCTCCAAATCTTCGCTTGAAGGTATTATAGTCGCTCCCTAAATGACATTAAACTGAGCCATTTTTAATCGAACCTGTACGATAAGCCTTGCCAGTTAATTCACACAGATTTAAAGTTATCTCACTCAAGCCTGTATCTCGATTTAATGGAGAATATCGATGATTCCATATCGCTGGATTAAACCGTTGTTATTTAGACTGGACGCTGAGCGTGCACACACTATCGCAATGAATTGCTTGTCTTTTTTTCCATCACAACAACATCATTTATCAAAAGTTAATCGTGCAGTGACGTGTATGGGCTTGCGTTTTAAACATCCAGTGATGTTAGCTGCAGGCTTCGATAAAAATGCAGATTATTTATCGGCCTTATTTCGTCTTGGTTTATCAGCTATTGAAGTTGGAACGGTGACTCCACAACCACAGGTAGGTAATCCTAAGCCGCGTTGTTTTCGCGTATCCGAATCGCAAGCCATCGTCAATCGTATGGGATTTAATAATCGAGGTGTAGACGATTTGGTGGAGCGACTAGCAGGTCGACAGTTTGATGGGCTTATTGGCGTAAATATCGGAAAGAATAAGCTGACACCGAACCACCAGGCTGTAAACGATTATCGCTATTGCTTGCAGCGTGCAGCAGCTGTTGCCGATTATATTACAATCAATGTCTCATCACCCAACACACCAGGTCTTAGGGATCTGCAATCCATTATCGTGTTATCCGACTTATTACAGGCATTAAGTGTTGAGCGCAATGCGCTGGAAGAACAGTTTAATAAGCGATTGCCATTAGCCCTAAAAGTAACGGTTGATTTATCCAAGGAACAATTAAGTCAAATTATCGATTGCGCGATTAAGACTAATATTGATGCACTGATCTTGAGTAATACGACTATTAATCACCAGGCAATCCGTCATTATCAGCATGGTAATGAAACGGGTGGTGTGAGTGGTGGTCCACTCACTGCCATTGCGCAACAATCGTTACTTGATATGAAGCGTCAATTGGATGGATCACTCGAGCTTATTGGTGTTGGTGGTATCATGTCGCCTCGCGATGCAATAGAACGTATTGATGCCGGTGCCACTCTGGTTCAGCTTTATTCGGGTTTGATCTATTACGGTCCTTATTTAGTTCGAGATATTCTTAGGCATTTAGAGAAAGCGGACGCTCGTTCGACAGCGAACTAAGTAAGTGCTTTTCATACGTATCAAAAATTAGTAATTAGGTGCTTTTTGGCTGCTGGATCAAAACCGTTTCATTGCTAGCTATAATATTGTAGCAATGATCTCACTGCTTTATTGAAATTGCTAACTTTGTTAGATTGTATCAAGAATAACTTCATAAGCGCATTAACGGTATTACACACAGTGGAGGTGGTGTTTTGATTAAAGCAGCAATACGGACAAGTTATCCCAAAAAGATTCAGGGGTTATCGATCTACCTCTGGTTATTGCTAGTGTTAATGTCTTTATTAGGCTTTATGAGCTTTTTATTTTTACAGTTACCACTATCGATAAATAATACTCAGCTTTTTATCTTCACCCTAATATTCTCATTAATTACTTTATTGATTCTTTTTATCAGCCCGATGTTACTACGCTCTCAACATCCTAGGTCATATTTTATATTGAGTTATTTATTCTCCATGTTCAGCTTAATAATTAGTTTGCGTTTGTGTGCATTGGCCAATGCTCATCTCTCTGAGCTATTTTGGGCAATTGCTTTTGGTTTAAATGTGATTCGATTTTTTTCTGTATGTTTGAATGATATTTGGAAAGTAAAAGATGATCATGAATTCTTGATCTCGAATAACGTAATCGAGTGGCAGTTATTAGTGATCAGATTGGCAATAGGGTTCGATCTAATTCCACATTTTTGCGAAAAGTTATTTGCAGGGCCAGGCTTTCGTATGGCTTTAACCGAGAATTTTTCTCAATTAGGCTTAGGTGGCGCGGCATTTATTTTTGTACTCATTTCGGGTTTTATGGAGCTGTTTGGTGCACTCTCGATTAGCTGCGGCATATTAACTCGGTTAGGTTCAATTTGCCTGTTCATTTACATTATGGTGGCTGCTACATTAGGGCATCATTTTTCTATGGGATTTATGTGGGTTAATCAGGGCGGTGGCTGGGAGTTTCCTGTCTTATGGTCAATCCTGATTTTAAGTTTTTCTTTATTTGGCGCCTGTGGATTTTCAATTGACCTTGTTTTAAAAAGACACTTTAGACTTCCGGTGTGGATCAGGTGGTTGTTTTAAGACGGTTTAAGTGGGTCTTAAAAGCTATCTGAGGTTCAAGTGCTGACCTAGGCGCGAGTTGTTAGATCGGCATCCAGTAATTCTCGCATCTTGGCTTTAATCATATCGATAGCAATACGGTTTTCACCACCACGAGGAACGTTGATATCGGCATAGCGCTTCGAAGGCTCAATAAACTGATGATACATTGGTCGGACTGTATTTTCGTACTGTTCTATCACCGACTTAATGGAACGATCACGCTCAGCGGTATCACGTTTTAGACGCCTAAGAAGACAAATGTCCAAAGCTGTATCCATGTAGATACGTATATCCATCAGTTCTCGTAGACGTTGTTCAACAAACAGTAAAATCCCTTCAAGTACAATAATACGGTGATTGCCGACCTTGCGTGTTGCTTCTTTGCGTAGGTGCTTACTGTGATCATAGATGGGAACGTCGACCATTTCGTTACGCTGTAGTGCTTGCAGGTGCTCTAGAAGCAGGTCATGGTCGAGAGAGTTGGGGTGATCGAAGTTAATACCAGCGCGCTCTTCCATGCTCAAGTGAGTCAGGTCGTGGTAATAGCTATCCTCAGAGATTATGGCAACTTCGTCGGTACCAAGCTCATCAACAATCGTATGAGCCAATAGACTTTTACCAGAGGCTGATGCCCCAGAAATGCCGATAATTATAATCTCTTGATTCATAACGATTTTCCTGTTTTTTTGGATTTTACTAATCGAGCAGTATTAGGTGTTATTGTTTTTGCGCTATATTAGGACAAAACTCTGTGCAATGCCAACTAATTATTGAAAATTATTGGCAGTGATTAATCTTGAGGGTTGAGCTGTTTGAGCCACTCATTTTGCCAAGTATCAATCCAGTGGCGGGTATCGTGTTGCCATGGATGAAAATCCTCAGAGGCATATTGCGGATATAGGTCTCCATTAGGGAATATCGCATTGTCTGCGGTTAACTGTTGATGAATTTCCTGATATGTGCGAATGGGTTGCTGGTGTAACAGTGAATCACAGGCGCAAAAGTAGGTTGTTGCCTTAATGGATTGAGTGATCATCATTTGCTTAAAGTCCTGCCACTCAGAATGATAGCACTCAGCATTGGGTGGTTCTTGATAAATATGTTGGAAAACATCAAAACACAAGCTTTTATGTTCAATTTCTTCTACATTATGAAAGGAGAATAACAGGGCGATATTACCGTTTAATTGATCCCAGTGACCATGCCAGCGTTGAAAGAAATCTTCAGCAATGTGTGCGGTAAAGATCTCTGCCATCACGACGAATAACAAACGTTGTTTAAGCGGTAAATGAGGTGACGTCCAGCGTGCAAATGTTGTATCCCACTGTTCAATAATCTGTTTGGCACGTGTGTAGTGTGACGATAGTAACGCCTCATTGTAGGCATGATGGATTTTTGCGTGCTCACCTTCTTGTGCAATAAAAGTTTTGCATTCATCCAGTAGGAGTGGGTCACTGATATGCTGTATTGCTTCTTTTGCAGTGAGTATAAAAAAACGCTCACCGGGAACCTGTACCAGTGTGTAAGCGTTATAAAAGTTAGAGTATATCCAGTCATCCTTGATGCAATGATAGGGTGCTGTAAAATCTAAGCGTTGCTTATCATAAACTCGTTTAATCAAACTATGAAGATGATCGGTCACAACCATTTACCTTAATATTTAGAGACATGTCTAATTATAGCAGCTTTTGTCAAAGCTGGTTTAAACACATGTTTGAGCCAGCCTTAGCTTCTCTGAAAATTGATCATCAAGTTTATGGTCTATTGAATTTTTTAAGGTCGTTTCTGGATCGGATGCTTTAGGGTTTGTCTTTTTGAAGAGCGTCAGATTGCAGGCTGTTGCGATATCAGCGGCTTTTGATTCACAGTTTAAGTTTTCAAATAATGGTTGATTGACATCCGTCGTAAGAAGGTTCGCGATTATATTTTTTTCACAAAAATGCATGGTGAGACATGCGTGACGTAATTTACGAAGCTCTGTGGAAAGTTTATTTTCAATTTGTATGATGGCTGATGGCTTAAGTTTAGGATTAGAAAATAGATAACAGTAACCTTTAATATGATCTTTTACAGCCTTTATTATCGACTTAATTGTCCGCTCAGAATACATATCTTTTGTTTGTTCGGTAGGTATTACTGATGTCGGCGAGTCAACTTTGACTGCATCAAGTTTTTTTTCAATCTGTTCGAGTCGAGTGATAAATACGTTTATTTGTGCTTGTAAAAAACTTACGCGCTGTTGTCTGAAAACCTCCGATTTTTCGAGCACAGACTTGTAAGGTGTATTGATTTGCTCTGAGAAGCTCAAGTGTTCAAATGATCGAATTAGATTATCAAATGAATCCAATCTTTTTTTATTATTACGTGGCTTTTTAGAGATAGATTTTTCATAAAAGCTTTTGCTATCTAGGGATGATCTTACTGGGTAACTTTCATGAAGCCAGCGTCTAACTGTAGCGTAGGTTTCTTTTGTTGATGAAGGCCTAAAGCTAAGATTGATAAAGTGTTGATCTAGGGTTGCCGTGTGTGCACAAGGAATTTTTCCTACCAGCTGTGGGAATTGCTTTGTGAAGTGAGCCACTTTAAGTAGTTCTTGGCAAAAGTTATTGATTCTCCTTCGAAAAGTATCACTTTCTTCTTCAAGAAAACTTATGACAGTTCGAAGTTTTCTTGAGTCCCACCTATGAATTTCATTGACTCTAGGATTTGGTTTTTCATGACCTCTCTGGCTCTTATTGACTCTAGGATTTGATTTTTCATGACCCCTCTGGCTCTCGAGGAGGTTGGCTAGTTCATCCGGTGGTTTTTTCTTATGCTCTGACTTTTGAATGTAATCTTTTATGCAACCTCGAAGGGTATCTTCCAAGTATTTGATCGAATCATTAAAGTGTTTGTCTTTATGTCTATTCCCTTTTGGACTATTCTCTTTTGATCTATAAATCATCGATAAAATCGCAGCAAGGTTCAAAACATTTTTACACATGTTGTTGTACAAGTAATCATGGGTATCGGAAAGATCTGATATGTCCATCGATAGTAAGTGGTCAATAATTTCAGATCGGTTATCTTGATCGTAGATAACCATCATTTGTTTTAACCATTTTGGTAGACTAGATTTACGCTCGGACAGATAACCAAAGGGTTTGAAATCATCAATGATTTTCTTGATTACGGTTTCAATTACAAAATGGTGCTGAGTAGCCATGTGCATCGCTCTCCCATAGAGAAAATCCAACTCAATGTGGAGCTCGATGTATTCCTCGATGTTGTACTTGGATGAGCTAGTTTTATTATGTTCGGTCTCACTTTCAGTCGTTAAATGAGCAAACAGTTCGATTGGAAAAATGACATTTGTGTCGGGACAATAACCGCGGCTCTTTGCAGGCTCTCGATATTGAAGTGGCTCTCCCACTGCAGTATCAGCTTTTAGAGATGGGTTATGTTCTATTGCAGAAGCAGCGATTGTTGGCGCGGAACCAGTCTCACGTCCCATATCAGTGTTTTTTTTCTCTGATTGAGGCGAGGTGAATGCTGATGCGCTTGATGAACCGAATTTTTTCATGAGTGATTCAGTAAATTGTGGAATCTTTAAGTTCGCGAGATGCTATCACAGGATGATTAAAATAGTCTTAAACTTTTCGTGATTGGCGTTATTCAGTAAACCTTAATTATTGACTGAAATATTGGTCCTGAATGTGATAACGGCCTTGTTGAAATTGTTTTTGGCAATAATGCCGATTGAGCTTCCCGCTGGTTGTTGTTGTAAGTGCAGGTGATTGTATGAGGTATAGAGCCGCAATCTTAATGCCCAATTGATTGAGCAGGTGCTGATAAATATCTTGCAGCAATGTGTGAGATTGCTCGTTTAATCCTGGTGATTGTTGAATCAAAACTACTAATTGTTCATCGCCGTGATTATTGGTTACAGTAATCGCAACCACTTGCCCGTGTCGAATGGCTTTGATGTGCTCAATCACTAACCATTCAATATCTTCGGGAAATATATTGTTTCCGCGTATAATGATTAGATCTTTCATCCGTCCTGAGATATAGAAATCGCCATTTTCTTTAAAGCCAAGGTCTCCCGTTCTAAAGAATCCAGTACCATGATTTTTTATTTCCTGATCGAATAACTTGGAATTAAGTTCAGCGTTATTCCAATAACCTTTTGTTAAAGAGGGTCCTTTAATCCAAACTTCTCCTATACGTGACTCGGGCAGAACTTGTCGATTTTTTGGATCAACAATGAGAATACAGTGATCACTGAATGGTTTACCAACGTTCGTTAGTTGAATCTCATCTGCAGTTTGCTGATTTCTAGGTTTTAATGGGTGAGTTAAGCTTTTTATACCTTCAAATCGCCAGTCTCCACAGGCATGAACGACTGTTTCTGCCAGGCCGTAACACGGGTGAAAAGCTGTTGGTTTGAAGCCAGTACAAGCAAATTGCTCACAAAAGCGCTGGATCTGTTGTGGGCGAATGCTCTCTGATCCAACGTAAGCTAAAGTCCAGGTGGATAAATCAAGCTGCTCAATTTGTTGTGATGATAGGCGACGGCAACAGTGGTCATAGCAGAAACCGGGGCCACCACTGGTTACTGCGGGGTACTGACTAATAGTATGAAGCCATACCAAGGGGTTTTTTAAAAAACTAAAGGGAGACAAGATAATGCTTAGATTTCCAGCATACAAGGGCATCAGAATGCTATTAATTAATCCCATATCATGATGGTAGGGTAACCAGTTCACAGCTGTATGAAAGCGTGGATGCTCGCCAGCATTTGCAGCTGTCGTCATTTGATTAATATTATTAGAGAGATTTTTGTGCGTAATAATTACGCCTTTAGCCTGTCCCGTTGTGCCAGAGGTGTATTGCAAATAGGCTATGTCATGTAAATTCAACTCGCAGAGTGATGGGCAGCTTTCAATGGATTCAGTGTCAAGAATGGTCGTACCCTGCCAGGCAGGACGTCCGATCTTATTCGGCTTGACTAACTCATACCACTGCTGGCTACTACAGAGAATCAACTCCGGTTCAGCATTCTTAATGATACTGGTGAGTCTAAGTGCGCTGATTGTATCGGTGTTGAGTGATTTTTTTAGTGTAGCGCACGGTACGGCAATGGTTTGACTCGCCATGCATGCCAGTAGCGCACAGACAACCTCAATGCCATTTTGGTAGAGTAATAAAACCCTATCACCAGCTTTGCAGTGCAATGAAACATGCTGCGCCAGTGTTAGGGTTCTCTGCCATATTTGTTGGTAGGTTGCTTGCTCTGTGGTACTACCAAAGCTATCAATTAGTTTAAAAGCCGTGGCTTCAGGCTGATGTTCGGCGTGATACTTTAATGCCGAAAGTGCATTTTCAAATAGCAGATTACTCTTTAATGCGGTCATCGATGAGGTCGGCAAGTTGTTGCAGTGTCTCAATGGGTAATAAATCTTCCTCTTTTAATGTGATTTTGAAATGCATTTCAATAGAGGCTACAAGGCTGACAATATCGACCGAATCAAGATTGAGGTTACCTTGAATGGTTGACTGACTGTCAATGACGTCTACGTCAATTCCGAATTCTTTCGCAACAATTTGTTTTAAACTTTCTAAAGTGTCCATTAAATTTCCTCCTTGGTGATTGTAAATCTCAGTGTACGCGAATTAACGATAGAGATCACAGTGTTTAATATATTGCATAACGCCTGGCGGGAGTGATTGCTGAAGCTGCGTAGCATATCCTCCAGATTTGAGCCATGCTTGAATTTCAGAAGATGAGCTACACGGTGGGTGGAATGCATCAATTAATATTTTGCCATGCGTGTAGCGTGACAGTGATTGAGCATTTTCAACTTCGCATTGGCGGATAAGATTTCTCTGCCAGGGATTTTCACCAATGACGTGCAGATGTCGACCCACGACAATGAGGTGACAATAATCCAGGAGCTGTTGGTATTGTTGCCAAGTGTGCAGCAGATTAAAACACTCAACACTGAGAATGAAGCAAAGCGCTCTGCGACTATCCTGGTCACGATAGTGTTTTAATGTATCAATAGTAAATGCGGGTGTTGATTGATTGAGCTCATATTCCTCAATATGCCAGTTTGTTTGGTGTTGGGTGGCCAGTTTCAACATGGCTAGACGATCAGAGCCACTCGCTGCCACGCTGTCTTTGTGATGTTTATTTTGATTAGGAATAAAATACAAAGCATTAAGGTGATGTGTCCTCATACAATGCGTTGCAATGGCAAGATGGCCGTTGTGCACTGGATCAAACGTACCACCGAATAAACCAATCAGAGGGTAGTTCACCTAATTCGCCTCGCGGTTGTTTGACACCAGTTTAGTAATAACTGTTCGCACTGCTGCCAAAAATTTCCTGCTTTAGCACCCTTTATCACAGGGTCAAGTTCACAGCATTGCTCGATTAAACGCAGGATTGATTGGCTGTTTAAGCGCTGCAAAGCGGCCTGTAGACCAGCCTTTTGAGATGACCAGGCAGATTGTATCGCTTGTGTGATGGATAAGCCGCGCTCAACGTCTACTGCGTACGGTACCAGTATCCGTAACTGACGTATTACATTCCATAAGATTAAAACCGGTTCCGTATGAGCATCACGAAGGCTGTGTAAGATTTGCAGAGTTTTTGCCGTATTGCCTAGCAATGCAGCATCGGTTAGATCGTAAATGGAGAAGTGTTGTTGATCACTAATCATGTCACGCAGTAAAGATGCTGTGATTCGACCATTTGGATAGGCGAGCCGTAATTTCTCAATGGTTTGATGCGTGGTAATTAAATTGCCTTCTGTTAATTCAGCAAGTTGTTTTATTGCCTCTGTCTCCCAGCTAAGACCATACGGTTGAGAGCGCTTTTTAATCCAAGTTGGCAGTTGTGCAATCGATACGGGCCATAATTTAACGGACACACTGTGCTGTGTTAGCATTTTATAGAACTTAGTATTCAGTTGCGCTTTGGTTAACTTAGGTGTGCTAATCACTAAGATGTTATCGTGATTTGGTCGTTGGCAATATTCAGTCAGCACCGTCACTGCAGATTTATCAAACTTACCCGTCGGGTGTTGGCAGTCGAATAGTTGTTTATCGGCAAATAAACCGGTTTGTATAAGCTGTGCTCCAATATGATTCCAGTCGGTATCTGAGGTGATTAAGATACTTTGTTTGTTATTGATATTGGATTTTTTTGCTACTGCATGAATAAGCTGGCGGGCGTCTTGTTGCAGTAATAGCTCGTCACCGTGTATGTGATAAATTGGTGCCAAAGATTGCTGCAATTGTTTCGCTAGTTGATCATAAGAAATCGACATATTATCGCTCGGTTGGATTTTTCAGTATTTGCTGAGTTGATTCGCTATTTAACCAGTGAATTATATTAGAGAGTATGCGTCGATTCAGTTGTTTAAACATCAATGTGTTATTGGCCGAAGTATTAATGATGGGTGAGTTTTGCGTGAGTGTTTGACTGGCAGAAAATGATTTAACCTTACCGATTGAATGCTGAGCTGAATCTAAAATATTTAGTTGGGTCTTTACTGTGTAGGTGATGGATATCGCGTTGGAGCCAGAGCTCAGTGCTTTGGTTTCAGACCTATAGTCAGTGTTTGAAAGTTTGAGATAAATCGATGGTGATGACCCTTTGGTTTCATCAGACGATCTTGTAATCACTTTAAAATAATTTTGTAGTTGCGTGGTTAGACCATAGTTGAATTCATTAGAGGGTAATACCGTAACTGATGACAATGGACTTGAAGGGCTGATGCTTGCTTGAGAGTGAAGTCCACAGCTAGTCGGTAATAGCATAATCAAAACGATAAATAGAAATCTTATTTGACGGTGTACGATCGAAATCATGACATGCACTCAAACAACTATGTTGACTAATTTTTTTGGAATAACGATGACTTTTTTAATGGTCTGGTCGGATAAGCAGTGTTGGACATGCGTATCTTTTAGTGCTTCTTGCTCAGTTTCGCTCTGAGTAAGGTCTGGAGAGACCGATAATGTCGCACGTTTTTTACCGTTGATTTGCACAACCAGCGTTACCGTTCTTTGTTGTAAGGCTTGATGGTTAACTGCGGGCCAAGGCGCTGAGAAAATGTCTTGCGAGAACTCTAATAGCTGCCAAAGCGCGTGTGTAATGTGTGGAGTAAGTGGCCCTAACACGCGTAGTAGAATTGATGTGCATTCACGCAGTAATAAGCTATGCAAGTTGACATTAGAATCACTTTGTGTGATCAGGTTTAGCATCTTCATGCAGGCAGATGCGACCGTGTTAAATTGCATCTTTTCCATGTCGTCGCACGCTTGCTTCAAAATAACATGGAAGTTTTGAAAATCTGGGTGGTTGACCAGCTGCGCCATCTTATTATCATCTTCGCTGTCTGTATGCGCGCTTTTAATAGTGTCGGCATTGTCAACACAGAATGCCCACAGTTTTTTTAAGAATCGGTGAGCGCCTTCAATACCACTATCAGACCATTCCAATGACTGTTCTGGTGGTGCCGCAAATAATTGAAAGAAACGTAATGTGTCAGCACCGTATTGTTTGACCAAGGCTGTTGGTGAGACAGTATTGCCCTTAGATTTTGACATCTTGGCACCGTCTTTTAACACCATGCCTTGCGTTAATAATCGTGTGAATGGCTCTTTTGAATTGATTAATCCTTCATCTCGTAAAATCTTGTGCATGAATCGCGCGTAGAGTAGGTGCATGACTGCGTGCTCAACGCCACCGACATAGAAATCAACTGGGCCCCAGTAATTGGCACGGTCATCTAGCATGGCGTTTTGCTGGTCGAAGCAGCAATATCGGGCATAATACCAAGAAGACTCAACAAAGGTGTCCATAGTGTCGGTATCACGACGAGCAAGCTTACCACAAACAGGGCAGGTTACTTCATAGAACGCCTTGCACTGTGCGAGTGCCGATCCTTTTTCTGGTGGAATTAAGTCTGTTGGTAATTCCACGGGTAATTGATTTTCTGGTACCGGCACATCACCGCAGGTTTCACATTGAATCATGGGAATGGGAGTGCCCCAATAACGTTGACGTGAAATACCCCAGTCGCGTAGCCGATAGTTGGTGGTGGTTTTTGCTTGTTCTTTTTCCTCGAGAAACTGTGTGATTTTCTTTATTGCCGCTTTTGATTTGAGTTGATCAAAATCACCTGAGTTAACCAGTATGCCGGGTTCGGTATAGGGGGCTTGTTCAAAATCCCAATCAGATTGCTTACTAGGGATAACCACTGGTTGGATGGGAAGCTGATATTGTTGAGCGAAGTCGAAGTCACGTTGGTCATGAGCAGGAACTGACATCACCGCACCCGTACCGTATTGCATTAAGACAAAATTACAGATCCACACAGGAAGTTTTTCCTGAGTGATCGGGTGTCGAGCATAGATACCGGAAAACACTCCAGCTTTCTCTTGCGTTGCTTGTTCGGCCTCTGTGATGGCAGCTTGGTGTGTGGATATAAACTGCTTAACTTCAGCATTGCTATCCGCTGCTTGGATAGCTAGTGGGTGTTGTGGTGCAATCGCTAAGTAAGTGACGCCCATTAAGGTATCAGGACGAGTTGTGAAGACTTCTAGATAATGCTTGGCCTTTTGAATAACTTTAAATTTTACTGACAAACCTTGAGAGCGACCAATCCAATGACGCTGCATATTCACCACTTGTTGTGGCCAGTCGGTTAATGTGTCGAGGTCATCCAGGAGTTCGTCGGCATAGTCGGTGATTTTAAAAAACCATTGTGCGATCTCGCGTTGTTCAACTAGTGCACCAGAGCGCCATCCACGGCCATCGACTACTTGTTCGTTAGCTAATACTGTCTGATCAACAGGGTCCCAATTGACCATGGATTGTTTCTTATAAACTAGGCCTTTTTTGTAGAGTTTGAGAAACAGCCATTGTTCCCAGCGGTAATAGTCCGTTTCGCAAGTGGCTATTTCTCGCTGCCAGTCAATTGCAAACCCGAGTTGTTTGAGCTGCTTACGCATACGGTTGATGTTTTTACGCGTCCATTCTGCAGGAGAGGCTTTGTGCTTGATAGCAGCATTTTCAGCCGGTAAGCCAAAAGCATCCCAGCCCATGGGTTGTAAGACGTTTTTTCCAAGCATGTGCTGGTAGCGGGCAACGGCATCACTCAGCGCGTAGTTACGCACATGACCGACGTGTAAGTCACCACTAGGGTAGGGAAGCATAGCAAGGCAATAAAATTTTTCACGGCTGAGATCTTCTTTAACGGTGAAATATTGGTGACTTTCCCAAAAGGCTTGAGCTGTTTGTTCAACGTCAGCGTGATCGTAGGTATCCATCGAAAATTCCGTGTTTTTTTAATTGAGTAAGGATACATCAGTCTTCAAATACTGCAACCTCGATAGCGTGTGGCCATGCAAATCAGGCTACATTGAAAAATTGTTTTTAATTTATTCAAAATGGTCACGATATGCACATTAATACTACTTGGTGTAAGCCATATCGCATTGAGTTAATGGATAATGCGACTAGTTTTTCGTATGATGAAAAAATAAAATAGCTGCCTAAAAATTTATCTGTAAAGCGCTGCAAAATCTAGGAGAGTTATGTTCATAAAACCGTCACAATCCGATGCCAGCACCATTCGCTTCAAAGCTTATAAAGAAGGACACTTGTTACCCATCTCGTCGCCTGATGAGATGATGGATTCATTCCGTTATCAAGCGTTAATTCAACAGTTCGCCGATGTCTCTGGGTTGGATGAATCAACCTATGAGGTCTTATATTTAGGATTAATCAACGCATTTGCAGCTTGTGTGCAACTACTGCCACGACAGACCAATGGTTTGTTAGGTGGTCTGTTCAGCGAAGCCATCGCTCGTGCATCATTAGTGATGCAGTTACCGGAAAACCAGTCACTGACTGACTTGCAAAAATACGCCTTATTTTCTGCTGCTATCTTGTGTGATATCAGTCATGTGGCGTGCAGTCACTGCGTCATCATAACCGATAAGGAAGGTAACTTCTCACAAGAGTGGAATCCCTTTGCAGCAGACATGGTGGCATCCTCAGGGACCCACTACAAATTGTATCCACGTCACTATTTGCATCAGCGCTTACAAGGTTCAATGACCGTTCTTCTGGCTCGGCAGTTAATGCCAAGGGAAGGGTTTTTATGGTTATCCAGTGATTTTGAAATCTACTCGCATTGGTTGGATGCACTGCAAGGCGATGATAGTCGCGGTGGTTGGATTCGACGCTCTCTCTCGTACATCAAGCTTGATGACATCATGGAGTTACTTAATGCGTTGGGGCAACTTAGCGAGGATTTATTAGCGCCTGAGGTTAACCGCGAGGGCGAGGCTTTTTTCAGATGGTTGCGTGATGGGATTACTAACCAAACCATTCCAGTGAATACAGCCGATGCCTTGGTGCATGTAGTTAATGAAGGTGTTTTTATTGATGACAAAATCATCAAGAAATTCACGGACCTCAGTCCAGCCTCAATTAGCTTGTTTGTGGTCAAGCACCAGGTAGGTAACTTGTTGGGAATTCCACAAAAATGCGGTGAGGATTTTCTTCATGCCATGCTTTTTGGTTCATCTGCTGGATTTTCAGGCGTTACCTCAGGATCTCGCTCAAATCGTTCAGGTATGCTACTCAACGATCCTTCAGTATTGGACCTTGCCGGGCGCTATCCAAGTAAAAGTACTTTCGTATCAAGCAATCCAGCATTAAAATCTAGTGCGCAACAAGCGCCGGTAATTGATGTGATTCGCGGCATAAAGCCTGCGACCGATACATCAAGAAGAGGCTGAATTGATTAAATCAGTGAGTAGATGCAGTATTGCGACGGTATAAATTCAAAATGCAGCATATCGAATATGTATATTCCAATCAGTGTATGGGATAGTGTCACACCTGCTAAGTTTGGTTTTCGGTAGAACATGTAGCCCCACATGATTCCTGGTATCATGATCAAGGCTGCATGAGTAAAGCCAAAAAATGTGACATGTGCACAGGCAAATATTAAGTTAGAGACGATGATGGCGAGAAACAAACGTTCTTTACGATAAATATTGAACAATGTGGTTTGTAGTACACCTCTTATAATAAACTCCTGAATAAATGAGAACGGAAGATAGATGAGGGCGCTTATGTAACGCTCTGGTTTAATGAACGTGATATTGACAGGTTTTGAGGCCGCAAAATAATAAACAATGGTAAGTACCACGCAAAAGCCGATTGTCCACAGAATACTTTCTCCAATCGAGCTAAAAAAATAGTGGCGTGTAATGCCGAATCGCTCAAGCTTAGGGCGAGGGTTGGTCAGAAAATAGATCGCTGCCATGGCGGCAAAAAATAGACAGAGAAACAAACTGTCCAATGTCACGTTAAAATGCATGTAGATAAAAGTCTGAAAATTCCATGACAGGATGTACACACACATCAGCGCAATAGTACGAATTAAAATACGAGTGTCATACTCGAACCAATTTCTCGGATTATCCTGAAAACCGTTAGTCATGCGATGCTATTCCTTAACAACATATCCATTGAGGCATCACTATAAAGTTTTTTTCACAAATATGCATGTTTTATGGCAATGTAAAAAACAATAAGCTTGTTGGCACACCATAGCGAATTTAAATTGTTTAGACATATTTAGCGAATGTTTTAACGAAAGAGTAGCCTTAGCGCTTTTTAATTTTTTTAAGTTGTTTGAGTAGGCGTTGACGTTTTAATGGACTTAGGTAATCAATAAAAAGTATGCCTTTGAGATGATCGAGTTCATGTTGAATACATTTTGCCATAAATCCGTCAGCTTCAAAGTTCAGTGGGTTTCCTAATCGATCTTGTGCTTGAACAGTGATATTGGCTGCACGTTTAACTTTTTCATAAACTGCGCCTCCAGGTCCAACTGACATGCATCCTTCCTCTTCAAGTGTCTCACCACTGGTGGCGATAATCTTTGTGTTAACCAAGCACAAAGGTTGATCTTTTTTTTCTGAAAAATCGATAACTGTGATATGGGGTGGATCAATCAAATCTAACTGAGTGGCAGCAAGTGCTGCACAATTTTTCTGTGCGTAGTGAGTTTCAAACATGTCATCAATAATTTTCTGTGTCGCTGGTCCAAAGTCAGTTACCGGTTTGCCAGGAGTTTTTAGCCGTGGATCAGGGTATTGTAGGATACGTAGAATGGTCATAGCGGAGCTCCAGTTCAGGTATGCGATGTGGTCTAAGCCAGTAAAAATTAGCGTTATATTGGTCAATGAATCGCCGACAACTCTAATCAGCGGATGGTTTCAAGTCAAGCGCATTGGTCTGCGCTTATTGATCTAATTGCCACTGTATTGCAGGTAACTGCTGCTGCATGAGCCACTGGTTGGCTTTAGAAAAGTGTTGGCAGGTTAGAAACCCACGATAAGCTGAAAGCGGTGATGGGTGGGCTGCTGTTAAAATATGATGATGAGATCTTGTAATTAGCGGTATTTTAGCTTGTGCGTGCTTTCCCCACATTAAAAATATCACGGGCTGCTGATGTTGATTAAGGGTTTTAATCACCGAGTCGGTAAAGTATTGCCAGCCAATTGTTGCGTGTGAATTGGCTTTGTCTGCTTGAACGGTTAAAGCCGTATTAAGCAGTAATACACCTTGCCGTGCCCATCCAGTCAAGTCGCCGTGTTGAGGTGGGGGTATATCGAGGTCGTGTTGGAGTGCTTTGAATATGTTGTTTAAGGAGGGTGGTATGGCAATTCCCTTTGGCACTGAAAATGCCAATCCATGAGCTTGTCCTGCCCCATGGTAGGGATCTTGACCAAGAATAACTACCTTGACCTGATTAAGTGGCGTGAGTTCAAACGCGGCAAAGCGTTGATCTTTCGGCGGGTAAATAGTAATGCCTTGGGATGTCTCTTGCTCTAGAACGTTTTGCAGCTGTAAGAAATAATCTTCCTTTTGTTGCGCTACTCGATGCTGCTGCCAATCTAAAAGTTCCTCTTTTTGTCGCATAATATATCCAGTTTAACTAATCACAGTCAGAGTGTCTTGATAGCCAGCCTGTTGCAGCTGGGCAAGCAGTTGATCAGATTCACCAACGCCTTTTAGCGGACCCACTTGAACGGCATACAATGTTTTTCGGTTGGATTGATGTGGCATCACGCGCACTGATTTGTTGGTGAGAAGTTGTAAGCGCTGTCGTAAGTGCTCAGCGTTATCACGATTTTTAAACGCGCCTACTTGTAAATACAGCTGGTGTGGTTGAGATGGAGTTTGTTGCGGTGATGCGGTCTGCGCCAGTGTCGGAGTTTCTAAATTAGTAATCGTTTTTACCTCTACCATTGCCGTTCCCTTAGTCGTCATGCCTAACTTGGCGGCTGCTGCATAGGAGAGATCAATAATTCGATTGGGCGCAAAAGGTCCTCGATCATTAACCCGGACGATGATACGTTTGCCATTTTCCAAATTAGTAACCTCGGCATAACAAGGGATGGGAAGCTCTGGGCTAGCAGCAGTCATTGCCAACATGTCATAGGGTTCACGACTTGACGTTAGGCGGCCGTGAAACTTAGTGCCGTACCAGGATGCAATACCACGCTTTTGATAGCCATTACTGCTGGGTAAAACATAATAGCGTTTGCCGGCAATGACATAGGATGCTGGATTGCCATAACGACTTTTGGGTTCTTTTTTGGGTGTTGGATTATGGATGTTGTTAACATTTACGGCAAATTTAGGCGGCCCATCTTTGACCGCTGGCGTGCTGCAAGCTGATAGCAATAATGTAACTAATAATAGGCCCTTGCTCATAATGTGGTAGCTTTGAGGTGAGCGTGAATTTCGCATCTGGCATCCTTGTCTTAGAAAAAATTAGCTGTCATGATAGCGCAACTTTTTAATGGTGCAAGAGCATTAACGGGTCGCTGATGACACAAACGAGTTATATTTTTGGCTTCCATGCGTTACGCATCGCCATTCAAAATCACCCCAACACTATCCTGCAACTCTATCTTCAAACCGGTAGGGGCGATGATCGTATGCAGGCATTGTTGTCATTGGCTGAATCACACGGTATTCCAGTATCTCAAACTGACTCCGTTACCCTAGATCAACTCAGTCAGGGGCAAGTGCATCAGGGCATGTTAGCGCAAGTCAAGCAGCCTCTAAGATACTCTGAACAGGACCTATCGGCTTTATTGGAGCTTGAGTCAGCGCCATTGTTGCTACTTCTGGACTGCGTGCAAGACCCGCATAATCTTGGTGCTTGTTTGCGTAGCGCCAATGCATTTAATGCCTGTGCAGTTATCGTGCCTAAAGATCGCGCTGTTGGTATGACACCGGTGGTTGAAAAAGTTGCTTGTGGTGCAGCTGCACTAACGCCGTTAATAACGGTGACGAACCTAGTCCGAACAATGAAATGGTTGCAACAGCAAGGTATTTGGATAGTGGGGACTGATGATCAATGCAAGCATCAACTGCATGAAATTGATTTAGCAGGACCAATTGCTATTGTGATGGGCAATGAGGGCACTGGTATGAGACGCTTAGTTTGCGAGCAGTGCGATTTCTTAGCGCGGATTGATTTGCCCGGTGACGTTAGTAGTCTCAATGTGTCAGTGGCAGCGGGCATAAGCTTGTATGAGGCGCAACGTCAAAGAATACCCGGTTGATTGCTTAGTGCTGTTGATGCAGTGTTTCCATGACAAAGTGAGACAACTGCTTACAAATTCTTGGGTTACCCGCAATGATGGCGCCACTGGAAAGATAGTCTTGTTCACCGTTAAAGTCACATAACATCCCCCCAGCTTCTTTGATCATTAAGGCGCCTGCTGCTAAGTCCCATGGCTTTAAAGATGGCTCCCAGAAGCCATCTAGGCGACCACTGGCAATATACGCTAAATCCAACGCGGCTGAACCCGTGCGTCTAATATCAGCGGTTTGCGGTAAAAGATAGCCAAATGTTTTCAAGTAGGGTTCGATGTGATGTTGGTCCCTAAATGGGAAGCCAGTGCCAATCAAGGCTTGTTTTAATGAGGGTGTGCTTGATACTCGCATGCGGCGATGGTTGAGTTCAGCACCCGCCCCCTTTGTGGCGGTAAACAGTTCATTTCGAATGGGATCGTAAATAAGACCGACGAGTAATTCTTCATTTTTTTTCACGGCAATGGAAATAGCAAAGTGAGGAATGCCGTGAATGAAGTTATGAGTGCCGTCTAACGGGTCGATAATCCAACAATATTCGTTACCTTCAATGAGGCCGCTCTCTTCGGCGAGTATGCTGTGGTCGGGGTATGCTTCTTTGATGTGTTCGATAATGAGTTTTTCAACGAAGGTGTCTACATCAGTGACAAAATCGTTATCGGTTTTTTCGGAAATGGTGACTCGCTCCAGTTGATCGAATGAGCGCAGCATGTGTTTACTAGCTTTGCGAGAGGCTTGAAAAGCGATGTTAAGCATGGGATGCATGGCATTTCCTCGGGCGTTAAAATTCGCCCAGCATAGCAAAACCGACGTAGGATGCAACTGCAATCTAGGGCTGGTGAAACACCCGAGCTTACGGTACATTGCGCCTTTTTAGGTAAGTCTTTCTTAAGGCTGAAAGATCTGATGCAGGGCCTCTCATATGCTATCTAACATACGAATTATTTTGGTTGAACCTACTCATCCCGGAAATATCGGGGCGGCAGCCCGTGCCATGAAGACCATGGGGCTGAGTGATTTATTTTTGGTGAATCCACAATGCAGTATTGACCAGCAAGCGATTCGTATGGCGGCAGGCGCAGATGATGTGCTTCAGCAAGCTAACACGGTAGCGACTTTACAACACGCGCTGGAGGGTGTTGTGCTCTCTTTTGGTACTAGTGCTCGTCAGCGATCGCTACCATGGCCGTTATGTTCACCGCGAGAATGTGCCGATCAGATCGCAGCTTCGCAGCCGGCACAGGTTGCACTAGTATTCGGCCGAGAACATGCTGGTCTAACCAATGATGAGCTGGCGCTGTGCCAGACACACGTTCACATTAACACCAATGAAGCCTTCTCTTCTTTGAATCTTGCTGCAGCAGTGCAGGTGTTGTGCTATGAGTGCCGTGTTGCTTGCACAGCTAGTTTACCCGAGCCAACTGAGTCAACGCAGCATGATCCAGCCGAAGCCCCAGCTACCAGTGACGAGCTGGCGGGTTTGATGGATCATTTTAAGAACGTATTGATTCAACTAAACATTTTGGATCCTTCTCACCCTAAATTGTTGTTGAGGCGTTTGTATCGCATGTTTCATCGTGCGCGCTTAAAAAAGATTGAAATCAATATCTTAAGAGGTATATTGAAGGCGATGGGTGGTCAATAAGCTGCCGGCGTCTATCTTCAGGTCTTGTTCGCAGGTATAGTACCGAGTCGATTAACAAAATGTGTGAGTCTCGCGGTGAGTGGATCAGTTTCTGAAGTCAAACCTTACATTCCAGCCAGTCAATCGCTGCCTGAACTAACCGTTAAAGTGTTATTACTCTCGATTCTTTTGGCTTGCGTGTTAGCTAGTGCTAACTGCTATCTTGCCTTAAAAGTTGGTACTACAATATCTGCATCGATTCCAGCGTCCGTCATCTCAATTGGAATATTGCGGTTTTTTAAACAGTCAAACATCCTTGAAAGCACGATGATTCAGACTGCTGCATCGGCAGGTGAGGGTGTGGCAGCTGCAATTTCTTTTGTACTACCAGCCATGATCGTATTGCACTATTGGCAACACTTTCCTTATTGGCAAACGCTGATGATTACCATGATCGGCGGTGTGCTCGGCGTACTGTTTTCGGTGCCTTTACGTCGAATTTTGCTCAATATTCCAACTTTACGTTTTCCAGAGGGGACAGCAATCGGAAAAGTATTGACCGCATGTGCTGAAGGTGGGGGTGATCTCGGTGCCTTATGTTGGGGAGCGCTCGCAGGCGGCGTTATCAGTTTTTGTCAAGCAGGGTTGCAAATCTTCAGCGATGCGCTGCAACTGTGGTTTCGTGCCGGTCAGGTTATTGTTGGTATTGGTGTTGGCTATAATCCTGCGTTGATCGCCGCAGGTTACATTATTGGTGTCGAAGTGGGTATGAGCTTGTTGGTGGGCGTTGTGCTTGGCTGGGTAATCATATTACCCCTTTTATGCCTTTACTTCGGGCTTCCTGCAATCGACTCAGGTCAAAGTACCTTCGATCAAGTGATGGACATCTGGTCTTCACATCTTCGCTTTGTCGGAGTAGGTGTCATGTTCGTCGGTGGGATTTGGACCTTGATACGCTTGATCAAGCCATTAGCCGAGGGTTGGCAAACTCCATTGAAACAATCAAAGCAATCTAAGTTGTCTAATACAACGCTGAGAACAGAGAGAGACATCCCAAATTTTTGGATCTTGATTGGCGTTGCACTGATGACTCTACTGGCATACGTATTCATGTGGTACGAGATGCAAGGGTTAGACTTAGGAATATCTCAACTTGCATCACACGGATTCTTGTTGCTATGTATTGCTCTGATCTTAGTGCTTGGTTTTGCTCTTGCCACGATTTGTGGGTATTTCACCGGTATGGTTGGCTCAACCAACAACCCACTGTCAGGTGTTCTGATTATCGCAATTGCTTTAATTGGTACGCTATTTCTATTGTTTAAGTTGTTACCGCTACATATGCATCACATCATGCATTTATTGGGCGTACTGATTGTTATTACTGCGATGATTGCTACTGCAGCCTCAATTTCGAATGAAAATATTCAAGACTTGAAAGCCGGTCAAATTATGGGGGCGACGCCATGGAAGCAGCAGGTGATTCTTATCCTCGGCGTGATCTGCTCATCAATAACCTTAGCTCCAGTCTTAGATTTGTTATTCCAAGCTTACGGGATGGCTGGAGTCTATCCTAGACCAGATATGGACCCAGCGCAGATGCTGCCAGCACCTCAGGCCAGTTTAATTGGTTCTGTTGCACAGGGGATACTAACCGGAAATCTTGAGTGGAGTATGATAAGCCTCGGCGTGATCATTGCTTTTTTTCTAATTGGTATCGATGAGAAGGTTAAACAGTACGGTTATCGATTGCCGGTTCTCGCGGTTGGTTTAGGTATTTATTTACCGACTGAGGTGATGACACCGGTTGTTATTGGTGCTTTTGTTAGTCTTCTGGTTAATCGTTCAATGCAACGACGTCATGATGTAATGTCCTTACATGACTATCAGCACCAAAATGGATTGTTATTAGCTTGCGGCTTAGTTGCTGGAGCGGCACTGATGGGTGTCTTGTTAGCAATCCCATTTGTTATTTTTGGCAGCTCTAACGCTTTAGCTATCATGCCCCATGCCTTGCATCAATTAGCAACAATACTGGGATTTTCATCAGTTCTATTTGTTTGTCGATGGCTTTATCGCAAGTCTTTTTGAGTGGAGTTAAAATTTTGGCACTAACTTACCTGGATTACATGGCTTCAACCCCGCTATGCGAACCTGCTCTTCAAGCCATGTTACCTTTTTTGCAACAGCATAATCCTATTGGTAATCCATCATCGCCTTCACATGGTTTAGCAACAAAGACTCGCTTAGCGTTGAAACAGGCTGCGCAACAAGTCGCAGATGCAATTGGCGCCACGGCCGATTCGATCATTTGGACATCAGGTGCTACCGAGTCCAATAACTTGGCAATCAAAGGTGTTGCTGACTTCTATCAGCGTAAAGGCAAGCACATTGTCACCATGGCATGTGAACACAAGGCAGTGATTGAGCCTTGTAAAGCATTAGAGCGCCAAGGGTATGAGGTGACTTTTCTCAAACCGCAATCGAATGGCGTTTTATCGCTGGATAGTCTAAAAGCAGCACTACGTCCTGATACGGTCTTGGTCAGTATCATGCAGGTCAATAACGAGACGGGTATTGTGCAAGACATCACTGCCATTTCACAGTTAGTTCACCGTGTGGGTGCTTTGTTGCATGTGGATGGTGCTCAGTCAGTGGGCAAGTTGCCTGTAGACGTGAAGCAATTGGGTGTGGATTTAATGACACTGTCGGCACACAAGGCTTATGGTCCCCTGGGTGTTGGTGCCTTATACTCAAGACCACAACCCCAAGTCCGATTGGCTGCACAGCTGCATGGTGGGCAACATCAGGGTGGCTTGCGGTCGGGTACAGTGCCTTTACATCAAGTGGTTGCTATGGGGGCGGCATTCCAGTGGGTGACTCAACAGCTAACATCAAATATTGATCGTTTAGTGCATTATCGTGATTATCTTTGGAGAGGTCTACAAGTCATCGGTGGTATTAGATTGAATGGTGATCTGTCTCATCAGGTGCCGCATTGTTTGAATGTTTCTTTTTCAGCGGTACATATGGATGCGTTACTATTAGCAATGCGCGATTTTGTAGTTTCCACTGGATCCTCGTGTAATGCGGCTCTTAATCAGCCTTCGCATGTTCTACAGGCCATGGGTACTAATGAGGCTCAGGCACGTCAAGCCATGAGAATCAGCTTTGGGTATGATACGACGCAGCAGGAGTTAGATCTATTTTTAGATCAGTGTGCGATTTCGGTAAAACGCTTACGTGCCATTGCACCGAGCGTATCATGAAATATTCATCGGCATTACTAACTTATTTTGATAATACGATCCATGCTGGGTCGTTGGATCTTAATCAAGCCGATACCTATCGTGCTTGCACTGGTTTCGCAGGTAGGGATCAATTGGAAATCTTTGTTCACGTTGATGATCAGAAAATTAAAGCCGCACGCTTTCTTGCTTATGGTCCCCCTGAGTTGATTGCAGGAGCAGAATATTGTTGCCGTCAATTAGAGGAGGGCTCATTCGCTTGTCTTAAAGAATTTAATGCACAGCAGCTCTTAGATGCCCTTGGATTACAAGCTTACTATATTCATTCAGCTGCGATGATCTGCAGCGTTTTAATTGAGTTATTTAATATTATTAAACGGAGTAATTGATGCCAGCACTATATCCAAAAATAGAACCCTATGACAGTGGTCATATCCAGGTTTCTACAGTGCATCAAGTTTATTACGAACAATGCGGTAATCCAGATGGTAAGCCTGTGCTTGTGGTTCATGGTGGTCCTGGGGGCGGCTGCCAAGAGAGCACACGGCGTTTTTTTGATCCGTTGCATTATCGAGTTATTCTAGTTGACCAACGTGGCTGTGGCCGTAGTCTACCATTTTGTTGCTTGGAAGATAACAATACCCAAGCGTTGATTGCTGACTTTGAAATGATTCGTCAGCGCCTCAGGATAGATCAGTGGATGTTATTCGGCGGTTCCTGGGGCACAACACTGAGTTTAGCTTATGCGCAGAGTCATCCTAATAGTATCAGCCAGATGATTTTTCGTGGAGTGTTTCTTGCAACACAGGAGGAAATGACTTGGTTGTTTAAGGCCGGTGGTGCCAGTAAGATTTATCCAGAGGCTTGGCAGCAATTTGTTGCGGGCTTTTCTTCTCAAGAGCAAGACAATATCCTGCATGCCTATTGCCAACGTTTTGAGCAGCTGCACGAGGAAGAGCTTGCAATACTCGCGCGACAATGCTGTCGATGGGAAACCAGCATTGCACGCTTAGTTTGCGATCCGGAGCGAATTGAGCGTGATTTACAAGACGATAGCACGTTATCTTACGCTCGCATTATTTCTCATTACGCCAGTCATGATTTTTTCTTGCCACATAAATTAATCGATAATCTAGAGTCTTGTCGACACATACCTTTGGATATTGTGCACGGTCGTCACGATGTTATTTGCCCTCCAGCGACAGCGTGGCGATTACATCAAGCATGGCCGTCCTCAAGGCTACACATGGTTGCCGATGGTGCGCATGCGGCCATGGAGCCCAGTATGGTAAATGCTTTGGTGGCTCTCTGTGATCAATTTATATGATAACTTAATGAGATCAACTCAACCGTGCATCGTGTTAAAGAATCCATCTCGGATATCAATTTTCTAATGCGCTTGTAGTCGAGCTAAAAAGGGTATGGTGAAAATTGGTATTAATGAGCTCATCATAATTAAGACAGCAAGAGACAGCGTTGTGTTGTGATAAAACACAATCACAACGATGGAGCTCAATGTGGCTGTTAATGTTTCAAAAAAAGAGATTAGTCCCATCTTGATACCCATGGTTTCAGAAGAGCTATCAATCGCTAGTCGCATAAATACCGAAAAGCAGATCCCCGAACCCAGCATTAGTATGGTTAAAGAAATAATGATAGCCAGTAGTTGATCTCTAAAAATTAAGCTTGAGATCAGGCATGTAAATCCACCAATAACCACAATCAAACTGCCGTACCTAGTTGCTAGATGGTATTGCGTGTGTTGTTTTGATAAATATCCAATAAGTTTAGTACCAATAATAAAGGCAGCGAAAACCACAGCTTGAAAGATGCCAAACTGCAGTGTTGAGTAATGAAAATGTCCGATGATGAGCAGCGGAGAGGCGGAGATCCAAATCACTATAATGGCGAGTAAGCCGCAAATTGCTAAGGTGTAAAACATAAATATTCGGTTATTCATGCAAAAACTATATTGTTTGATGGATTGAACTATATTGATACGACTACTGCGTTGCTCAACTGGAAGTGATTCGCGCATCACGGTTTTTAGTCCAATGGTGCTCACGATAGTCCATACGCCTAAGCCAATAAAAATCCAATGCCAACTGGTATAAAATAAAATCGCGCCACCCAGTAACGGACCGATTGAAGGTGCTAACAACGTCACGCTTTGCATACGCGCAATCAGTTGGATGGCTTGCCGTTGATTGCAAAGCTCATGAACTGCAGCGTAGCCTGCAATAATCATCGTCGGTATTACCATGCCTTGGAAAAATCTGGCTATGAGAAATTGAGGAAAAGACTGCGCGAAGGCACATGCAAATGAGGTCACGATAAATAACCCAGCACCAACAAGGAGCACGGGTTTGCGACCAAAGTGATCTGAGCATGGGCCAATGACTATTTGAGGCAGTAGTCCACCCGCCATCCACAGTGCAATGGTGAGCTGAACGGCACGAAAGCTAACGTCAAAACTCTTCATGATGCTAGGCAGTGCTGGCGTGTAGGCATCCATAGCTAGCCAGCAGGCAGTTTCATAGAGCACAAGGAAGCCAGCGAACCAGGCAATAGGTTTTTTTATTATCATAGTCGAGGTCAGTTACATGATGCTTTCATAGGCTAATTGCTTAAATAAAGAATTACAATCAGGTGGCGAATAAAATCTTATACAGGGTCGCGCAGTTGAGACATGAATTGAAATAAACACATCAAATTGAAAAGGCATTAGAATAATAAATCTCTCCGCTATAAGTACATTTTGTCAACTAGCACTATAGTTTTGATTTTATTTCAAATCTAAGTTATGTTTCATTAATAAATTCAAGGACGAGGACTTTATGACACAACTTGGTTACGCGCTAAATACATTTTATTTGTTGGTCTCTGCGGCACTAGTCATGTGGATGGCTGCAGGTTTTACTATGCTTGAAGCCGGATCAATCAGCAAAAAAGATGTTGCTGAAGTTGTTACTAAAAATTTAGGGCTGTATTCCATCGCATGTGTAATGTATCTGTTTTGTGGTTTCGCCATTATGTATCCTGGCGAGAATGCAATATCCTCTGTCATACCTCATCTTGGTACAACATTGGGGTTGAATGCAAAATCAATGTTTTTCAATCAAGATCCAGGTTTTTCTAAAGGTGCCGATTTTCTATTTCAAACGGTTTTCGTTGCCACCACAATGTCTATTATTTCTGGTGCTGTGGCAGGGCGAATGAAATTATTTCCATTTTTCTTCCTGTCGATCGTTGTGACTGGTTTGATCTATCCTGTTGAGGGCTATTGGAAATGGGGGGGCGGTTTTCTCGATAAAATGGGGTATGTTGACTTTGCGGGCTCAAGCATTGTTCATCTTTGTGGTGCTTCTGCCGCCTTAGCAACTATCTTTTTGCTAGGTCCACGTCACGGAAAGTATGGCAATGGCAGTGGCTATGCTAGACCCATGCCTCCATCAAGCATTCCTCTTGTTGCCTTAGGTGGGTTTATTCTTTGGTTTGGTTGGTTTGGTTTCAATGGTGGCTCACAGTTATTAATCAGCGACGCCAAGAATGCCGGTATTGTTAGTTTGATTTTTGTTAATACCAATGCCGCTGCGGTAGCCGGCGTTATTGGGGCTATTTTATGCTGCAAACTCAATACAGGGCGTATAGACGTCACAATGGTGGTCAATGGTGCCATCGCCGGCTTGGTTGCTATTACTGCTTCTCCCGACACACCCTCAGTCGGTGCTGCAACCTTAATTGGTTTTATTTCTAGTATTATCGTGTACTACAGTATTTTATTCTTCGAGCGAGTGGCTAAGGTAGATGATCCTGTTGGTGCGATATCATCACACGGCGCTGCTGGTATCTTCGGGATATTGGTTGTCCCGTTCAGTGCACAAGGTGCTCATTTCGGCACTCAGCTATTTGGTCTATTCTGTATCTTTATTTGGACATTTGTAACGGTATTCATCGTGGTTGGGATTATCAAGGTTTTAGTCGGTCTTAGACCAACCATTGAAGAGGAGGAGTTGGGCTTGGATGTCGTGGAATGTGGTATGAAAGCCTACCCAGAGTTCGGTAACGAAGGTTACTGATTTTAAACTACTTGCTTTTGCAAGGTATAACCATGGAGTAATTGTTTATGAAGACGCAGTTTATCGCATTAATCGGAATGGCATCAGTTGTGCTACCATTTTCATCATCTGTTTTAGCAAAAGATGAGGTCAGTGATTTTACTTTTAGCGCAAATGTTGGTCTATACTCTGATTATATTTTCAGAGGTATTACTCAGACTGATAAAAATCCTGCGATTCAAGGCGGGTTTGATGTTACGCACAGTAGCGGTCTTTATCTAGGAAACTGGTCGTCAAGCGTTTCGTGGGCAAGCGATGGTAATGGTATCATGCAAAGTAATTCAATTGAGACAGATCTCTATGGAGGGATTAAAAAAACGTTAGCTAATGTGGATTTTGATCTCGGTGTTTTACAGTATTTATACCCAGGTGATGACTCTCCAAACAGTAACGAGGCTGATGCAACAGAGGCTTACATTGGTGCGAGTAAAGAATTTAGTAAAGCTACTGTTAATGCATATGTGTATTTTGTAGTATCTGATGATTCATGGGGTCTTACTGATACCCAGGGCAGTCAATACTATTCTTTAGACTTGGATATTCCTGTGGGCGAGACAGCTATTACTGCTGGACTTCATTTAGGTAATCAGCAATTCGAAGGTACAGGTAATGCCGATCTTGATTATACTGATTGGAAGGTTAATCTCGATTATGCATTCAATGATAATTACAATGTCGGTGCCTTTTATACTGGCTCTGATATGGATAAGTCGGTGTGGACTGCTGAGAATGGGCAATTCTTAGGTGCCGATACATTCGGTGCGTACATATCTGCAGAGATTTAGTTATTTTTTCTATTTTAAGCCACTTTCTGAGACGGCATAAAATTACCTAAAGTGTTGGTCCGCTCGTGTCTGTTAAAGTTCATGAGCGGATCAGGCGTTTAGTCAATTTAATGTTTAAAAACATAGTGTTGAAAGGTTCTTCTGATTTCTGTTTTCTTCTTCTTTTTTTAAAAAAAGCTACTCTGAAAAGTATTTTTTTTACATTCTCGAATTTTTTTTACTATACTCATTATAAGCGCATGTGACGATGTTATCGATCTTTAGCGCCAGTCTATCGTCTTATGGAGGGCTATTTTATGAGTAAAGATAAATCATCAGAATATCTAGACGATGAGTCACTTTTGAAATGGTTAAAATTAAAAGCTAAGCGTGAAGGAAGTCTGTTTTTCTCGCTGTGTGAAAATGGAAATAGGCACGTTGAGAAGGAGGACCTTAAAGCTGCTCTAGCAAAAGCAGGGTTACAACCTAATGACTCTAGGTTGACTAGTCTCTTTTATGAACTAGAGCATCACGACGATGTACTTCAATTTGATGATTTTGTCAGTATCATTAGGACATCTGGGCTACTGGTTGAAAAGGCATTGAGGGGTGAGCTTGCCTTACCAGACTTCACTGATTTATCCAAAAATATCGATACAATCTTTGAAGATGTGAAATCGATAGATTCAGGTGAGCTGGCCTCATACATTCCTCCGTTAGCTAAAGTTGATCCTGAGCAGTTTGGTATTGCTATTGTTACCGTTGATGGCCAAGTCTATGAGTGTGGTGATACTAATGTTGATTTCTCTATACAGTCGATGTGTAAACCATTTAATTACTGTTTTGTGATGGAGCAGCTTGGCTTGGAGGCAGTGAACGAGCATGTTGGTGCTGAGCCGTCTGGTCGACAGTTTGATGATTTATACCTCCTAACTAGAAATGTATCTGCTAATGGTCAATCACCCAGTGATCGTGTGCCTTCTAACCCAATGGTCAATACTGGTGCCATCATGACTGCAGGATTGATCAATCCTGAGCAAAGCAGTAGTGATCGTTTAGAGTATACACGCGAGCAGTTTGGTCGACTAATTGGCTGGCATGAGGGTGATTCAGCGATTGCCTTACCTAGATTCAATAAGAACATGGCACGTGAGGAGAACTTTAAAGGTTATAACAATATTGCTGCAGGTTATCTCTTAATGGCTACGGGCAATTTACCAAGTCTTGGCTCTAGGCTACCGGAAGATGCCCACCCTGACAGTGAAGATGAATTTGATTTTTATATTGAGCCTGCCGTAATTAATGCGCTCAAACTATATTTCAGTATTTGCTCACTAGAGATGACGGCGAAGGATATTGCTATGGCTGCGGCTACATTGGCGAATAGTGGTGTTTGTCCTATCACGCAAGATCGTGTTTTAAGTCAAAAAACTGTACGCGATTGTTTACCTGTATTGCAAATGAATGGCATGTATAACAGTAGCGGTCATTTCTTTCAGGAGATAGGCTTACCAGCTAAAAGTGGTGTTGGTGGCGGTGTACTATTAGTTGTCCCTCAGCTGATGGGGATATGTATTTTTTCGCCTCGGCTGGATTCTATTGGGAATAGTGTGCGTGGTATTGAGGTGGCGAAGCGGATTACCTCCAAATACCTCGTGCATTTATTTGATGGCACCATGACAGATACAAAACGAATCGATCCGAAAGTACCAATATCAAGATGGCGTGCCAATAGTTGTGCTGAAGCAATTTGGGCGGCGAGTAACGGGACTGTTAGAACACTTGAAAAGCTTGTCAATCAGCAAATTGACTTAGAGACCGGTGATTATGATCGCCGAACACCGCTGCATCTAGCATCCGCAGAAGGGCATTTAGAGGTAGTTGAGTTTTTGTTATCTCATGGTGTTGATCCCATACCAGACCGTTGGGGCGGTTATCCAATCTCTGACGCACTGAACAATAACCATACGGAAATTGTTGATCGATTTAACCAGTTATCAATGTCATATTCTGAACCAGTGCATTTAGTTGAGGATCCTGATGGTAAGACCGACGAAATTGCGACCTTCGATGATGAGTTAATGGTCATTGAGCTTCTGTTTGCAGCAGCAGAAAATAATGTTGATGGGATTCGTTTGCTGGTTGCTCGTGGTGTACCGGTTCACGCCGCTGATTATGACTCTCGCACTGCACTACATTTGGCTGCTGCAGAGGGCAGTCTTGATGCTGTGAAGTATCTGGTTTATCACGAACATCCTTTGCACGTGCGCGACCGTTGGGGGGCAACACCGCTAGATGAGGCTAAACGTGAGCAGCGTCCATCGGTGGTAGAGTTTTTGACACAATGGATGGCGAATTAATCAGAGTAGCTTGATCTTAATTTTTAGAGCTGTCTTTGATACTTAAACGCGTAAATGGATTCGATTGGCATTGATGGTCTGATTAATTATCGTGGTTGATACTTTCCAGGCTCATTTTTTTTATCGAGCTTAGATACTATGTCCTGTTTGTTGAGTTTGATCGCCTCGATAACGTTCAAGCTGAGAGCGTGTATTCGTCTCGCGTCCCCATAATCGTGGAATCCATGGGTATTCACGATAGTCGATAATTATTCCAGCGGTTTCGTTGTTCAAAAACTCCTTAGCATCTGCAGGGTTTTTTTCAGCTAGCGCTAAAAAGAATTGTTTAAGTGCATTCATTCGATCTTTATCTATTTCACCAATCAGTGAGCTAAGTTTATCTAATAATTTTGACGTTACCGTTGTTGGACTATCTGTAGTTGTATCTCCGCTGAGATTTGTAAGCTCTATGCCCGATGCAGTGCTAACGTTCTCAACAAGTTGGTCTGCGATCACTTTCGATTCTATAATGTCCCTGATTTTTTTGTTCAGATTATACAGAAAAGGTTTATAGCGATCTTCTCCATTTTCAATACCTTTCCAACTCAGGCAGTAAGCTAAAAAAATCAGACCGTTCGATGCTGTATTGTCTGCTGCGTTTAAATTGAGTTTATTTTTGGTCGTTGATATCTGTACTTCAAACAGTGGTTGTTTTAAGTGACTCTGTAAAGCCGATGTTTCACCAACTGCACGATCAAGAATTGGTAGGATTTTTTGTATAAAATCGTGAATCATTTCTCTTCGTTGCGGTGTCTCGGTACTTTCGTTAAAAAATCCCTCTATTTCTTCTGGACGGTAGGTACCACCGAGATTTCTTCTCTCCTCTGGGATGGCAATGAGATTTTCTGCCTCCTTTAGTACGTACCTAGCAGGATCTTCTGCCAAATACCAGTCGAGTAACTCATCAACTGAAGCAGTTTGTTCTGGGGTTATTTCTGGATGTGGCATAGGAGTATCGTTAGAAGTTAATGTGTTTAACAGTGATTTTACCACTTAAAGATTAAGATAATATTAAAATAACCAGGATTCGTTTGGGTTTTGTCAATTTTTGAATCACTGATTGGCTTGCACGATGTGTGGATTTTAATGTGGTTCATATAATAGACATCAGTGAGGATAGTGCTCAACAGTTATCGAGCTTCTTAGTAGCTGATCTGTTTGGCTTGCTCGTGCGTGAAATTGCTTGGGTTCTCGTTATGATGGCGCTGAATCAAGCTATTTAACCCAATCTAGAATTCGTTGATAAATTTGCTCACGATTGACCTCGTTGAGCAGCTCGTGAAACGTGTTGGGTGGTGTGAAGCTTTGCTTTTGCGCTATTGGAATCAGCTCAAAAAATTGGTGCAACTTGTCATTATCGGCCAATGCATCCTGCTCAGCAGTTATCATCAGCAGAGCGCTATTAGGCCAATATTTTGCGCGTTTAATCACAATCTCCTGCGCCTCTTTTGCGGCACAGTACCATGCGATCGATGTGGTTTGTAGTCGTTTTTTATCGGCTAAAATTTTCTTAATTATCGTGCTGTCATGGGTTAGTTTGCTGCCATCACTTTTTGTTGGAATCGCGAGTTTTCTGTAAACGCTCAGGAGTCGCCTCATTAACCATTGAATCGGCTGGATGGGTAATACATTTGGATTGGTTCCTAGGTAGGGAGCGCTTAAGACAACGCGCTTGAAGTGATGTGCCTTCTCGTGCGTGAGTAAGTAATAGCACAGCATCAGACCACCATTACTGTGAGCAATGCAATGCGTGTCACGCGGTCGACATTGTTGTTGTAATGTTGTGATTACTTGGTGCAGGTCGCTGCTATACGCCTTAAAGTGATCGATGTAGCCGCGATCTCCACTGGACAAGCCATGTCCTCTGACATCGAAGCAGGCGACGTGGTAACCCTGTTTAAAGTACCAATTCATCATCGCGAGGTAGCAATCCGAGTGCTCGGAGTAGCCATGCACAAATATAATGAGCTCGGTCGCTTGTGGTTGTGTCGCGTATTGGTAAAAAATCTGCGTGTCATCATCGATCTGTAAGCTGCCTTCGCGCAGTGAGCGTTTTAGAGGAGGTGGAGCCTGATAAAGTAAAGAAGGCATTGGGGTTTTCCTTAACACCAGATAACGACGCGGCTATCATACGGAATAAAGTCAAAGTCTAAAAGCCCAGCTAGCAATTTATCGCTAGTTTGATATCATGGCGCCTGATTTTTTACCACGGTGTCCTATCATGTTATCGACTGCAAATATAACCATACAGTTTGGCAGTAAGCCGCTGTTTGAAGACGTCTCTGTTAAGTTCGAGGAGGGTGGTCATTACGGTTTGATCGGCGCTAACGGTAGTGGTAAATCGACTTTTTTAAAGATACTCGCGGGTGATTTAGAGCCAACACACGGTCAGGTAATGAAAGGTCCACAGCAACGCATTGCCACTTTGTGTCAGGATCAGTTCGCCTTTGACGCGCATACGGTCATGGACACTGTCATCATGGGGCATTACGACCTTTGGAAGGTCAAGCAGCGCCGTGATGAGATTTATGCACTTCCAGAAATGTCTGAGGCAGAGGGCATGGAGGTAGCTGAACTGGAGATGCAGTTTGCTGAAATGGATGGCTATTCGGCTGAATCGCGTGCGGGTGAGTTATTGCTAGGTGTCGAGATCCCAGAGGATCAGCATTTGCGCCTGATGAGTGAATTACCCCCGGGGCTTAAACTGCGTGTTCTGTTGACCCAGGTGTTGTTTGCAGATCCTGATATTATGTTGCTGGATGAGCCAACAAACAACCTCGATATCAATACTATACGTTGGTTAGAGCAAGCATTACGTGAAAAGACCTGTACCATGATCATCATTTCGCACGATCGTCATTTTCTTAATGCCGTTTGCACGCATATGGCCGATCTTGACTACGGTCGAGTGCAGCTGTTTCCTGGTAATTATGATGAGTACATGGCAGCAGCGACTCAAGCACGTCAAAAAATGATTACAGATAACGCAAGAAAGCAAGCTAAAATCAATGAGTTGCAGGCTTTTGTTAGACGTTTTTCTGCGAACGCATCGAAATCGCGTCAAGCTACCTCGCGGTTGAAACAGATTGATAAAATCGAGCTGGATGAAATCAAGCCTTCCAGTCGTAAGTTTCCTTATATTCGTCTGGCGCAAGAGAAAAAACTCCACCGCTTGGTGCTGGAGCTTGATGGTCTTCAAGGTGGCTATGATGCTAATGCGCCGTTGTTCAAAGACGTTAATCTATCGATTGAAGCTGGTCAGCGGGTTGCTGTGATTGGGCCGAATGGTATTGGGAAAACGACCTTACTTGAAACTCTCATGGATCGCTTACCGAAACAAGCGGGTGTGATCAAATGGTCTGAAAATGCGGCCATTGGCTATTTTTCACAAGAACATGCGGATGACTTTGCCGATGATCTCACACTTTTAGATTGGGTCGCGCAATGGGGTCAGCCTGGCGATGATGAACAAGAAATACGCGGCGTGCTCGGTCGCATGTTATTTCCAGGTGACTCGACTAAAAAGTCAGTCAAAGTTACCTCAGGGGGTGAAAAAGTTCGTCTTATGATTGGTAAATTGACCTTGCAACGTCCTAACGTTTTGGTTTTAGATGAACCAACCAATCACTTAGACATGGAGTCGATTGAGGCGCTGAATATGGCGTTGGAGGAGTATGATGGCACGTTGATTTTTGTCAGTCATGATCGCCAATTTGTTTCCTCGTTAGCGACACAAGTGATAGAGATCAAGCCTCACGGTGAAGTGGTTCACTATCAAGGTGATTACGAAAGCTATCTAGCCTCTCAGGGTGTTGAAGCTTAATCCTTGGATTATTCTCCTAAAGATAAACCCTCGCTACTAGTTTGATTCAACTCAACCTGTTCGATCTTGGTGAAACGCGAGCTGATCTTTTTCGAAGACACGTGAACCTGCTCAACATCTTGTTGCGCTTGCTGGATGTGTTTCGCAAGGTTATCCATGCGAGTTTGAAAGCGATTGAAATCGCTACCCAGTGCATTGAGGTGTTGTTGAATGATGTGCACTTGCTTGCGGGTTGCTGCATCTTTCAATACAGCTCTTGCGGTAGTGAGGACAGCCATCATGGTGGTGGGTGAGACTAGCCAGACACGTGCACGTTGTGCGGTTTCAATTAAGTCAGGGTAGTGTGCATGTATTTCAGCAAAAACGGCTTCTGCTGGAATAAATAGCATTGCACCATCAGATGTTTCATCTGGAATAATGTATTTAGAAGCAATATCTTGTATATGTTTTTTAATGTCATTTCTAAACAGTTGTTCAAGTCGGTGTCGCTCTTGTGCGGTTAAGTCACTGGACTGCAGTTGCTTAAAACTTTCCAATGGAAATTTAGCATCAATTGCCATATTTCCTGTGGGCTCTGGTAAAAATAACAAGCAGTCGACACGTTTGCCGTTGGATAGGGTGTGCTGCAATGAGAAATGGCCTTCGGGTATAACGTTGCGAATTAGGCTGTTGAGTTGTATTTCACCAAAAGCTCCACGTGAGCGTTTGTCGTTAAGAATGTCTTGCAAGCCTACGACGTTACTGGAGAGCTCGGTGATCTTTTGTTGCGCTTGGTCAATGATGGTTAGGCGTTTCATGACATCGGTAAAAGTTGCCGTGGTTTTCTCAAAACCTTTGGTGAGTTGTTTATCGACTTCGCCGCTGATTTGCAGTAAGCGTTGTTGGGTTTCTTTCGTTAGTTGATTGATTTGCTGCAACAATAATTCACCGTGTTGTTTGAGCGTGCGATGGATGTGTTGTTGCGCATCTTGCAAGCCTTCTCGCAAGCTAGTTTGAATGACTTTTAGGCTATCAACTTGGTGTTTATCAAACCGTTCACGTTGCTGTTTGATATCTTGATTGTGTTGTTGCAACAGGCTGTGCAAATCTTGGCGCTGGGTTTGTAATTGATGTATGCGTTCCAGTACAATCACCAACTGTTGATCGATACCTTGTGTTGTTTGAGACTGTTGTTGTTGATTTTTTTGCAGCCGCCAGACGACTGCAACTAACGCAACGATTGCGATTAATGATAAGGCGTTTAGGATAATGATGGCAGCGTTCATGCTGTATTCCTTGATTCATTCTTAGTGTGTGCATTATGTCTGATTTCTCGCTGATGGCAAACTACGGTCGCATCGATTTGAAGCAATAATCTTAGGAGCATCAAATGTCAAAGTCATTGGATCAGTTACGTCAGATTATTCAACAAGCATTCTCGGAGCAGGGTGGTTGTGAATGGATGCGAGCGCAAGATTATTCATCGATAGCGCGTTATTCGATTGAGGAAGTCTATGAATTGTGGGACGCTATTTCCCGTCAAGACGTTGCTTCTATCAAAGAAGAGTTGGCCGACCTATGCTTGCATACGGTGATTTATGCCGAACTAGCGCAACGCCAGGATTGGTTCACCTGGGAAGAAATGGTACAAACCGCTGTTGATAAGCAGCTTAAGCGACGAGTTAGTGTTAATCACAGTCATTTATCAGAAGAGTCAGCACATCAATATTGGCACCAGCAAAAAAATCTGGATCGTCAACAATTATCACTATTAGAGGATATTCCAGATAATTTTCCACCTCTGCTCAAGGCTGATCAGTTACAATTATTGCAACAGCGCTTAGGTTTTTCTGCGCCATCGCCTGAGCAAAGTGTGCAGCAGCTGCTGCAATCGGCTAGAGAACTACAATCTGTGGCTCAAACTAATAAGCCACGAAAAATTGAACAGAAACTTGGCGAGCTACTCAAGCAATGTGTATCAGTCGCAATTAGTCACGGTTTATCAGCTGATGTAGCTTTACATCAAGTTAATGCGGCCTGGTGTGATCAGTGGCAACAATTTGAAAGTTTTTTGCAAGCATTAGCACTTAGTCCGCGTGAATTATCTGCACAGCAAATACAGAGGTATTGGCAGCAGTTCTTGCAAACCCAAGTTGATGAGTCGGCTTGAGCCTTATTTGATCAAGCTCTAGCCAAATGCGTTGTTTCTGATTGCACCATGTATGGTGTTGTCATAGTATAAACGCCTTTAGTAATCCTGATTTGAGAGGAATTCATTAATGAGATTGACAGGGAGTTTGGTTGCGTTAGTAACGCCAATGAATGACGACCAATCGATAGATTACGACGCACTATCAGAGCTAATTGAATGGCACTCACATACGGGTACCGATGGCTTAGTGATTTTGGGTACTACGGGCGAGTCTGCCACTGTTACTCCAACGGAACGGCGTGAATTGATCTCTTTTGTTCGATCACACATTACTGATCATTGTGCTTTGATTGTGGGAACGGGTTCGTCATCGACTCAAGTAGCTTTATCACTCACGCAAGAGGCATATGAATTAGGTGCAGATGCTGCTTTGCTGGTCACGCCTTGCTATGTTAAACCCACTCAGCATGGCTTGTATGCGCATTACAAATACATCGCAGATCACTGTGATTGTCCGCAAATCTTATATAACGTTCCTTCTCGCTCTGGTTGTGATTTATTATCATCGACGGTCGCACAACTGGCTCAGTTGCCGAATGTTGTTGGGTTAAAAGATGCTACTGGTGATCTGGATCGTCTTCAAGAATTACTTGCCATTAAAAGTGATATTGTTTTACTGAGTGGTGACGATGCCTCTGCTGCTGAATTTATGCTAGCAGGTGGTCATGGCGTTATTTCAGTCTCTGCCAACGTGGTTCCGCATGTTATTAAGCAATTATGTAATGCTGCATCTAAAGGCGATGTTGCTGTAACGCAAAAGCTGAATCAGTCTCTAGCTACGCTCAATCAAGCTTTGTTTGTTGAATCCAATCCAATACCAGTAAAGTGGTTACTATCACGGATGCATAAAATTAAACCAACACTGCGTTTACCACTAACGCTTTTGAGTCAAGATTTTCATACGCTGTTTGATGAGCTTTCAAACAGCATGAATCTTTTGCCAACGACCAATTAAGAGAGAAAAATTATGTTGAAATTACCTTGTCGAGCTATATGTTTCACAATTCCATTGATACTTGTGGCTTGTGCGAAATCGGATCAATCTGTGGAGAATGATTATGTTCATTCACCCAATGCAGTTGCTCCATTAACTGTGCCACCAGGTGCAACACCACCAAAGGAATCAGCTTACTACCAAATTCCGAGTAACAGTGGGCAGGGACCTGTATCACCTTCGATACAGCCACCCGATTTGTCGAGTAAGAATCAAGCAGCATTAAAAACTTTTGCACATCAATCAAGAAAGTCTAAACACGCTAAGAAGCAAAAACACGAAACGCTAATTCTGCCAGCTGAAAATGCTTGGCAAAAAATTGATTTAGCGATTAAGAACAACCCATATCTTACACAAATAAGTCAAGATACTAAAAAGCGCGAATGTTTATTGTCTGACAGCTCGCCACTGTCAGGCCACGACAATACACCTCGTTTGGTTATGTTGCAGTTACAACCTGTAAAAGCGGGTTATTTAGTGACGGTCACTGATGCGCAGGGTGAGCTAGTTGACGTGGTGCAATACAATAAAATGATCGAAAACTTAAAAGGATATATTCTATGAGTACGGATTACAGCAAGATAAAGCCGTTTAGTGCCGGTAAAACCAAGTCGTTGTATGAGACACAAGACCCGCGTTTTATTATCACTGAATTTAGAAATGATACTACGGCATTCGATGGTGACAAGCATGCGACTTTGGATCATAAGGGTATTATCAATCATTGCATCAGTAATTTTCTTATGCAGTATTTAGAAACTCAGGGGATTTCAACGCATTTTGTTAAACAGCTGAGTGATAATGAATCATTAATTAAACGGTTGGATATGATTCCTTTAGAGTCGGTCATTAGGAATATTGCTACAGGGAGCTTGTGTCGTCGTTTGGGTGTTGAGTCTGGGTTGAAATTATCACCACCGTTGTATGAGCTTTTTTTGAAAAATGATGAGTTGCATGATCCTTTGATCAATGACTCTCATGCAGTCGCTTTTGGTTGGGCCACGCAAGCTCAGTTGCATGCTATGTCTGAAATGACACATAGAATTCATCAGAAATTAAGTGAGCTATTCTTACAAGCTGATTTAATTTTGGTCGATGCTAAGTACGAGTTCGGAGTAGTTGATGGTCAAGTAACACTAGGTGATGAGATTAGTCCTGATTCTTGTCGCATCTGGGATCGATCGACCGGTGAGTCTTTGGATAAAGATCGCTTCCGACAATCATTGGGGCGTGTGGTTGAATCTTATCAAATTATTGCTGAGCGATTGGGTGTGCCATTGCCGCTTTCAGTGGCGTGAGTGAGCTTATTGATTCACTATGCTGTGACAGCAGTTGCTTGATTGGTATTGAGCGTGTTGACCATACCGGGTTTTTGTGAAATAAAAAATTTCTCGGCATCGATCTCCTTCGACATGTTCTTTCTGCTGGTGGTAAATTCATAGAGAAGGACCATGGTGATATCACGATTAAGCTTACTAAAACTAGATACTATAAAGTTTGCCACTAAGGTGAACCCAACGCAGATGATCATTATAGCGATTTGGTGAGTCCCTGATAAAAAGTAAATAATACTCGGCGTTAATGTAATGAGTAGTATCAATAATGTGGCAGCAAGGTAAGTAAGATTAAGCCTGGGTGTTTCCCCCCATATCGCATTGATACGTTTTCCGACTGTGCGGTAGGCATTCCTTGCATTGGTTTTTTCTAAGACTATACACGGTATTATAAGAAAGGATGAGCAAACGCAGTTAGTATTGCCTGTGAGATCAATAAAATATCGCCATTGGTATAGCCAGCGTCGACCCAAGGCAAAAAAACGACTAAAAAATGTTAAGAATAATGCCCATGAGATTATGTTTTTCCATTGCGATTTAATCGAACGTATGCTCTTGAGAATTCCTCTCGGTTGATTTTTGCCAATAATGATATCGCTGAGTTGACGCACTGAAACTGTTGCCGCCACTGCCTCAAGTAAATTTTTCGAGCAACAGTATGCTATGAGCAATAAACACATAAAAAGATAAGCGCTTGAGAATACGGTCAGGTTTTTCACAGAATTAAAATGAGAAATAATTGGGTGAGCAATTAGAAATATCAAAGAAAACTTAACAAGGCCGGCAACAGTTGGTGTGATGATCAGCTTGGGGTGCTTGCGAATGAGCTGTAATTGGTACTTAACCATTGCTTTGAGCTGTGTTTGCTGATTTGGGCTATTGATGTGCATGGGTTGCTACTATTTTTGAGATGATGATTTATTATACAGTCTCAACCTTAAGTGAGTATTAAATATAAGAATATCTTAGCTTATGTGTTAGCCACCTTTGCTTGTGATAATCATTTTAAAAAGTCATTTAAAATCATGTAGATATAATTTTATTTTTAGAGTTTTGTTGAGGCGCATATTGCGGTATCATCGGATCTCATTCGATTTTCTCACTTGGAGTGACCGTTGTCTTATTCTTTATCTGATTTTGATTATGATTTGCCAACCCACCTAATTGCACAGCAACCGCTCGCCAAGCGAAGTGCTAGTAAATTATTAGCGGTTGATACCAAAGCGAAGATATTTTCTGATAAACGTTTCGATCAAATTGTCGATCTAATTGATTCTAAGGATTTAGTGATCTTTAATGACACTAAAGTTTTTCCTGCTCGTTTCAATGGAGCGAAATCTACGGGTGGTAAAATTGAGGGTTTAATAGAACGTATAGTTGATACAAAAACAGCATGGGCTCATATCAAGTCAAGCAAGTCTCCAAAACTCAATACAATGTTACGATTGATTCCTGACCTTTCAGTTGAGGTTATTGATCGTCAAGACGACTTATTTTGTTTATCCATAGAAAAAAGCGCTGATCAAACATGGTTGCCATGGTTGAATAATAACGGTTCGCTACCATTGCCGCCATACATCACTAGGCAACCTGAATCACCTGACTATGAGCGCTATCAAACGGTATATGCGCAGCAAGTTGGCGCTGTTGCCGCTCCTACTGCCGGTTTGCATTTCGATCAGTCAATATTGCAGCGACTGGTTGATAAGGGGGTTGCTATGGAGCATGTGACTTTGCATGTTGGGGCAGGTACCTTTCAACCGGTGCGGGTTGACTCACTGGAAGAACATGTTATGCATAAGGAGTGGATCAGCGTTTCTCAGGCGGTTTGTGATGCAATTTCTAGTTGTCAACGACGAGGTGGGCGCGTAATTGCCGTCGGGACAACGGTGCTTCGTGCGCTTGAGTCAGCTTATCGTTCAGGTACTTTGAATTCGTACTCTGGGGACACCGATTTATTTATAACGCCTGGTTTTAAATTTAATGTTGTTGATGCCTTACTAACAAACTTTCACTTACCAAAGTCAACATTGTTGATGCTGGTCTCAGCATTTGGTGGTTACGAGCTTACGCAGAAAATTTATCAACAGGCGGTTTCAGCACAATACCGTTTTTTTAGTTATGGTGATTGCATGTTCCTAGAGCAGGCAAAGATTTAAAATTGTATATTTACAAAAGCAACTGCTATGGTCTGGTATTAGCTTGCCATGGCATATTGGTTAGTGATGTCGAGAACTCGAAAGCCTTGTCTGGCATTCTCTTTTAAATAATCTGGTAACATGACTGCTTTACTAGCAAGGTTCGTCTTGCGGTGATCATGTAGGGTGTGTAATACATCCGCTCTTTTTTCATAATCAGAGCTATTAGGTGTGAACATAATTAATGCGAGTAATGCGGGGTCTTCAATTACCATTTCGATGACATGTTGAGGTAGGTTTAGTGGACTTAGTATATTGATCGCTTCGTAATTAAGGTCAGCTTTTCTTTGATAAGTATAGTCTTGCGATAGTAGGGCAACGTAAGTCGCAAAGAGTAATTGTTGATTGGGTTTTTGATGATTTTTTGCAGCTGAAATAATCGCTGTATGATTAAGATTGTTGGCTGGTTCATTTTGTGGAATTAATTGAGGTTGTTTTTTTAGTATATATCTTATCTGATCAGCGTCAGCTTTAAGTATGCATCGTAAAAGATTACAAAACAGACTAGGTTGAAATAAACGAGATGAATGATGAAGATTATACATAGCGCATTTCCGTTGTTACTATGAAAAAATATTCTGATGCTCTTGAAGTAGCAAAAGATGTCCATACAGAATAACAAATTTTCCTTAAGATAGTATTAGTTTTTTGCATAATTTCGACTAACTTGTTGATACTGAATGTAAATGATTATTTTATCCCTTATTTGAAGTGAAATTTAACTTGTATTTTTAATGTACTGAAATAAAACTGGTTATGTCGCCTTTTTTTGAAAAACTAAAAAAAATATGAAAAATAATCGGAAATAATTTGAAAATTTAACTACAGTTAGAGTAAAGGAATTGATTATAATATGAACAAGGATGGGGGTGGTAAACAACGTTAGGAGGTAGCCTATGTTTAGTCGATCACTGGAGTATTCGCTCAACGAGGCCTTTACTCATGCGCGCGAGCAGCGCCATGAATTCATCACGGTAGAGCACCTCTTACTGTGCTTGTTAGATAATCCTGAAGCTTCTCATGCTTTAATTGCTTGCGGTGTAAGCACAGAACGTTTGCAAGCGGGATTGAAAATATACGTCAATGAAACTACTCCGCGCATTCCTCCCAATGTTGACCGTGATATTCAACCAACATTAAGTTTTCAGCGTGTGTTGCAGCGAGCTATTTACCAAGTTCAGAGCATAGGGACTCCTGAAGTCAATGGGATGAACGTCTTGTCTGCTATTTTTGGCGAGCAAGACAGTCAGGCTGTTTACTTTCTTAATCAAGAGAACGTTACACGCATTGATATTGTGAATTATATCACTCAAAGCATTTCAAAGACTCAAGAAGATGCTCATTTTGAACAGCAGCCTCAATACCCGCAACAAGATGGATTCTCATCGTCGCAAAGAGATGCTGAAGGCGAAGAAAATTTAATCGAAATGTATACAGTTAATTTGAATGCAAAAGCTTTATCCGGTCAGCTGAATCCTGTGATAGGTCGAGAGGAGGAGATTGAACGCTGTGTTCAAGTCCTGTGTCGTCGTTCGAAGAATAATCCAATGTTTGTCGGTGAGGCCGGTGTTGGTAAAACAGCAATTGCCGAAGGTCTTGCTCAGCGTATAGTTTCTAATCAAGTGCCAGATGTGCTGTCATTTACAACGATCTACAGTGTTGATTTGGGTTTATTGTTAGCAGGTACAAAGTACCGTGGTGACTTTGAAAAACGCTTTAAATCGGTATTGACTGCATTAAGTAGCCAAACGGGCGCTATTGTATTTATTGATGAGATTCATAATTTAATCGGGGCGGGTTCTGCTACGGGTGGAACGATGGACGCTTCAAATCTTATCAAGCCCATGTTGAGTTCAGGTGAGCTCAGGTGTATGGGTGCGACTACTTATGAAGAGTTTAGAAATTTTATCTCAAAAGATCATGCGTTACTGCGTCGATTCCAAAAGATTGATATTGAAGAGCCAAGCGTTGATCAGACATTAGAGATACTAAATGGATTGCGTTCTCGTTTTGAGAAATTTCATAACATTACATACACAGAAAATGCTCTCTATAGGGCTGTGGAGCTTGCTTCTCGGTATATGCCTGACCGAAGGCTGCCAGATAAAGCAATCGACCTTATTGATGAGGCGGGGGCTTATCAACGGTTACAGCCTCTAGAAACTCGTTCGGTAGTGATTGAGGACCAGCAAATCGAGGAGGTTGTTGCTCGAATGGTGCGTGTACCATTAGCGTCAATCTCAAGTACAGATAAAGAGGTGTTGCAATCTTTAGAAGATAATTTAAAGAGCAAGGTCTATGGGCAAGACCATGCTATTGATCAGTTGGTTACCGCAATCACGTTGTCTCGTTCTGGAATTCAGAATATGGATAAACCCATTGGTTCGTTCTTGCTCGCAGGTCCAACAGGTGTAGGTAAGACTGAATTAACGAAGCAGCTTGCTGAATGCTTAGGTATTGATTTGGTTCGCTTTGATATGTCTGAATACATGGAAAGTCATGCAGTGTCACGTTTGATTGGTGCGCCGCCGGGATACGTTGGTTATGATCAAGGTGGATTGCTTACTGAATCTATCATTAAACAGCCACATTGTGTCTTGTTGCTTGATGAGATAGAAAAAGCGCATATGGATCTTTTCAATATACTGTTGCAAATTATGGACTACGGTATGTTGACAGATAATAATGGGAGAAAAGCTGATTTCAGGCATGTCATTATCGTCATGACGACGAATGCAGGGGCGATGGATCTTGAGCGTATGCCAATAGGTTTTTCCGAAACTGGAACTAACTCAGATAATTCCGCCGCTTTAAAAACCATGTTCTCTCCGGAGTTTCGTAATCGTTTAGATGCGGTTGTCTCTTTCGGACATTTGCCACAGTCAGTGATTGGGCAAGTGGTGGATAAGCATCTATCTGAGCTAAAGAGTCGCTTGAGTGAGAAGAATATTGATTTTCGTATCACTGATTCAGCAAGGCGCTGGTTGGCAAGAAAAGGGTACGATAAATCACTTGGCGCTAGACCAATGGAGCGTTTAATAACAAAAGAGATTAAGGTGCCAGTTGCTCAAAAGATGCTATTCGGAGACCTGCAGGAAGGTGGAAGGGAAGTGGTTGTGAGTTTGAGTCAAGATGAAATTAAAATAACTATCACTAACCATGTCTCTGCTGTTGAGGAGCAGGCTCAGTAATTTACTGGCTAGTTGGGGGTTTTCGACCCCCTTCTCTAAAGGTGATTCGACCAACAGATAAGTCGTATGGCGTCAGTTCAACCGTAACCCTATCACCAGTCAGTATTCGAATATAATTCTTTCTAATTTTACCTGAGATATGCGCTTTTACAGTGTGTCCATTATCCAGTTCAACGCGGAAGGTTGTGTTTGGTAAGACTTCCATAACGGTGCCTTGCATTTCTATTTGATCTTCTTTAGCCATTTGGTTCTCAAGTGATTTCAGGGTTTAAGTGGTATTCAACGCGCACAATCATGCATGAATTATTCAAGCGAATCAAGTTGGTTGGATGGTTCAAAACTACTACTTCAAGTTATCAAGAAATTTTTCAGCGTCCAGTGCCGCCATACAACCACTGCCCGCTGAAGTGATTGCTTGTCGATATATTGGGTCCGATACGTCGCCAGCAGCAAATACACCGTCAATACTGGTTGCTGTTATGTTTCCATGATTGGTAGGCTTTGTAATGATGTAGCCTGCATCGTTCATTTCGAGTTGATCTTTAAACATTCCAGTATTGGGTGTATGACCAATTGCAATAAAGACGCCTGAAAGCTCAATCTTAGTAATCTCATCAGACTTGACTGATTTAACATTAATTCCTGTAACGCCAGTTTCGTCGCCAGTAACTTCGTCAAGCACGTGGTCCCAGATGATGGTTACATTGCCGGTTTTGGCTTTTTCCATCAATCGATCGGTTAGAATTTTCTCAGAACGAAACTGATCTCTGCGGTGAATCACTATGACCTCAGATGCAATATTCGACAGATATAGAGCTTCTTCAACAGCCGTATTACCACCACCAATGACAGCAACCTTCTTGTTTCGGTAGAAAAAGCCATCACATGTGGCGCACGCTGAGACCCCTTTTCCTTTGAAGGCCTCTTCCGATGGAAGGCCTAGATATCGTGCGGAGGCACCAGTTGCAATGACAAGGGCGTCACACGTGTAAGTGTGGTTATCTCCTTTGAGCGTGAAGGGTCTTTGTTGCAATGAACAGGTGTGGATGTGATCGAAAACAATATCGCAATCGAAACGTTTTGTGTGCTCGAGCATATCCTGCATGAGCTCTGGTCCTTGGAGGGAGGCATGACCACCCGGCCAATTTTCAACCTCGGTAGTTGTTGTTAATTGGCCGCCTTGTTCGATTCCTGTTACAAGTCTAGGAGCTAAATTGGCTCTAGCGCCGTAAATTGCAGCTGTGTAACCAGCTGGGCCCGAGCCAAGAACTAGGAGGGGGGAGTGTTTTGGTGAAGTCACGATATACCTACTTGAGCAGTTAGTAATGATTATGATTAAAGAACATTATGCTGATTTTAGCTTGATCTGCAACACCTGTTTGCTATTATTGTGTTACTTAATTTTTTAGATTTATTATTGAATTGCGTTAATGTCTTAATTTTTTTTATTACTCGCAATCTCATCCATCTTAGGGAATGCTATTGGCTAAAAAAGCGAAACGGAAATCAGCTTCGGAACAATCAGTATCGTCAGGTTCCGCTGCAAAAATATTTTTCTTTCGAATCAAGGAGGGTCTTCTACTCGTATCATTCGCGCTGTCTGGTTTTTTGTTACTTGCTTTGACCAGTTACCGTTACGACGATCCTGCATGGACGCATAGTTCTATCGTTACTTCTATCGCAAATAAAGGTGGCAGAGTCGGTGCTTGGCTTTCCGATGTGTTGTTGTTCTTTCTAGGCTATATGGCATATGCAATCCCGTTGATTATATGTTACTGCGCATGGATGACCTACCTTCATAGGCATCGTCAAGAGACACCAACGCCTTTTAAGTATCCCATGATTGCTATGAAGCTATTGGGAATGGCCACAATCCTAGCTGCCGGATCATCATTTGTTGCTCTGTTATTTGTGATGCCACCAAATACCTTTCCTCATAACTCAGGTGGAGTTGTGGGTTCAATGATCGCATACCATAGCTTGGTTTATCTCAATTTTATTGGTTCTATTATAATGATAGTAACCTTATTTTTGATTGGAGTGACCTTATTAACTGGCTTGTCATGGCTGATTTTAGTTGAAAAGATTGGTTTAACAGTATGGAAGTTCAGTGGTTTTCTTAGAGAGTTTTCTCGTGTTACAAATACCTTGTCTGTTCTTAAATGTAGATGCGCTGAGTTGTGGTCACGATTCAATCTCGTAGTTGAGGTTGCTAATGCAAAAGTGCAGTCTTGGAGAAAACCTGCCGGCATCGACCAGGAGTCGTCAGAAACCGCGTCATCTAAGCCACCGATGATGAAATCGGTGGTATCAAAAGTACATAAGTCGCCCGTTACGGACGGCGCAGATATGGTGACGGAGACTTCTCAACAGGCAGTGCCTCGTTATAAGAAAAGCAAGGTGACACCAAAGCTGTCTTTGTTGGATAAGCCAAATAAATCGAAAAAATCGGAATTAACACCAGGCTATCTGGAAGCTAGATCGAGAGAAGTTGAGCAGAAGCTTGCTGATTTTGGTGTAACTGTCAAGGTCGTTTCAGTTTATCCGGGGCCAGTGGTGACACGTTATGAGATGACATTGGCTGCTGGTACCAAAGTTAACAAAATTACTGCACTAGCGAAGGATTTAGCACGATCTTTATCCGTCGTCAGCGTCCGAATCGTGGAGGTCATCCCTGGCAAATCAGTTATAGGTTTAGAGTTGCCAAATGAATGCCGTGAAGATGTTTCTTTGCATGAGGTGATAGCCTCTCAACAATATGAAAACGCGCGTTCTCCACTCTCTTTGGCGCTCGGCAAAGACATTGCAGGACATCCCGTGGTCGTTGATTTAGCTAAAATGCCACATCTTCTCGTTGCTGGTACCACAGGGTCAGGTAAGTCGGTCAGCCTAAATGCCATGCTGTTAAGCTTGCTTTATAAAGCCTCACCAGATCAGTTAAGAATGATATTGATTGATCCAAAAATGCTTGAATTGGCTGTTTATGATGGTATTCCACATTTGCTGACTCCGGTTGTTACTGATATGAAAGATGCCGCAATAGCGCTTCGTTGGTGCGTGATGGAGATGGAAAGGCGTTATCGATTAATGGCTTCTCTGGGTGTTCGGAATGTCGCTGGTTATAACGCCAAAGTTAGACAGGCCAAACAGAAGGGCGCACCTCTGCTAGATCCTCTATATAAAGATATTGATCAAGAAGCGCCAGAGTTGGACGAGCTGCCACAAATTGTCGTTATCGCCGATGAGTTTGCTGATATGATGGTGGTGGTTGGTAAAAAAGTTGAAACATTAATTGCTAGGCTCGCTCAAAAAGCCCGTGCCGCCGGCGTGCATTTAATCTTTGCTACTCAGCGGCCCTCTGTTGACGTAATAACTGGCCTAATCAAAGCGAACATTCCAAGCCGTATTGCTTTTCAGGTTTCTTCTAAAATTGACTCAAGAACAATCTTGGATCAACAGGGTGCAGATCAACTATTAGGCTATGGCGATATGCTTTATTTAGCTCCTGGTACAGGCTTGCCAGTTCGTGTTCACGGCGCATACGTGTCGGATGATGAGGTTCACCGTGTAGTTTCAAATTTAAAAGCACAAGCTCAACCCGACTATCTTAATGACATACTTAGCGATACTGCTTTAGATCCTTCAGGCTATACACAAGCTGCGGTCTATGGCTCTGATGCTGAGCAAGATGAGTTTTATGATGAGGCCGTTAAATTTGTAACTGAGACTAGAAAAGTATCAATATCCAGTATTCAGCGCCGGTTTAAGATTGGCTATAACCGCTCTGCAAGTATTGTTGAAGCCATGGAGCAAAGTGGCGTTGTTAGTGCTATGGAAAATAATGGATCTCGTGAAGTTTTAGCTCCGCCTCCGGTGAACTAAGGATGATACAATGAGTGGCTTACGTTTTTTCTTATTTGGTTTGCTGATGCTTACATACAGTATCTGTTCTGCCAAAACTGCGGATGTGATGTTGAGTGAATTGTTGCAAGCTTATACCACTTACTCTGCAAGTTTTACCCAACAAACATTGAATAGCTCGGCGGAAATGGTTTCAAGTTCTAGTGGTAAAGTAATTATCAAAAAGCCAGACTCATTTTTTTGGGAAACGTTACAGCCAACTCATCAGCAGTTATTCGGTGTGAAGAATGTTTTGTGGATTTATGATGTGGATTTGGCGCAAGCGACTAAACGCCCAGTTAGTGCGCCTGGTCAGTTAACTCCGGCCATGATGCTAGCTGGTGATGGGAGTGAATTATCAAAATATTACAACATCGTTTCGTTGCCGAAAACATCACGCTCTGAATCGAAGTTTAAGCTCAGTGCTCGGGCAAGCGATGCGGCATTTTCTAGTGTTGTCGTCACTTTTGTTAATCAGCAACTGGTTCAATTGATGACAAAAAATAATCTAGGCCAATCTACTGTGTTTAAGTTTACCAATATCACAATTAATGAATCTCTACCGTCTGATTTTTTTGTTTTTGATCCAAAGAAAATGGGCGTTGATGTTCTGCAAGAACCCTCTCAGATGAGTAGTTGATAAGCTTGCATTGGCATTATTCCGTCTTTGTGTTTTACTGTCGCCGCTAAATATCAAGGATATCTCATGTTAGATCCAAAATTGCTTAGAAATGAATTGCCAGAGGTGGCGCGCAAACTATTGAGGCGTGGTGTTGATCTCGATGTCGATCGATACAGTGATATTGAGAGACGTCGCTCGAAGCTTCAATCTGAGACACAGTCTCTGCAGGCAGATCGAAATCAAAATTCAAAATTAATAGGTAAAGCGAAATCATCTGGTGATGATGCGACTGCGCTTTTCCATGAGATGGAGAAAATCAATCGTCTTCTTAAGGAGAAAAGTGCAGAATTAGATGTGCTGCAAAAAGAACTAATGGCTTTTCAGTTAGTTTTACCTAATTTGCTCGACGATACAGTTCCTCAAGGTGTATCTGAGGCTGATAATAAAGAATTGCGCTCGTGGGGTAAGCCAAGACAACTTGATTTTACTGCAAAAGATCATGTTGAGCTTGGGGAGGCTCTAGGGCTGTTGGATTTTGAGCGCGCTGCGAAGTTGTCTGGTTCTCGTTTTGTGGTAGTGCATAGCCAGTTAGCAAAACTTCAGCGGGCATTATCACAGTTCATGCTGGATATTCATACTCAGCAACATGGTTATCAAGAGGTTTATGTGCCTTACCTGGTAAACGCTGAATCACTCGAGGGTACGGGTCAGTTACCTAAGTTTGCTGAAGATATTTTTTCAATAGAGGGTGAGCATCAATTACACTTGATTCCAACGGCTGAGGTGCCGATTGCAAATTTGCATCGAGGCGAGGTTTTAGACAATGACTGTTTGCCATTACGTTATGTCAGTCAAACGCCTTGCTTTAGAAGTGAGGCTGGATCTTACGGGCGTGATACGCGGGGTATGATTCGGGTGCATCAATTTGAGAAAGTGGAGATGGTTCATATCGTGCGACCTGACCAATCATTTGACGCACTGGAAGAAATTACATCTCATGCAGAAGAAATTTTAAAGCAGTTAGAGCTGCCTTATCGGGTGATGTTACTGTGTGATGGGGATACAGGTTTTTCTGCAACCAAGACTCATGACTTGGAGGTGTGGTTGCCGGGGCAAAATGCCTATCGGGAGATTTCATCGTGTAGTAATTGTACCGATTTTCAAGCACGACGAATGAAACTTCGATATAGGGACAGCGCTAGTAATAAACCAGTGTTGGTGCATACGTTAAATGGTTCTGGTTTAGCTATCGGTAGGACGTTGGTTGCCGTGATGGAAAATTATCAGCAAGCTGATGGTTCTATCTTAGTACCAAAAGTGCTGCGACCTTATATGCAAGGCATCGATCGGATCTCAATTGAGTCTTGATTATTTTTTTATCGATTTGAACGGGGTGGTTATTTTTTGTTAAGCTAAATAAAACTATACCTCTTTTTTGTAAATTAATCGTCAAGTAGAGGTATACATGGCGAACGCATTTTGCTACATTTGGTGGCGAATTTTGAAGCGTTAGAGTTTTCAATTTTTATTTGCGGAGAGATGGCAGAGTGGTCGATTGCGGCGGTCTTGAAAACCGTTGAGGGTAACACCTCCCAGGGTTCGAATCCCTGTCTCTCCGCCATTTTCATCACGTGATGATAATCAAACATAACGTTGGACTCGCTTGTGATTAATGTGCTGCTGGTTGATGATCATGATCTCGTTCGCTCAGGGATAAGGCGCATCTTAGACGATGTCCCAGGTATCACTGTTGTCAGCGAGGCGTCAAGTGGTGAAGAAGCGTTACAGCTCGGTAGGAAGCTCAAACCCGATGTCGTTTTGATGGACGTTAAGATGCCAGGCATAGGCGGTTTTGAGGCGACAAGAAAGCTTTTGCTCATGGACCCCACCATCAAGGTGTTAGTGGTTACAATCTGTAATAACGATATCTATCCTGCTCGTCTACTCGGTGTAGGAGCCTCTGGTTACCTGACCAAAAATGCAACCATGAAAGAAATGATTCAGGCGATCAAAGCCGTGCATGCAGGTCAAAGATATATCAGCCCAGAAATTGCTAGTCGATTGGCGTTTCGTCATATCTCTGATGTTGAGGAATCACCCTTTGATAAATTATCTGAGCGCGAGCTACAAGTGATGCTAATGATCACTATCGGTGTGAAAGTTCAAGAAATTGCTGAAAAATTATGTTTAAGTCCAAAAACTGTCAATAGTTATCGATATCGGATTTTTGAAAAATTGGAAATCAGTAATGATGTCGAGTTGACTCTTCTAGCTATGCGTTATGGTATGATTGACTCAGATCAAGCTGACGAGGGCGCTGCTGGTTTATCTGACGCTAATTAGAATCATGTTACAGACATGCTGATGTTAGGTGTTGAGTCATGGACGATATAAAAGCTTTCTTAAAAACCTTGCCGTCTCTGCCAGGTGTCTACCGGATGAAGAATGCAGACGGTACTATCATTTATGTTGGCAAGGCAAAAAATCTAAAGAATCGCGTAAGTAGCTACTTCAGAACGTCACATTCGGATAAAAAAACCGAGTCTTTGGTGCAGCAGGTCGATACTGTCGAGTTTACTATCGTCAATAATGAGCGAGATGCTCTTCTGTTAGAGAATAACTTAATCAAGCAGTACCGTCCTCGATACAATGTAGTATTGAGAGACGATAAAACTTATCCCTTCTTATTATTATCCTCATACCATGACTTTCCCAGGCTTGATTTTTATCGAGGCAAAGGCAATCCTAAAGGAAAGACCTTTGGGCCTTTTCCTAATGTTGGTTCCGTGCGTGAAAGTTTATCTTTGATTCAAAAATTATTTCGAATTCGTCAATGTAATGATAGTTTTTTTAGTCATCGTTCTAGACCCTGTCTCCAGTATCAAATTCATCGATGTACCGCACCATGTGTCGGTTATGTTTCTAAAAGCGATTATGCTATGCAAGTTGAATTGGCGTCACTTTTTTTACAGGGAAAAAATACCGAGATTATTGATGCGTTAACTCAAGATATGCATTCAGCTTCTCAATCTAAATCGTATGAGAAGGCAGCTTATTACCGCGATACCATTGCCCGATTGCGCCAACTGCAAAAACAACAAACCATGGTCGGTGGGCAAGGTAACGTTGATGTGGTGGGTGCTGTGCAATCAATGGGAAGCACTGCTGTGACAATTGTTTTTGTTCGATCAGGGCGGGTGTTAGGTCATAAAACTTATTTTCCATCGGTGCCATCGGGTACTACCGTTCCTGATGCTTTGCATGCTTTTATTACTCAGTATTATTTTAGTCCAATTCATTCAAAGCAAACACTCTCTAAAATCATTACTAATACCAGGGTTACTGATAGGGAGTCGTTACAGGTGGAGTTGAAGTCTTTATTTGGCCAATCATTCCGATTAAGTGATCGTACGATAAAGTCTTATCAATCTTGGTTGAATATGGTAGAGAAAAATGCACAACATGATATTGCTCAGCATGTGAATAAAGCATTAACACCGATTCGACAGTTGACTGCACTTCAAGAGGCGCTTTCTTTAGCGGATATGCCACAACGAATAGAGTGTTTCGATGTAAGTCATACCCAGGGTACGGCAACTGTCGCATCCTGTGTTGTCTTTACCACGATTGGGATTACCAACACGGAGTATCGCCGATTTACGATTAAATCAATCACTCCAGGTGATGATTATGCGGCCATGCATCAAGTTCTACTGCGACGTTATACCCGTCAGAAGCAAGAGGAGGCTGTGTTACCTGATCTTATCTTGATCGATGGTGGTAAAGGCCAGCTCCGTCAAGCCATCGAGGTCATGCAGGAACTGCAGACCACTCATATTCCTCTGCTTGCCGTTGCAAAGGGTGAAGAAAGGAAGCCAGGTAATGAAACATTATTTCTCAATAATGCTGATACGCTAATTGAGCTGCCTAAAGAAAGTATGGCATTCCATTTGATTCAAGTAATTCGTGATGAAGCGCATCGTTTTGCAATCGCGGGTCACAGAGCAAAGCGTAAAAAGCTTATTCATCAATCCCCGTTAGATGAAATTGAGGGTGTTGGTGCGAAACGTCGTCAAGCATTACTGAGTCATTTTGGTGGTATGCAGGGCTTGCTCAAGGCAAGTCAGTTAGAAATTGCATCGGTTCCAGGGATTAGCAATAAGCTTGCTGAAGCAATTTATTTAGCATTGCACTAACAGCTTGACCAAAAGGCAGTATGAAGTACAATTTTGTTTAAATTGAATTTCTTTCCTCTCCATGGACGCCTCTATGAATATTCCTTTGCGCTTGACCTTTCTTCGGGTGTTAGCCATTCCATTTATTGTCATTATTTACATGTCATCTTTTAATTGGTCGCACATGGTTGCTTCGATACTCTTTCTTGCTGCAATTATTACCGACTGGCTTGATGGTTATTTGGCAAGACGTTGGCAGCAAGAGACACGTTTGGGTGCTTTCCTAGACCCGGTGGCTGATAAGTTATTGGTTTGTGTTTGCTTGGTTTTAGTGGCGAGTTTTTATCACAAATCTTCAATTACGATTGCTGTTGTTGTCATCATCGCACGCGAAATTTTTATTTCTGCATTACGTGAGTGGATGGCAGAAGTTGGTCAAAGATCCAAAGTTAGCGTGATGTTCATTGGTAAGGCGAAAACAGCACTGCAAGCGATCGCTCTGATAGCCTTGTTAATGTATGACTCACCTTTATCGCAAAATATTATGCACATTGGTATATGGTGTCTTTATCTGGCGCTCATTTTGACTGTTTGGTCAATGTTCCTCTATGTTAAGTCAGCATGGCCACAATTATCACAACCAGCATCAAATTAGATTATTCTGCTATTTGACGCTTGACTTTGTCTGCTGAATGACAATAATAGCACTCCTAACAGGATTGTTGCGGGAATAGCTCAGCGGTAGAGCACAACCTTGCCAAGGTTGGGGTCGCGAGTTCGAACCTCGTTTCCCGCTCCATTGACTCATTAAGGATTAGGGTCTTCATTTGTTGATCTTTTCCATTTCATGTTTTCAATGTTAGTTACGTGGCTGGGTGGCAGAGTGGTTATGCAGCGGCCTGCAAAGCCGTGTACGCCGGTTCGATTCCGGCCTCAGCCTTGATGATGCCCGGGTGGTGAAATTGGTAGACACAAGGGACTTAAAATCCCTCGAGGGCAACCTCGTGCCGGTTCGAGTCCGGCCCCGGGCACCACTAACATCGCTTTGATTTATTGTTTTTTCTAATGGTGGTCTAGTGCTACCAGACATGCGATGACTTGCGTGAAAAAATCCAGTACTATGTCGACATGAAAATTCCATTAAGTTTATTTGTTGGTTGGCGCTATACAAGAGCTAAGCGTCGCAATCACTTTATCTCGTTTATTTCGTTGGCATCGTTGCTAGGAATATTTTTAGGCATGACAGTATTAATTACTGTCTTGTCTGTGATGAACGGTTTTGATGATCAAATTCGAAAGCGGTTTTTCGCTTTGATTCCCCAACTAACGGTCTATACTAGTCTAGACCAATCTGCATCTTCTTTAGCTGATATAAAATCCAAACTTTTTAATGCAGATCATGTCGTTGCTGTGTCACCTTACGTTGCAGGCAATGGCTTGCTCATGGAGCGTGGTACTTTTAACGGGTTACAACTTCTCGGTATCGACCCAAACCTTGAGTCGCAGACTTCAGAAATTGCTAGTAAGGTCTCATTAGGTCGTTTATCCAGCCTGCAGCAAGGTCAGTACCATGTGATCCTTGGCAAAACATTGGCTAATCAAGCCGGTGTAAGAGTTGGCGATAGTGTTAATATTTTTACACCTCAGTTTAACTTGACTTTAGCCGGTGTTTTTCCAAGGCATCGTCAATTTAAGGTTACTGGTATTTTTCAGGCAAACGATGGTTTTAATTTTGACTCATCCATCGCCTACATCAACATAAATGATGCTGCTGCGCTGTTGAAGGGCAGTAATGCAACTCGCGGATATCATTTAAAGTTAACCGATATTTATCAAGCGCAATCGGTTAAGCGTTATTTACAAGGGCAATTACCTTTAGGGTTTATGGTTTCTGATTGGAGTCAACAAGCAGGTGCATTGTTTAGTGCGCTCAAAATGGAAAAAACCATGATGTTTGTAATTTTGCTGTTAATTATTGCTGTAGCGGTTTTTAACTTGGTTTCAACCCTAGTCATGGTGGTCAATGACAAACGTTCAGATATTGCGATCCTTCGAACGATTGGTGCCACGCCGACTATGATCATGCGTACGTTTATCTGTCAGGGTGCTATTGTTGGATTGATGGGAACTGTGTTCGGTATTATTGGGGGGGTTGTGTTATCACTCAATATTACTGCGATAACCAATGCTATTCAGCGTTTATTGGGCGTGCAATTACTTTCTTCTCAAATTTACTGGGTAGATTATTTGCCTTCATCATTACAAATCAGTGATGTCATTCAAGTAGCCATTATTGCATTTGGACTTACGATAGCTGCCACGCTTTACCCAGCATGGCTGGCATTCAAAACTCAACCGGCGGAGGCTTTACGTTATGACTAGCGCCGAGAGACCTATTCTGCAGTGCGTTGATCTTAGTAAGCGTTACGAAGAGACCCAGCAATCGATTGATGTGTTTAATCAGGTACATTTTTCTGTCATGCCAGCTGAGTTCATTGGGATATTGGGTGTTTCAGGTGCAGGTAAAAGCACATTCCTTCATTTGTTAGCTGGCTTAGATACGCCATCGTCAGGAGATGTATTGTTGCGTGGTAACAATCTAACAAAAATGTCAGAGGTTGATAAAAGCCGCATGAGGAACCAGTATCTAGGCTTTATTTATCAATTCCATCATTTATTACCAGAATTTAACGCACTCGAGAACGTCTGCATGCCGTTGTGGATTCAAGGAGTCTCATCGAAGGTCGCAAAAAAACAAGCGGCTGAGTTGATTGATCGAGTGGGTTTGTCACAGCGTGCAACGCACCGTATTGCCGAGTTGTCGGGTGGTGAAAGGCAGCGTATTGCAATCGCACGAGCGCTTGTGACAAAGCCATCTTGTGTGTTGGCGGATGAGCCGACAGGAAATCTTGATGCGCAAACTGCAGAGCAAGTATTTGGTTTAATGACTGAGCTCAATAAAACCCTTAAGACGAGTTTTGTTATCGTGACTCACAATAAAGCTTTAACAAAACAGATGGATCGTTCTTTCATGTTAACACACGGCAAGCTTACGCCGCTCAATCAGATTGAGAGTGCTTAATCGCCATGGTGGAATCGTTTATTGATCGACATCAGGGTGGAGAGAGAACAATCGTAGTTAATGTTACGTTTTCTCAAGCATCACTGAATCATTCTCTAGAAGAGTGTGTTGAGTTGGCAGCTTCTGCAGGTCTTGAAGTTTTAATTGATTTACCGGCTAAGCGGTCGGTCCCCAATGCGAAATCATTTATTGGATCGGGAAAGCTCGAGGAGCTGAAGGCCTTTGTACATTCAGAGTGTGCTGAGCTGGTACTGTTCAACCATAACTTAGCGCCAGCTCAAGGAAGAAATTTAGAACAGTTTTTGCAATGTCGAGTGATTGATCGCACGGAATTAATATTAGATATCTTTGCCCAACGCGCGCGTAGCTTTGAGGGTAAGCTTCAAGTTGAGTTAGCCCAATTGCAACATCTTAGTTCTTGTCTGGTGAGAGGCTGGACCCACTTGGAGCGGCAAAAAGGTGGTATTGGTCTTCGTGGTCCTGGTGAAACTCAGTTGGAGACAGACCGTCGACTGCTAGCAATGCGGATTAAGTCCATTAAGCGTCGGCTAGCAAAGGTCACATCACAGAGGCAACAAAGCAGGCAGTCACGTAAAAAATCTGCTGTGCCTACGGTTGCATTGGTGGGATACACCAATGCGGGTAAATCAACGCTATTTAATCGGTTAACTGATGCCAGCGTTTATGCCGAAGACCAGTTGTTTGCAACATTGGACCCTACATTGAGGAAATTACAACTGCCAGTTATTGGTGATGCAGTTTTAGCAGACACAGTAGGTTTTATCCGTGATTTACCGCATGATTTGATTGCAGCATTCCATGCGACATTAGAGGAAGTTTGTCAGGCTGACCTATTGCTTCATGTGATTGATATGCATCATCCATATCGTGAGAACTTGTTAGACAGTGTGACTTCAGTGATTAATGAGCTTGGTGCGCAGGATGTGCAACAACTAGTGGTGTACAATAAAATAGACCTACAAGATAGCGTTAGTGCACGCGCTGATTATGATGCTGATGGTTGCCCAAGCCGTGTTTGGCTATCGGCTCAAACTGGCCAGGGTATAAATCTCTTGCTTGAGGGGATTTCTCGGTGTCTACAGCACAATATTATTGAGACAACAGTGGTGCTACAACCCGAGCAGGGTTCGATTCGTGCGCAACTCTATGCCTTGGGTGCTGTAATTACTGAGGACGTGAATGATCAAGGTGATCAGGTGTTGAAAATCAAAATAAGCACGCTGGATTATGATCGTATCATGGCACAAAATTAAAGCCGTCACGTGCGCATTTTGGCTAGCTAGCACCTGGCTTAGATATGATGTATTCTAACTCGGTATTTTCTAATTGAAAGTTATTCATAAGGGGTATTAGGTATGTCGGGAAACGGTTCTGGTCAGGATCCTTGGGGACGTCGTCCGCAGAATGATCCAACGGATTTAGCAGCTCTTTTCAAACGTCTTTTTAAGAAATATGCTTCAAATACTGGTGGCTCTTCTGGTGGTGTTGGTATAAACCGAACAATCGTCCTAATGGTTATTGGTTTCATTATTCTGATCTGGGCATTGTCAGGAATTTTTTTAGTATCACCGCAAGAGCAAGCAGTTGTTCTACGCTTTGGTAAATATGTAAAGACTGTCGGTGAGGGGCCACATTGGATACCACGTGGCATTGAATCTCACACTACGGTTAATGTTACCCAACAAAATACCTTTAATTATCAGGCAGAGATGCTGACTAAAGATGAAAATATTGTCTCTGTCTCGCTTGCTGTTCAGTATCGCATCGATGATCCTGAGGCTTATTTATTTAATGTCACCAATCCTAATCTAACTATTCGTCAGGCGACCTCCAGTGCGTTGCGTCAGACTGTTGGTGGGATGAATTTGGATTCTGTCATCACAACTGGTCGTCAAGGCCTGAGTGATGCCGTAAAGCAGCAGCTGGTAAAAACCCTAAACATTTACAAACCAGGATTGTTCATCGATGATATTACTCTTCAAGAATCTGTGCCACCGAAGCAAGTGACTCACGCTTTTGACGACGCGATTAAAGCGCGTGAAGACGAAGTAACTTTTGAAAACCAAGCACAAGCTTATGCACGTAAAGTTGAGTCAGAGGCGCAAGGAACCGTTGCACGATTACTGCAAGAGGCCGATGCCTATAAACAGCAAGTTGTATTGCAAGCTAAAGGAGCAACAGCTCGTTATTTAGCCTTGCTTACACCATATCATGCAGCACCTTTCGTAACTAGCGAGCGTCTCTACTTAGATGCGATGTCGAGTGTATTGAATAAAACTTCTAATGTTTTTGTTGATAGCGATGGAAGTAACGGTGCATCGGTGTTTTATTTACCGTTAGATCAGCTATTCAAGCAGCGTGCTGCACATTCAGATGAACATCACAGTGCCAGTATAGATACATCAACGGCTGAATTACCTGACACCACAGCTTTAGCTTCGAATCAAAACACTAAGGAGTTTTCACATCCCCGTTACCCATTTATGTCTGAAGGAGGCCAATCATGAATGCTCGTATCACATCCTTGATTGTTTTACTGGTCGTTTTATTAATCCTTGCAAGTTCTAGCTTATTTACAGTCAGGCAAGGGCAAAATGCTCTAGTCCTTCGCTTGGGGCAGCTTAAAAGTAATTCAGATGGTAAAGTCGTAGTTTACAAACCTGGCTTGCACGTCAAGATTCCCTTTATCACTCAAGTGAGAAAGTTTGATGTGCGATTCCAGACCTTACAAGTTGATTCTTCTCGCTCTTACACGGCGGAGCAAAAATCAGTCTTGGTAGACTACTATGCAAAATGGAAAATAGATGATCTTCCTCTTTACTACAAACGTACTGGTGGTGTGCCAGGTCGAGCATCAACGTTATTGAGTCAAAAAATTAATAACGCACTCAAGGCAGCGTTTGGTAAACGTACCATCCAAGAAGTTGTTACCGATGACCGTCTTTCACTAATGAAAATCTTAATGGCCAAGGCAGATGAGAGTGCTGAGCCGTTGGGTATCAAAGTCGTTGATGTTCGTATTCAAGGGATCGAGTTGCCGCGCGAAGTGCGGGAATCAGTTTATAATCGTATGAGCACTGAGCGTGAGCAGGTAGCCACTAAGCATCGTTCTCAAGGTCGAGCCAAGGCTGAGAAGATCCGTGCCAGTGCCGAAGCGCAGGTGATAATTTCTATTGCGGAAGCAAAAGCAAAAGCGCAGCAAACCCGTGCTGACGGTGATAAAATTGCAGCTGACATTTATCTAAAAGCCTACGATAAAGACTCGGCTTTCTACGCATTCTATCAAAGCTTGCAGGCTTATCAGTCAGTATTTCATGGTGATAACTCCATTATGTTGTTAACACCTAAGTCTGACTTTTTTAAATATTTTAAATCAACGTTGAAAAAGACAGCATAGTCGTCTTATTCAGCTATCATCAAAGTCCGCTATCTGGCGGACTTTTTTATCAAGGGTCTTAATCTATGTTAGAAATTTTTCTTACGGCTATTGCATTGGTTCTGGTGCTAGAAGGTATTTTACCCTTTGCGGTGCCGACATTTTGGCGAAATTTATTGCTGCGTATGGCAGAACGTGACGAACGCACGATCCGTAAAACGGGTCTCATCACCTTGGTGGTTGGTGTTGTCTTAATGTGTCTTGTACATGCTGGTATTCTCTAGCTATGAGTATTAAACATCCAAAGAATCTTGTGATTCTTGGCTCTCAGTGGGGTGATGAGGGTAAAGGAAAGATCGTTGATTGGCTGTCTGAAAAAGTATCTTTGATTGTTCGGTTTCAAGGCGGGCACAACGCCGGGCACACACTCAAAATAGATGGTGATACAACGGTATTGCATTTAATTCCATCGGGTATCCTGCATCAAGATGCTAAGTGTGTTATTGGTAATGGCGTGGTGTTGTCGCTTCCAGCTTTATTTGAAGAAATTGCGGGGCTTGAGAGTCAGGGTGTTTCAGTCAGGGAAAAATTAAAAGTCAGTCAGTCTTGTCCATTATTATTGCCATATCACGTCGCACTGGATCAGGCTCGTGAACTTCGTCGAGGTGATAAAGCCATCGGTACCACAGGTAGGGGCATTGGTCCGGCCTATGAAGATAAAGTCGCTCGTCGTGGTCTTCGCGTGATGGATTTATTGAGTCCTGATCAGCTAGCGCAGAAGTGTCGCGTATTGGCTGATTATCATAACTTTCAGCTACAGTCTTACTTCGGTCTTGAGCCTATCAGTTGTGAGCAAGTGATCGCAGAGTTACTGACATATGCTGAACAATTGCAACCCATGATTTGTGATACAACGCAGCTTCTCCATCAAGCAAGGCGTCACAATCAATCCATGTTATTTGAGGGTGCTCAAGGAGCACTTTTAGATATTGATCATGGCACATACCCTTACGTCACGTCATCGAACACGACAGCCGGTGCTGTTTCTACTGGCACTGGTGTGGGGCCTGCGTTTTTATCGGATATTTGGGGTGTGAGTAAAGTCTATTTGACCCGAGTTGGTGCTGGACCTTTTCCAACTGAGTTGTTTGATCAGACAGGTGATCAGTTAAGGGAGTGCGGTCATGAGTTTGGCGCTACGACTGGCCGACCAAGACGTTGTGGTTGGTTTGATATTCCTTTGATGCGTTACTCTTGTGATATCAATAGTTTTACTGGATTAGTGATGACTAAGCTCGACGTGCTGGATACATTTGATACCATTAAGTTATGCGTTGCTTATAAGGAGAATGGCCATGCATTGTCGTATTTTCCATCTAATGATAAGCAGATGGCGGCATGTCAGCCGGTGTATGAAACTTTTTCTGGTTGGAAGCAGAGCACATTGGGCGTAACGGATTATTCATCATTGCCTGAGAATGCTAAACGGTACCTTAAACGGATTGAAGAGCTATGCGAGTTACCTATAGTTGCTATCGCAACAGGGCCTGAACGTGAGGCAATGATAACAATGCCAGACTTGGAATCGATTTAATATTCACTGAAGCTGCCTTCATATTTATCTTTCCGAAAGTGCGAGTTGAGATTGGTGTAAATCCAGCTCGTCAAGGTGCGGTTTATTTTTAACCACACTTGATGTCAATAAGATCAGCAGACACATCAATAAAAATACAATAGTTAACGTCGAAGCCACTCCAATCGAGAACACGCCATCGGTAAATAAAACGCAGACAGAGGGTGTAATTGAGCTAAATAACGCATTCGATATGTTATAGCCAATAAAGACCCCACTGGCACGGCAGTACACTGGAAATTGCTGATTGATTAATAATAAAAATGAAGGTGTTGCTACCGAAAATAGCATGATATATCCCAAGTAGAAGCAATAACCGAAAGGCGCAAGGTGATGCATGATATAGGTATTGCATGGATAGATGGTTAAAACTGCTAATGTAAAGATGATTAGAAGGATGCGTGTTGGCCCATAACGATCACTGAGCCAGCCACCAATCGGGTAGAAGGCGACTTGCAATGCTGTCGCTAAAATAATGATTAAATGGATGGTGTTTTGTGGGTAATGTAAATCATGAATAAGTGCGTCAGGAATCGAAATAAAATACAGTACATAAACAATACCCAGTGTCCCTGTCAGTAAAAAAACCAATATTACTGATGGTCGATAATGTTTGAGAGCATATGCAATGGGTCTATCTTTAAGCTTACCCTTGTGTTTAGCCTGTAAAAAGGCAGGCGATTCAGGTACTGCGGATTGAAAAAAGTAAACCACTGCCATACCAATTGCTCCGACGAGGAAGCAAATACGCCAGCCAAACTGCATCATGAATTCATGACTGGTATAGTGCATTAGTAAGAATAAAAAACAGGCGCTTGCCATTTGACCTAGACAGGACACCACGCCAATCAAAGACAGTAGTGTGCCTTCCTTATTGTTATTGCTGCCTTCGAAAATCAGTGTCAATACGCCGGTATATTCACCGCCAATTGAGATGCCCTGTAGAGCTCTTAAGAAAAGAAGCAGTATAGATGCGAAAACGCCAATGTGGGTATAGGTTGGCAAGAAAGCGATGCCTAGAGAGGAAAGGAACATGCATTTCATTGCGAGCAGCAAGGACTGTCTTCGTCCCAGGTGATCAGATAATCGACCAAAAATAATACCGCCAATTGGTCTGCAAACGTAGGCAATTGCAAAGATTGCAAAATAAATTAGCCGGTTGGTTTGGTTGAGATGATCATGAAAAAAAATATTAGATAGAATACTACCCAGGTAAAAATACAGTGTAAAATCATACCACTCGAAGAAGACACCTAATGCAATGAAAAAGGCTTGAAGGGTCGGTTTTTTAGTGCAAGATCTAAGCATATTCAGAGTCGATATGACTGTTCGTGTGGATCAGTGCAGTAATATACCACTTGTCGTCTGGCAATCAAAATCCACTTTAAAAGTTCAAAAAAAATTCAAACTATTGTTAATGAAGCGATCCCTTGTTACTTTAGCAACAATTTTTTACGTAAAGTGATTATGAAATGGCATTAGTACCTACAATCGAGACTCTTTTTATCATTATTATCAGTTGTGTCTTGAGTCTATGGGCATTGTATTGTTGCGCGACTGCTATCAAGCGTTTTTGGATATACTTCGTTAATAAGCGAGGAGTGTTTGGCTCTGATTTACACATGTTGCGTTACTTTCTACAAACAAATAAAAAACCCTATATTTTTGTTGACTATAAAATAGATGCTTCGTTACCGTGGGAAGATGTCGTCTCGCACTTAAAAAAGACATTAGATACGTTGCTGGCGAAAGAAAACTCACCCCTTGGTGTGTCTATTGATTTTGACAAGCGCCGCTGGCGCTATCAACAGCCAGGAAAAATAGATTCGATTTTAGAGTATCACACCAATGCGTCGGAATATCATTCCACACAAGATAAGGAATCACGCGACTATGTCTTTAGAATCTATTCTACGGGTAGGCGCATAGGTCTATTGTTTGATCACACCGTGTTTGACGGCATTTTACTGTCACAGCAAGTGGTTCAGCCAATATTGGGTTTTCGTCCATTTTCTAATAAAATGTTTATGAAAGATCGTTATCTGCCATTGATTTCAGAGACGTTACAATTTTATGCGTTATCAAAGTTAGCTTATCATCGAGTTAGATCAAAGTCTCTTCCACCGCTCACCCAACATTCACAATCAGTTGTGCACCATAGTTGGGATATCGCAGTGGTAAAAAAAATTAAGCAAGACAATAAATGCAGTCTGATTGACGCCATGCTCGCCGCATACATTGAGCATGTATTTCAACACTTGGACCAATCTTATCAAACCATTCGGACTGGGGTAGTTATTGGGTTTGAGAATCCACGTTTTCGAAATAATTACAGCGTGTGCCGTGTGAATCTTAACCGTGCTTGCACAACTCAAGATTACGTTCATCAGATTCATAAACAGTTTAAGAAAAATCAGCACGAAATCTTGCCGCTATACCAGGTGTTTTCTATTCACGATCTTCAGACACGTTTTAAGTCTGGATTAATCGATTGTTTATTTAGTCCATTGTTGTTTTTTCCAAAAGATTCTCTTAGTTATCATTTAGAACAGACACGGTTTTTTAATGTGCCGTGTGGAACACCTTTGTATGTGTTTGCGAATGCTTTCGGTAATCGATTACATTTCTCCACGACAATTGGAACGTCAGCATTGGATCAAGTGGGTTTTGCTGGAGACGATGGTGATGTCTTTAACTTTTCAAATGATTATCAGGCAGTTCAATCACCAGCACTGTCATAACATTCTTCCAACAGGATGAGCGAGAGGTTCATGAGGTGCCTAAAAATTCCATAGTATTTTGAATCTCGTTGTTTTTTTTTCTCCGCCTTATAAAACTGTCGGTTTTTATCATAAAGATCTCCCTCCTAAGGCCATTGATGTGAGTCATTTAAGATTAAATTAATATTTTGGTGGTATGGTGGCGTTTTAGGTCAGGTCCATGTTTCAAGACGAGCCAAATAAACTACTGCTTTGTATTGTCGACTTTACTTTGGTTGACGAAGCGGGTGTGCTGGTTCCAAAAATATTCGAGTTGCAAAAGCTCATCGATACCAATGATCTCGATGATAGTTTCTCTGTTGTGTCTGTGCTGGGGAAAAGATCCACTTGGTGTGAGCGAGCCCGTGCCGACAGTTTTGTGACAACTTGTCAGCAACATAATCTGACCCAAAAACTGGTTTCTATTTGTGATGATGATCTTATTGAAGATAAATCCCTGCAACGTCAATACCTGCAACGTGTCTTCCCACATTTAACACCTAAGGCCATGGTGTTTGATCCATCGTCTCTACTGAATAACAAGGCTTGCTTTGATGAGCAAGAGCTTTGGCAACTCTGGAAGGATTCAGTGAATAAGCAATTTTACCTAAAAGAGCCGCGCTGCAGCCAAGGTGATGGTAATTTTCTATTGGACGCAAATGACAAAGACTATGCTTCATTTCGAATCTTATTAATCAATTGTTTAAAAGAATCGGTGGTGAGTCGCAATGTAAATATTGTTGGGATCACGCATGAAGTCACTATTCCGCTATCGCTCTCCGATGTGTGTGTATTAGAGCATGTTGTTCCGTCAATGGGTTGGAGTCATCGAGTTGTGGTGTCTTGTGATGGCAATGCATCGAGTATATCTCTTGTAACATCACATCATCATCCAGATAATCCCAATAATAGTCATTTAAGTTCAGTTCGATACGATTATATCGATCAAGTGCGATACGGTATCGACTATGTTGATTGCGAAACATTGACAGAATCTGACTTACAAAGACAGCATGCCATCACTCATGCAGTAAGACAGAATTTTTCTGAGCTTGCTTCGGATCTTTTTAATCAAGATGGTATGCAAATGTGTTTTTCAAAGCCAATCATTTTGTCAAAAGTTAAAAGTCCAATGTCTTATCTTCAACGCGCTGATGGTTATGAGTTCCTTTATCAAGCGTGTGAATGGATTTTTGGTCCTAGTGTAAGTGCAAAAGGTAAGACAGATTCAATCATTTCAGGTATGAAGATGGATGAAAATTTAGTTCCAACGCGAATTGCTATGCAATTTCTATTGGGCAATTTTGCTAGTAACTCGATTGATTTGACTGAAGCGCTCAGCAAGCTCACCCCGTATTATTCTGGTATAAAGCAGTTAATATTGCAGTTTGAGCACGGCCAAGATGCTAAAGATCAAGTACATCGTTATCTCCCATTAGTGCTTTCGAAAGAAAATTGTCCACATCTTTTTTGTGTTATCGCAATATTGAAGGTACTGTCTCTTCTTTCAGATCACGAAGCATTACAAAATCAAATCGTTCAGGATTTATTTGTGGCATTAACCACTGAGTCTTACATGGTATTTAATTCAGATCGATTCTTTTCATGGGCGGAGAACTCAAAAATAACCATAAGGAATTATGGTTTCGATGCTGAGATTAAGGAAAATAGTTTGAAGCAGTTAGATCTTACGTTGCAGGTTTTCTCAAATAAACAGCGGCCCCAGGAGGCGCAAATTATGCAGAATATCCCTAATATTAATCCTGCTCTGCTATAGAGAATGATATCAATTAAATAAATTTTCATGGCTATTGCTAGGTAGTCGTCCAGGAGACTGTTTTATTGCGCATTGATCATGATTCATGGTTCATGTTCTTCAGGGTAATATTGAGTGCTTCTGTGATCATGCAGGATATTTGCCCTCATGCGGGGCTGATGGAGTCATTTTAGAACAAAAGCGACAAATTCATAGATTATGATTGACTTGGTCGGCGTATCAACTTATATTGCATGCGTTTTATTATACCAACTGAGGTCTTTATGAAATCAGGAATCCATCCGGATTACAAACAAGTTGTTTTCCATGATACCGCTGCAGATACTTATTTTTTAATCGGTTCTACTATCAAGACAGACCGCACAATTGAGTACAAAGGAAGCACATATCCCTATATCGTCCTTGATGTTTCAAGCGCCTCACACCCTTTCTATACTGGTAAGCAACGAACTGCACAAGCTGACGGCCGTATTGCGCAGTTTAACAAGCGCTTTCGTAAATCCGCCAGTAAGTAATACGATTGTAACTCTATCTCATTGCTGCCTGTGATGCGGGCAGCTGACATGGAGTTATGTTTTTGGCCTTAATTAGACGCTTCGTTCCACCAATGTATCTAATGCCCCGTGCTCTTCACAGGTATAACAGATTAAATTCCCTTTTTTAGCCATGTGGCACTTTTTTAGCACCCTTGATTTGAGTAATTCGCTTTAACCTTATCGTCTGAACATTAATTGGGTTGCCACGGTTCGCGTTTGATCATCAGTGCTTTAAAGCGCTTTGATTCAGTAATGGATTGCAGCCAAAAATTAACTTCAGTAAAGCCCCAGTCGTTGAACTGCTCAATGTCTACCTTATAACATTGTCTCACCAGCGGTAGCACCATCACATCAAGATATTGCCATTCGTCCGAATAAGCACGTTGCTGTAACGTATTATTTAAGATGGCGAGAAAGTCTTGCAGAGCTATTTTTACTTGGATTGGATCGACTGCTTCAAAGCGCTCGGGATACTTGTAACGGACCAATGCTGGGATGAAGACTTGATGCAGTTGCTCGATTAGTTCAAGGTCCTCGGGTTGCTGGCAATTGACGTTAGCAAGCGTTAACTGTTCTTCAACAATGGCTTGGCTCTCGTCGACGACACGGCCATCAACATCTACAAATACTGGAACTGTTCCTTTGGGTGATGCTTGAATTAAGGCTTGAGGTTTGTTTTTAAGGTTAACCTCACGCAGCTCAACTTCAGTTCCGGAGCAGTTACAAGCCATACGAGCACGAATCGCATAGGGGCAACGCACAAAGCTATACAAAATTGGTCGTGTCATCGAGATTGTTCGGCTGTAAGGCGTTCACGGGCACGTTTGCCAAGCGCAGCATTATTTCCGCAATAGGGGCAGGTGGGGTAATCTTTTTGATCTTCAATCGTTAGTGGCATTCGACAAGCGAAGCATTGTTTAGTATCCGTCTCTTCAAGTTGGCTGTTGACACCGACACGCTTATCAAACACGAAACACTCTCCTTGGTAGTGATCAGCGCCACAGCTTTCAAAATATTTTAAAATCCCGCCTTCCAGTTGATGAACATCGGTAAAGCCGTTTTGTTGCATCAATTCAGCCGCTTTTTCACAGCGAATGCCGCCGGTACAGTAGGTGACGATCTTTTTAGATTTCATATCATCCGGCAACTGTTTTATGGCTTCAGGAAAGTCGCGAAAGCTCTTGATGTTCAGTTCAAGTGCGTTATTGAATTTACCCAGTTGTATCTCATAATCATTTCGCGTATCGAGCACGATAGGTGGCTCATCACTCTCGTAGGCACTTTTCAACTCTTCGGCGCTGATATACGGCGCGGTATGATGATGCGGGATAACGGTTTCAACACCCATGCTGATTATTTCTTTTTTAATTCTAACTAACATACGGGTAAATGGTTGCTGTTTTGATGCGCTGTCTTTAAAAGGAAGGCTAGCAAAATCGTCAAAGCCAGTCAGAAAAGTTTTAAACTCTTCGACCGCATCAGGTGTGCCTGAAAAAAACGTATTAATGCCTTCCGTGCTTAATAGAATGGTACCTTTTAGCGACAATGCATTGGCGCGCTTCAACAACTCTTTTTTTAGCTCGGGCAAGCGATCTTCTGATAGTGCAGTAAATAAATAAGCGCTGACGTTGATCATGGGGGTGTTTCCTTCAGCCAAAGTTAATTCTGGGGTTGTTGATGTATTTCGTTGCGCATTCTAACACAGATTACTGCTAATCCTATAGCTCTGACTTTGATTATGAGATCTTAATGAGGATTCTAGGATGTTAAATTTTTTTATATATTAAACATATAGTTAATCGATAATTTGAATATTTAAAATAGGAATATTCAGCCATGCTTGGTTCCAGTGTTATGTCGAGTGGTTGGCAGCTAGTAGCTCTAAATCACCGCAGGCGATAGCACTGGCATTTTGGGTGATTTTTTCGAACGACCAGTCCCACCAATCCATCGCTACCAGTTGCTGTATTACCTTATCATTGAATCGTTGAGAATGATTTTCCTGCATTTCACTTGTCACCAGTGAAGTTAAAATGACATAGCACTCTGCTGATGAGGTGAATAACCATTTCTTGATCTTTGTGACAGGTGTAATCATCAATCAAGCATAAATGGAACGTTTGTCATTTTTAGATTGGGATCATGCATTTATTCAGACAGCAGCAGTTCGAGGCGTATTTCTTAGAGGAATCTAATCATGGTATACGCTATAGGAAAATTGAAATTGAACTGATAAATGAATGAGGAAAAACGATAGAATACGCCGTTATAAGTGACTTGAATCTCTTTTGATCGGAGCGTAAACTGGCCGAAATTAAGTCAAATGCTATGCCTATGTCACTCACAAATACCTCACCTTCAACTCATTCTCGTCAGCAAGTGATCGACTTTCTCAAGGATTATCAAGACAAGCTAACAGGTGCAATTATGGGTCTCGATCAATCAGCTGTACTACAAGAAGATGCCTGGAAAAAATCAGGTCTAGGGCAAGGCAGAACACGGGTGATTACCGGTGATGGTTTAATCGAGCAAGCTGGTGTTAATTTCTCTCACATTGAAGGCAAGCAAGCCCCGGCATCGTTGTTGGGGCATAAACCCGAGTTGCGTGGACATGCTTTCTCTGGAGCAGGTGTTTCATTGATTATTCACCCGCGTAATCCGTTTTGTCCAACAGTGCACCTGAACTACCGTTATTTTGAGGCGGGTCCAATTTGGTGGTTTGCAGGGGGCTGTGATTTAACGCCTTATTATCCGTTCATGGAAGATTGTCATCATTGGCATCTCACACTCAAGCGCACATTGGATAGCCATCATCCCGATGCCTACACTGCTTTCAAGTATTGGTGCGATGAGTATTTCTTTAATCACCACCGACAAGAGACACGAGGCGTGGGCGGAATATTTTATGACTATCAAGACGGTCAGCCCGGCTTGTTAATCAAGCCTGATCACGGCCGACGGTCAGAAGATCCTGCAGCGCAAGAATTAAATCTAACGCAAGCTGAAAAATCTTGGGAGCAGATGTTTGCATTTCAACAAGCCAATGCAAATGCCTTTTTTGAGGCTTATTGGCCTATCATAGAGCGGCGTAAAAGCCATCAATGGACTGAAGCTCAGCGTGAGTTTCAGTTGTATCGCCGTGGCCGTTACGTTGAATTCAATTTGCTGTATGATCGAGGCACGTTATTTGGCTTGCAATCCAACGGTCGTGTCGAGTCAATTTTAATGTCACTGCCACCGTTGGTGCGATGGCAGTATAACTTCACTCCTGAGTCGGGATCAGTAGAGGCAGATTTAACTGATCATTACTTGCAACGGCACAAAGATTGGTTGGCTTAAGTCCTGCTAACAGTTATTAACCATTACCAGGCAGTGTCTTTGCGTCTTTGCTTGCCTGTTCGCGGTTTGCTGTGGGGTTTCTTGGGCTAAACAAAAGGCTATGCGCAGTTTGATACATTGTGCTGATGCTATTGGCTACGTAAGAGTAAATGTCATTACTGTTTGTCTGCGATTGGGTCATTGGCTCTGGCGTTGTCGTTGACTCTATTTCTGGCTTGATCTCAATTTTCCTTTTTTTAAGCGACGGCCAATTTAACGCTTGATTGGAGATAAAGGCATGGCTCGGGAATTTTAACAAGTACTCAACCGCGCGTTGTAAATCTGCTTTCAGCAAGGCCGGGCGTTCAGATGTTAATTGATAACTCGGTATAATTATATTTTGATCACTTTCAGAAGTTGCTTGCGATTCGCCATTTTCATCGGTGAGTTCCTTAGTTTTGTATGCGAAAAACTTAGCAACAGTAAGCGAGAAGCGATACACCATTTGTGATGGATCCACAGGGTTGGCATCTTTCTCGTTAGTTTGCTCTGTCTCATTGACTATGATTTGATTTAGAAATTCTAAAATTTGCTGATTATTGAGTATTGAATGACTGATCTTCGAATTTTCTTGGCTGGTCTCAGATTCTTCATCGGTCAGTGTATATAGTTTGTGTGTCGTGCTGACGATATGATGCAATCGCGATGTCTCCAATTGCAATTCTGCGTGGTCACTTTGTTGCTCTTGCAGCACTTGTAGTACCTCGATACTAATATCGCCACAAAAACCAATAAAAAGATTTTGTTGCTGTAAATCTTTGACTTCATCTAAGCGACTACTAATGCCTACCGACTCAAGATGATCAATCAACTCACTCCAGATGCAGTCATCACTACTTTGATTCATGCTTGAGGCTGATTTTCTTTTTTCTGGCATGGTAAGTTCCTTCATCATTGAGTTTGATATCGACCTAGTATAGGGATTAAAAATTCACATAAATATTAAATTAGTATTAAATACTGTATTTTTTGACACAGTTTTAGTGATTATTGGTTGTCAAGACCGTATCCATTACAGTGTTGATTTTTTTACCAAGAAAGCGGTCACTTTTTATTGATATTCATAACTTTATAGCTTAAGGTGCTCAAGTCTTTGGACAAATCGTTTTATACAAAATAAGGGTAACTTTAATGCAAACAGGCGTAGTAAAATTTTTTAATCACGAAAAAGCTTATGGTTTCATCACTCCAGATAATGGCGGTAAGGACGTTTTCGTACACAAAAATGGTGTCAAAGCAGGTACATTACAAGACGGACTTAAAGTCCAATTCAACACAGAAGAGACACCTAAAGGTGTTAGCGCGACTGAAGTTGAAGTAATCTAGTCCTCGACTTTTTTACATGTGACGCACCGCTGTTATTGCTTAATAATCATATCTTTTGATGGCAATCTCAGCGGTTTTTTTTCGACTACGTTTTATGAGCTCTAAAATTTACGCGGTAATTTTTATCAGATTTGTTCATCTATCGATTCGATAAGCTATAGCTACCAGTCATATGCACTACAAAAAAATTACTCAACTGAAAGTCGCAGCAACAATTTTATGACACGTATTTAACTACGATGCCACGCTCGTATGCCAGAAGGGATGGATTCTAGTAAGCCTGCACAGTGGATGGTTTGAAGCCTTGTGTGGTAGTCAATGATTGTCCCAGAGCCCGTTTGAGAAAAAGTAATTGATACAAG
>CACNSC010000003.1 GCA_902623005.1 uncultured Coxiella sp.
TTAATAGTAGTTATTAACAACCAAAACCCCCGTGGATAACCCGTTTTTTTTGTTTATAAACATATACTTGCGTTTATTATAAGTGGCTGTAAAAGTGTTTTATAATCTAAGCTAAAGTTGTGTAACGTTGTGCATAAATCAAAGGCAGTCTTGTCGCCTGTGTGTAACTGTATGAATCAAGAGCTTTACACAAAGTTAATGCACAGGTAGACCACAAGAAATAATGAAAATAAAACAATCAGATTGTTCTTTTTATTGTCAATTCGGGTCGTGCTGGTTAGGTTATCATTTTGAACGAAAGTTCAATGAAGTATTAGTTTTCGACGAAGACTCGAATGCGGTTATGAGTGAGAGGCTGACTAAAATGCCAGCTCCGAGAGTCATCCATTGAGTCGATGTTAAATCACACCAAGACTGCCCAAGTGTCGCAATCCAGGATTGAGGTATCTCTGTTTGTGTGCCTACACTGTTGCTTATTGCCTGGTCTATTGTGTTATCAAAGCTTGCGTTATGGTGAAAAAAAATACTTTTCTGCATATGTAACTCATCCCATTGATTCAGATCATTTTCTGAGCACGAGCGAGTTATACCCACCGCTGTTTGTTGGTTGAACGGCTGTGGTGAATCACAGCTATCACGAATCTCATCAATTGTACTAATCTTTGAATGCAGAACCCGTTTTTTTCTATGTTGAGTTAAGGGGCTGCGGTTTGTAAAGTATCGTGGGCTGTTAGATATCCCCAGTTTGAACCCGCCTTGTCCAAATATATCTGGAGACCCTGGATGGGGGTATAACGGTGTCATGGATGTACTGCGAGTTAGGCCAATAGGTTTTAGCTGATTGGTTTTTTGAGAGTTTAAATACGTTTGAATCGTCTCAATTGTATTGAGATAGGATTTATTAAAAGATTCACTGATCATTTTGATTAGGAGATTCTGCTCCAGTGCAGTGGAATCTATCCAAATCTGCTCTGTCACCAGCGTCCGTGCTATTTGAATATCTGCATAGCTACTCGAGTTTAGTTGATTTAATAAATAATCGGAGACTTGAAAACCTAATGTTGTTTTGTTGTTAAGCGTGAACCAGTTTAAAATCAAAGTCTGTTTATGCTTTATCTCATCCTGAGACACCGTATGATTTAGCTTTTTGAGAATGAAGTCGACAATGCTTTTCTTTAATTGTGGAATAAAGTTTTTTTTCAGTAGAATTTCAACTTGTTTGTAAAAAGAAGACTCTGATTGATAAACCTCACCCATAATTTCCCTACAAAAGGATTTTAATTCTTTTCGGTTTAATGCTTTTTTAACTGTGTTCCACACTTCAATCAGCAGGCTTTTCATGATAGGTGTGACAACACCAATGATCTCAAGAAACAAGTATATAACCTCTTTGTGATCACTTTGCAGATAAATCCCCGAGGTACGAGTTGGGTCTAAAATTTTAAGTGTACTCAAGGGGAGTTTATGTGTTGATATTTTTACATCAGATAGCAAGTTGATGAGTTGGTATTTGAAACTGATTTTAATGTCATCAATGTTGATGTTGTTGCAATGGATTGCTTGGTACTGACTCGCGTTAGTTTCAGACGACTGATACCAATGCTGGGCGTTAACTAGCTGACTAAAAAACGCGATACCTTTTTCAATATTATTGGGTTCATCGCGACCAGAGTGGCATATGTATGTGAATAATGTGTGTTGTTTAATCTCTCTAATCATTTCAAGCATTGCTAACGACTCGAGTACGAGGTATTCATTAGACAAAGGTAAAACCTGCGGAGTGTCAATGCGGCTTTGCTCAATTTTTTTCTTTCTTTTTTGAGCGATATCACGGTGTGTTCTTAGAATATTGTGTTGCGTGGTGAAAATACGCTTAAGAGACTCGAAGACTGCGCCTGGAATTAGATCATTATCGATTGCTTGATCCATTAGTGTCACGAACTGTATAACTGAAACATGATCTTTCAATTCGTTCTCTATAGAGCAATGCAAAGGCTCTGAGAGACTGTTTGATTCATAGTCACTTTTTAATTGACTGATAATATCAAACACATTTGAACGGATATCTTGTTTCTTGCCGGACTGATAGGGCAACGTTGTTTTATCCGTTTTGGGGCAATCAAATAATTGATGTATGATTCGAAATAAAGGTGTTAATTCACTTTCACTGACGTAATTTAAAAAAATTTCCTTCAGCGGTAAGATCGTTGGCCTCAGTGTAGTCGGCGTAATCTGGGTGTCGACTTCTGCGTCCAAAGATGAAAGGCGCTCTTGTCTTTCAAGGGATAGGTAATCGGATAACCGAATATTTCGGATATTAGATTCTTTGAAGCCAAAATATTTAGCAACAGCAATAATATTAAATAAAAGTGCCGTGAATTCCCTTTGTTCCTGTTGAAAGCGCAAATAGTCAGAATGCTGTGAAATTGAGGGGCAATTAACGTCATCAATCAGTCCGGGTGTAATGAGAAAAAGAGGAAGTTGATTGGTATTCACGTCTTCACGCTGCGCTAGTGAAGCAAAAGTCATCCAGGTTAGAAACAACATGTCCAGTGCAGCTGAGTCTTCCTCATCGTGGCAAGGACTTATTAAGAGGGCTAATCCAGACATAATTCACGTTAAATGGACAATAATAAATTCATCATGGCAACGCTCTGTAAATTTTAATAGTTAAGATTCAATTAAATTAAATGCAAAAGGGCTATTTAAATGGGGTTAGTTGACTGTTGAGTCTATAGTCTATCTGATAAAATATCGAAACTTATGGTACGACTGGATATGCGTCTGGTCTATTTTTCTCGAGAATGGAAGCGTACAACTATGTCGCAGAGTACAAAGGTCAGCACTTGTTTTGATTTTCAATCCATCATCATGCAGATGCCTGCTCATATCTTCTGCGTTAGTCTTGACTACATTGTGATCGGATGTAACTTGAGTCAAGCCAAAAGCCTAGGGTTTAGTCATCCTAACGAACTACTTGGGCTTTCGCTTGACCAAATATTATCACCATTAGCCTTTGATCAAGTTGCAAAAAACAACGACAAAGTTGTTGCTAGCAATACCTCGCTTGTTGTCGAAGAACCTTGTGAATTACCTGGAATGGGGCTGAGAATATTTTTGTCAACCAAGTCACCTTTTAAAGATTCATCGGGGAAGGTGATTGGCGTGATTGGGGTTGCTCAAGACGTGACTGACATTAAACATTACGAGCAGACGGCTTTAGAAAATGCGTATCAACAATTAACGTCATTTGAGCGAGATGCTAATTCAGCGAGCGAACTTTTATCCGAAATTACAGGTGTAACCTCAGTTCCAAAAACGGGTGCGCCTTTAGAGTACATGCATAAGATTACCAAGTATTATCAAGACTTGATTGCATTGATGCCTGGTCATGTCTATTGGATAGATAAGAATGGGCGAATATTGGGTTGTAACAATCGTCAGGCACACTCCTTCGGTTATCGTAGTTATCAAGATATCGTGGGTAAGCATTACCACGATTTATTACCTAAAGACGAGGCCCAGATCCTTTTACAAATTAATCAAGCTGTCATGCACAACCAGCATGTTGTGACTCAAGAAGAAACTGGCACCATGGAAAATGGTTGCGTGAAAACCTATTTTTCAACCAAGTCTCCGTTATTTTCCGACAATGGTGAAGTGATTGGAATCTTGGGTACATCGCTTGATATCACGAAAAGGAAACAAATAGAGGATCAGTTACGAGAGTCTCAAAAAAAAGCTGAAGTTGCTAATCAAGCGAAAACAGAATTTCTAATGAATATGAGCCATGATCTGCGTACACCATTTAGTGGTATACTGGGCTTGTCACAGTTGCTATGTGATGAGGAAATTAACCCACAGAAAAAAGCCATACTCTCTGACATAGTGACGTCCGGCAAGCATTTATTAAATCTCTTGAATGAAATTATCGATTACACACGTGTTGAGACCGGCGAACAAACTGGTGAGTTTCATATTAATCAAGATCAAGTTGATTTGTTGGCATTAATTTATGAGGTATTGGGACTGTTTGCAGCAGAGGTGAAAAGAAAATCATTGCAAACAAGTGTTATTTATTCTGAAAAGATAGCAACTATTTTTGTAACTGATAGGGTGATGTTACATCGTATTCTTCTCAATCTACTGAGTAATGCAGTTAAGTTCACCAAGCAAGGTAGTGTGAGTATAACGGTTGAGCCAATTGATCAAAGCTCTATTTCAATTGCTATTCACGATACCGGTATTGGAATGGCAGACGATGATTTAGGCAAGATTTTTGATAAATTCTCAAGAGTAACCTTGGCACACGAAGGCTTTTATCAAGGTACTGGACTTGGATTAAGTTTAGTGCAACGCATGGTATCTTGTATGCAGGGGACGGTTAAAGTGGAAAGTCAGTTAGGACAAGGTACAACATTCACCTGTCTTTTGCCGATTAAACCACTCTCTCTAAATGATACCAATCATCCCCAAGAGAATATTATTATCAAACCAAGCAGCAATATAAAACCGATATTAACAACCATACAGACAGCCAACCCACGGGTACTGGTCGTCGAGGATGATTCAATTTCACAGCGTGTTGCTCAGTATCTACTGGAGGCATACGGTTGTGAGGTGAACTTATCTACTACTGCTGAGCAGGCATGCAGCCATAAGATGCAATATTTTGATCTCGTCTTGATTGATTTAGGGCTACCAGATCAGCCAGGAACCGTCGTCGCGCAACATATAAAAAATACCATTACTGATCCTCTTCAACGGCCAAAAATTGCGGCTTTAACCGCCTATGTTGATTGTGAATTCATGCTGCAATATCGTCAAAATGGTTTCGATCATGTTCTTCAAAAACCACTTACCTTCACTGATAGTAGTGAGATTGTTTAGTAATTTGAAAAGTGATAGTTTATTGAGTATTACAAAATAACACAGGGATTAGGACAATGATTGACAGAATTAATCGATGGATTGCAGTCAATATGACACTAGCAATGGGTAGTATCTGGGCTTTCTATGGGTTTGTTATCTTCGGGCTGATTCCAGTGGTTATACCCTCCTTGGAACCTAGTTTATTATATTGGAGTAATTTTATTCAGCTAATATTTTTACCTGTAATTATGGTGGGTCAAAATGTTCTGGGAGCGTCATCGATAAAAAGAGCGGAACAAGATCATGAGTCACTACAACAGCTTGTCTTGGAGATGGGTTCGATAATTCGAGCAAATGAAGAAGAGTTAAGGCAATTAAAAGCTTTGATACGTCCGCAATAACTCAAATACTCAGATATTGACTCCTGTAGTGAAAAAAATAATTCATCTATTCACGATGTTATTAATTCCTGGTGTCATTATAGCTGACCAGCCAACTCCAAAGATTAAACTCTTCGATAATCACAACATAGCGCGCTCAACTAAAGCCATCGTCATTAACTGGAACTATTCAACATACAAGATTGAAAAGCAACTTGCAGGTATCGTTATTGATCAACCCCTTTTGAATCATAACAATAAATTGGTTGCCTCTTATTTTTTTGATCAAAATAATATCGTACACATTTACCCACTCTGTAAGCAGAATTCATATCAATTAATTGATGTGCCATATGAATGTGTTTCTCTGATGTCACTGGTCAGAGATACTTTTCATCCCAAGAATATTATTGCGCTACAAACTGGTGGTCTTTCAGGAATGAGAAAGCAGGATTTACTATCTATTTATTCGATCAGAAACATTATTTTTGTTGATCGTTGTTACGCTGTTAAGCCAAGAATACCGTCATTGTTTCCAGATGCTAATATGATATATACACAGTCATATTTAAGAGCACACAATCCAACTTATTGCGGTAGTAATTTACCAGTGTTGCAATCGTCAGATAGCCTATCAATCCCAATTGCCTTTAATCTTCAGAATATTGATAAAACAAGGTTATTGATTTTAGTCTGTGTCACAGATCTAGATACCGATGAGCAATTTCAGGCATTTGATGAATACCAGGAGACTAAAGAAGTTGCCGCACAGTTATTGGTTGATAAGTCTCAATTGATCTTACAAAGTCTGAACTCACTGTGATAAAAAAAACATCATTCTAGGAGATATAACAGAAGATTATGATTTGGTTTTTTGTAAGATGCTATAGAAGAAACCATCCGTTTCGTTTTCTGAGGGAAAACATTGGTGGCCGAATGGCAATGCTTTACCCACGGCTAACTTTGGCTTGATCAATTTTGAGTCACTGTGGTCTTTAAGGAATTGTTTTATCTGCGCTTCATTTTCTTGAGGTAGAATCGAACAAGTTGAGTAGATAAGACGCCCACCCGGTTTCAGCAGTGGCCATAGAGAATGCAATAAGTGCTTTTGTTGTTTTGTGATATGAGCAATGTCCTCAGGTGTACGACATAGCTTAATGTCAGGGTGTCTTCGGATAACCCCGGTTGATGAGCATGGAGCATCCAATAAGATGCGATCATAAAGCTCACCGTCCCACCATTCTTTACTGTGACATGCGTTAGCTAGGATCATTCGGCATGGATCACTGGAGAGCTGGAGCCGAATCATATTTTCTTTAATTTTCAGTAATCGCTTTGCATCCATATCAACAGCGACGACTTTTTTGAGTTTTGGTTCTACCTCAAGCATGTGACAGGTCTTGCTGCCGGGAGCAGCACAGGCATCCAAAACGGTTTGCTCAGGAGCAAGCGCCATAAGGTCAAGAATACGCTGTCCACTGACATCCTGAACACTGCTATATCCCTCACTGAACTTTGGGATCTCATTAACAGGTCTAGCATCTGACAAAAGGATACCGTCAGTGGTGTCATCACTGGCAGTTGCAGACAGCCCTTGTTCTTTTAGGAGTGTGATATATTCATGGCGTGATGTCTTTTGTCGATTGACTCGAAGAAACAGCGGGGGGGGCTGATTATTTTGTTCCAGTATACTTTCCCACTCAGATGGCCAAGCCTCTTTTAATAGATCAATCAGCCAGCCAGGATGGGCATAACGAGCTTGAGGAATCTCATTTATTACTGAAATGATGGCTTTCTGTTTTTTTATAAATTTTCTGAGGACTTTGTTACACAAGCCTTTAGCCCAGATTTTCTTTAGATTTTTAGCAGCAGCTACCGTTTCGTTAACGGCAGCATGATGTGGAGTCGATAAGTGTTGAATTTGATAGAGTCCAATAATCAAAAGACAGTGAATATCAGCGTGCTTGGCAGGTAGAGGCTCGTGAAGTAACTGGTTCAGGATTGCTTCTAATTGGAAATAATAACGGCAACAGCCAAAACAGACTTGTTTTATCCAACTGACTTGAGCCGAACTCATGTTTGCCAGTCCATCATGTGCAAAGCTGAGCGTGTTTTTTTTAATAACAACATCACGTAATAGATGCGCAGCAATAGCACGTTGTTGAGGACTACTAGTTGACTTCCCAGACGATGAGTTTGAACGTAACTTCTTTATTTGATTGAATATTTTTTCCATATTTTGGCAGTGTAGGGTAAAAGATTATCGAAGTCTAGCCGGCCTTTATGTTTATTGAGTTTGCAACTGAGAGATATCTGCAATTTGTAAAAACAGGTTATTGATCATCGAAAGCAAACGTAAACGATTATTTCTAATTTTGATGTCTTGGTCTATCACCATGACATGTTCAAAAAAATTATCGATGGGCTGTTCAAGATCAGCGAGCAGTGTTAGCGCTTCGGTGTAATTGGCTACATCAATCAGGGGTTTAAGTTGTTCGTGTTGCTGTGATATCGCAGCAGCCAGTTGATGCTCCGCTTCGTGAACGAATAAAGATGAATCAATGGCTTGCTTTTTTTGTGCACTAGTGTGTTTTTTAAGTAGATTGCTTACGCGTTTATTAGAAATTGCTAACGCTTGTGCTTGTGGAAGCGAAAGGAAATGCTTAACTGCTAGAATTCGTAAATGGAAATCATACAGATTTATGATGGGGTTATAAGCAACGGCATTGAAAATTTGAGAATTAATACCTTGGTCCTGATACCAGGCCTTTAGTCTTGCAATAATGAAAGTCAGTACGTCTTGTTCGACGTCCTCATTTGTTAAGGTTGAAAAGGTCTTAGTAGCCATGCGAATGGATTTGACTAGATCAAGATTGTAGTGATTTTCTAGTATAATTCGTATTATTCCAAGTGCAGCTCGTCGTAAGGCATATGGGTCTTTGTCGGCAGTCGGTTTAAGATTAATGCCGATAATCCCAACGATGCTGTCTAAGCGATCAGCAATAGCCAGTGTTGCTCCTTCTGGCGAAGTCGGTAAATCATCATCAGCAAAGCGTGGTTTATAGTGTTCTTGAATAGCTGTGGCACAAGTTGGGTTTTCATTATCATTAATCGCATAATAGTATCCCATGGTGCCTTGTAGGCTAGGGAATTCAACCACCATTTCGCTAACTAGATCACTTTTTGAGAGCTGGGCGGCACGCTTTAGGATAGCCGAATCGGCATGTGTTGATTTACTAAGAAATTGGCACAACTTAACGAGACGCGAGACCTTGTCTTTCATTGATCCCAGTTGCTCTTGAAACACAACAGATTCCAGCTTGGTAAGTCTGTCGTATAAGGTGTGCTTTAAATCATTTTGATAAAAGAACATGGCATCGCTGAGTCGCGCATTGATCACTTTTTCATTGCCTGAGATGATTGTCTCAGGATTTGTACTCTCAATGTTAGATACCAGTAGGAAATTTGAGGTTAATTGTTGCGAGGCATCTAGCATCGGGAAGCATTTTTGATGCGAGTGCATTGAGGTTATCAAGACTTCTTTAGGCAAATAAAGGAACTGTTTATCAAAGCGCCCCATCAACGTTATGGGCCATTCAACTAATGCAGTGACCTCCTTTAGCAGGCCTGGGTCGATAACACAGGTGTGTTGGTGAGAGTTATATTTTTCGATCTGCTTGAGAATCACCTTTTCGCGATCCTTGGTTTCTGCAATCACATAGCCTTGAGTATAGAGTTGAATTCGATAATCCTTTGGATGATGTATCTGTATGCTTTTTGGATGGTGAAAGCGATGTCCGAAAGTTTTATTGGTTGCATCACGATCAAATAATTTTACGGGCACGATGTTCTTGCCATACAATGCAAGTATCCACTGCACCGGTCTAATAAAAGCTTGTACGTGTTCTCCCCAACGCATTGATTTCGGTAAATTAAGTTGGTTGATTGCAGTTTCTATAATATTAGGTAACAGTGTAAAGGTGTCTTTACCGGCTTGCTTAATGGCAGCGGCAATGCGCTTACCCTTATCAGTTTCAATTACTTCTAATTGATCTGTACTAAGACCACAGGAGTTAGCAAATCCCAAGCAAGCCATGGTGGGCGTGCCTTGTTTATCGAAGGCGCTTTCAATATTAGGTCCAATTCTGTGGGTGGTTTCCGTAGTTTGTTTTAATGCTAAATCCGCTACGTGAATACAGATTCTTCTAGGTGACGTGTAGACTTGAAATTGTTTGAAGCTGATTCGATGGTCTTTGAGTGCCGATTGCATAAGATTGGATAACTGTGTTGCGATGGGTTGTTGCCCATGTTGAGGTAATTCCTCACAGCCAAGCTCAAGAAGAAAGTCTTCCTTACTCATGAATATTCTCCTTACGGCTTTCGGCAATTAACGGGAAACCCAATTCTTCACGCTTCGAGAAGTATTGTTTTGCAACAGCTTGCGCTAATTTCCTTACTCTTAAAATAAATCGTTGTCTCTCTGTTACAGAAATGGCTTGTCTTGCATCGAGTAGATTAAAGGTATGAGAGGCTTTTAATACCATTTCGTAAGCGGGTAAAGGTAATGCTTTGGATGCCAACATTTTTGCATGTGCTTCATACTGGTCAAATGCAACGAATAACTCTTCAACAGCCGCATGTTTGAAATTAAAAGTCGACATCTCTACTTCATTTTGTTGAAAGATATCGCCGTAGGTGACTGTGCCAGTGGGTGTTTCTGTCCAAATGAGGTCGTATACACTATTTTTGTTTTGTAAGAACAGCGCCATTCTTTCTAATCCATAGGTCAATTCACCTAATACAGGATTACACTCTAGGCCACCAACTTGTTGAAAGTAAGTGAACTGGGAAATTTCCATACCATTTTGCCACACTTCCCATCCGAGACCCCAAGCACCTAATGTTGGGGATTCCCAGTTATCCTCAACAAAACGAATATCATTTTTCAGAGTATTAATTCCCAGTGCTTTCAAAGAATTTAGATAGAGCGTTTGTATATTGTCAGGTGAGGGTTTTAATGCCACTTGAAACTGATAGTAATGTTGTAAACGGTTCGGGTTTTCACCATAACGCCCGTCAGTTGGACGTCGAGAAGGTTGCACGTAGGCACAATGCCAAGGCTCAGGCCCAATTGCTTTTAAAAAAGTAGCGGGATGAAAGGTGCCTGCACCTACTTCCAAGTCCAATGGTTGTAAAATAATACAACCATTGTCTGCCCAAAACTGCTGAAGTGTTAGGATCATGTTCTGAAAAGTCATCATGATAGTTATTGTCTCAATATTTAGGTTTCATAAATAACCGAGTTTTTTGCAGTCTACTGCAGACCACCCATGAGCTTTTCAAGATTCTCTTTTGAGGTTGCACCAGGTACAAACTCAAACTTAGTTAAATCTGAGTTTGATAAGACAAAGGCAGGTGTGCCCTTAATGCCAATACTTTGTGCCAGCTTGAAATTATTTTTTAGTTCTTCGTCAATATCGGATTTTTCCATCGCTTGTTTCATTTTTGTTGTATCGATACCAAGTCCTTTTGCAGTTTTAGTTACGATCTCTTCACTCAGTGGTCCGTTAACGTCAAGCAGTTGCTTATGAAATTTTTCAAAGTTTTCTGGCGAGATTTGAAAGACAGCAATCGATGCTTTAGCGGCAAATTCAGAATTACCTCCAAAAATGGGTAGCTCTTTCAAAATTAGCTTGGTGTTATTGTCAGCAAGTAAGGCTGATATTGCAGGGTTCATGTCTTTACAGTGACCGCATTGGTAATCATAAAATTCAACCAGTACATTTTTGCCATCGGGATTTCCGAGGATCGGTGATGTTTTGTCATTAAATAGGAAAGATTTATTCTTTGTGATAGCAGTAATAGCAGCGTCTTGCTCAGCCTTAATTTGTTTTTCCTGTAATATTTTTCCAGCCTCTATGAGGATCTCGGGATTTTTGAGGATATAAGTTTTAATTTGTTGATCAATCTGACCCAATTGCTCTTCAGTGAATAACGCATCGCTATCGGTTGTTGTTTTATCAGCTGAGCTTGTTACGTGATCGTCGGATGAAGTCTGTGCTTGCAGTGGCGCTACTGCCCACAAACTATTCATTAATGCAAAAGTTAAGACAAGAGCTTTGGTCTGTTGAAGTATTTTCATGGGTGTCCTTTTTTATTCAGAATGGATTTATTGTTTGTGCCTACCAAACAGCATGATGCAGTCTAACTGATTTTTTTAATAGAAACTATTGCTTGCGCGTTACTATCAGTACCGAAAAAAGTCGCGATTAGGCAGCTAGATTGATTTGAGATTTGAGCTTATTGAGGGCGCTTTTTTCTAATTGGCGAATGCGCTCCGCCGATACTTTATACTCGTCTGCTAGCTCGTGCAGTGTTGCTTTACGTTCAGACAACCATCGTCGAGCAACAATATCTTGGCTTCGATGATCTAATGAGTTTATGGCAGTTCTGAGTGTTCTTTCCTGATTATTGACCCAATCATCGTGCGATAAGACTTTTTCTGGGTTTGTACTGTTATCTTCTAAGGTAAAGGCTGGGGCAGTAAAGTCGGTTTCATCTTCCGTATTGGTTTCAAAAGCAACATCGTGCGCATTGAGACGTTGTTCCATCTTACTGACATCACCTGGTGACACATTCAGTTCTTCGGCGATGGTCTTGACTTCTGATTGACTAAACCAGCCACGTTTTTTTGCCGCTTTGCGCAAGTTAAAAAATAATTTACGCTGTGCTTTTGTAGTGGCTACTTTAACAATCCGCCAATTTCTTAGAATGAACTCGTGCATTTCGGCACGAATCCAGTGAATAGCAAAGGATACTAAGCGAACACCAATAGTAGGATCAAAACGTTTTACCGCTTTCATTAATCCGATACTGCCTTCCTGAATTAAATCAGACTGCTGCAGTCCGTATCCTTCATAGCCCCGCGCTATTTTTACCACTAAGCGCAAGTGCGACATAACCAACTTTCTTGCGGCTTCTATATCACCAGTTCGCCGCAGCTTTTCAGCGAGAAGGGTTTCTTCTTCCGCAGTTAAAAGCGGGATTTGGTTGACCCAGCTGATATAGGCACTGAGGCTACCAGTGGATAAGGATTTTTCTGCGGGGAGCAAGGCATTAAGCATATTTATAGTATCTAACTTGTAAGGTGAAAAACAAACGGACAAATTATACCACCCTGTTCCCGAAATGGCCATGCCTGTGTAGAAATTCAGGGTGCGACGGTTTTTATTATTAAGTAATTGAAATTAAACAACTTTTAAATTATTTCTAGCCGCTATCCAAGCGCCCAACCAGCCTAACACGGTTCCAGATAAGACAATTCCGCTGCCCACAGCAACTGGGATGTGAGTCATGAAGAAGGAAGACTGATAACTGTTTGCGAAAGCAAGAATCGGAGACCTTATGGAAAGCATTGAAAATTCGATAATTATCCACGATAAGATGCCGCCAAACAAGCCGATTTGTGTGCCGCGATAGAGTAACGGGCGCCTTACCATGGCATAAGATGCGCCGAATAGTCGCAAGATCTGACCTTCTTCTTGGTAGGCTTCAGCGGCAACCCGAATGGTATTGGCAACAATAAGCAGGATGGCCAAGTAAAATAACACGGTTAACACCAGGGTCACTCGATTACCGATTTGTAATAAGGCGTGTAGGCGAGAGATCCATTGGGTATCAAGTTGAGACAGAGTAACTCCGGGTAATTGATTCAGTTGATTCTGTAAAGTTTTTAGCGCGGTAGGGTTTTGATAAGCTACTTTTGGGATAACTTCTAAGATCGCAGGTAACGGATTGTGTTTCAGTTGATCAAAAACACCACTGAGATCAGTTTGTTGTGCAAAGCTTGCCAGCCCTTGTTGAGAGGAAATGAAATGAGTTGACTCGACTTGCTGGTAGCGAGCCACCTGCTTAATGAGTCGTTGGCTAGATTGAATAGTAGTGCCCGGCTTGAGGTATAAGGAGATTCGAGGGTCAGTGTTAAACTGTTGGGCCATGGTTTTTAAATTGATGAGCGTTAAATGCAGCCCTGCAGGCAGGGCGATGGCAATTCCAATGATAGTAATAGCAATTAAATTAGAGGCTGGTTTTTTCCAAATTTCTCCTAGACTAGAGAGTAAAGCTCGCACATGCTGCGCTATCAGTTGGTGGGCACGGGGTAATTGTATTGATCGCCCCGCTTGGAGCTTACGTGATGGCACTGGACTGTTCCTCAAATTGTAGCTGACCGGCGTTTAGCTGAATGATTCTTTGGTTCATGGTTGCGATCAGCGGTAGGTCATGGGTTGCCACCAACACGGTAACACCGATTGCATTGAAAGCAGTGAAAAGCGACATGATGTCACGAGATAGCTCAGGATCGAGGTTGCCAGTTGGCTCGTCTGCCAGAAGAATAGCAGGTCGATGAATCACAGCTCGGGCAATACCAACCCGCTGGCGCTCACCCAAGGATAGCTCTTCGGGAAGGGCGCTTTCTTTGTTTTCAAGATTAACTTTTTCTAATGCAGCTCGAACTCGGCGCTTGATTTCGATCATACGATAGCCGGAGATAAACAGTGGCAAAGCAACGTTTTCGAAAATGGTACGGTATGGAATTAATTTAGGATCTTGAAAAATCATACCAATGTCACGTCTCAACAATGATACATGACGTGCAGGTAAGCGGTGACAGAGGCGGCCATGAATGAAAATTTGACCAGCCGTCGGCTGCTCCATCATCAGCAGTAATTTGAGTAAAGTCGACTTCCCTGCGCCAGAATGACCGGTTAAAAAAGCCATTTCGCCAGTATTTAGTTCGAAGCTGATATTTCTTAAAGCATGATGGCGCTTGTAACACTTACTGACTTTGACGAGGCGAATCATAACTGGGGTCGTCCTGTGTCACCGTTATGCAATAATGATTGAAAAGTGAAATCAGAATAAAAGTTTTACTCAGGTTTTGCAAATAACGCATCTACAAATAGATCGGCATCAAAGGGCTGCAGGTCATTAATGTCCTCACCGACACCAATAAACCGAATCGGTATATCAAACTGCTCGGCTAAAGCAAATAAAATACCGCCTTTGGCAGTACCGTCTAGTTTTGTCAGGCATATCCCTGTGATACCGATTGCCTCATGAAACTGTCTGCATTGCGTTATCGCGTTTTGACCAATTCCAGCATCGATCACAAGCAACGTTTCGTGCGGTGCGTCGGGATTATTTTTTTGCATTACGCGTTTTACTTTTGCAAGCTCTTGCATCAAATTATCTTGGGTATGCAATCGACCGGCCGTATCAGCAAGTAACACATCGATTTGTTTGGCTTGAGCTGAAGCCATGGCATCAAAGATCACAGAGGCACTATCAGCGCCTTGGTGTTGAGCAACCACGGGAGTTTGATTTTTCTCTCCCCAGGTTTGTAATTGTTCAATCGCCGCTGCTCTAAAGGTATCACCAGCAGCTAACATGACAGATCTGCCTTGTTGCTTGTAGAAATGAGACAGTTTTGCCAGTGTCGTGGTTTTTCCTGCGCCGTTTATGCCTACGGTCAAAATTGCAAATGGACTGGTTTTCGGTATTAGTGGTTGTGCCAAAGGCGCAAGCTTTGCTTTTAAACAGGCGGTAAGCGCATCATAAAGTGCTTCAGGATTATCAAGTAATTTTCGAGATAATTTTTCTTTGAGTTCATCGATAATGGCATCTGTAGTTTCGATACCAACGTCAGTGGTTAGCAGGGCTGTTTCAAGTTCTTCTAAAATCGATTGATCAATATTTTTTTTACCTAGAAAAATATTTCCCAGTTGTCGATTAAGAACTCCTCTGGTTTTTTCTAGTCCACTACCTAATTTTTTAATCCAGCTGAGGCGCTCAGCAGGTATTTCAGTAGCGTTATTGTCGGAAGAATTTTTTTTAAATTTGAACATTTTTTACCCGAATAGCTGCGAGTGGAAATTTACTTGAAAAGGAATACAATGATTGAGTTTTATCCGGCGAATATACCACCGAACTTCTCGCTGCGACAAGGATTTTTAATGTTACTAAGAGCCATTGTGTTAGTTTTAGTTGGTTTGACTTCGTCACTGTTTGCCAGCACAGATTCTAGTATTCAGCAAACAAAACTGGATAACGGTCTTGAGGTGTTGGTGGTAGAAAATCATCAATCACCTGTCGTCTACTCTTCGATATGGTATCGAGTGGGTGGTAGTGATGAGCCTAATGGTCTCACCGGTATCTCACACATGCTAGAGCATATGATGTTTAAAGGCACGGAGTCTTACCCAGACGGTATCTTTAAAAAATCAATTGCTGAGCGTGGAGGCAAGCAAAACGCCATGACCAGTAGAGATTTCACGGCATACTATCAGATGATACCGAGTTCAGCGTTAGATTACGTCATGCATCTTGAGGCCGATCGCATGCAACAGTTAGCGCCAACTCAATCGGCTTTTGATAAAGAGCATGCCGTGGTGATGGAGGAACGTCGAATGCGTATTGACGATAATCCTCAGGGAAAAACATGGTTGCATTTTAACGCTACAGCATCCATCAATGGTCCTTATCATCAGCCAGTGATTGGCTGGTTGCCTGATATTGAGCAATATCAACTTAATGATGTGATGCGCTGGTATCATCAATGGTATGGTCCTAATAATGCCGTGATTATTGTAATCGGTGATGTTACTGCCGCACAGGTTTTTAAAACAGTTAAACACTATTTTGGTGATATTCCAGCCATAGAATTACCTGTGAGAAAGAATAAGATGGAGGTCGCATCTTTTGGGCCACGTCAAGTCAACTTAAAATTACCGGCCCAATTACCTTGGTTGGTTCTAGGCTATAACGTGCCGAGTTTATCTCAGCTCTCTCAGCAGGATCAGTGGCAGGCTTACGCACTATATTTAGCGGCAGAGATCTTGTCACAACAAAAAAGCGGGCGTATCGCTGAGCAGTTAATTAGAAAACAGCGTTTAGTCAGTAGTGGTTCTGTTTGGTACGATTTATTTTCTCGTTTTCAATCGTTGTGGGTTATTCAGGTAACACCTGAGCAATCAAAGTCTATCGCAGCCGTAAAAGATGGACTGATTGCACAAGTGCATTTACTACAAACACAGCCCGTTTCTTCAAAAGTATTGGAGCGAGTAAAAAAACAGATAATTGCTGCACATACCTTTTCAAAAGATTCCATTGAAAATCAGGCTAAAGAGTTAGGCAGTGCTAAGATGTCAGGAGTTGCATTAAACCTGATTGCAGAATTCGATCAACACATTGCGGCGGTAACACCGTCACAAATCCAGCAAGTTGCTCAACGTTATTTGACTATGCAGCAATTAACCATTGGTGAGCTTGAGCCGCAATCTGTACCCTCAAAGCAAACAGTGAAGAGCTCCTTATGAATCTAATGGATTGTTTAAAAAAATCTATCTTTACCCTGCTGGTAAGTTTGATTTACTTAACGCCGGTACTAGCATCCAATGGCAGTTTGCCAATAATTCAAACATGGACCACCACATCAGGTGTTCCCGTTTATTTTGTTAAACGCACACAATTGCCTATTTTAGATATTAATCTTGTCTTTAATGCAGGTTCATCGCGTGATCCTATAAATATGGCGGGACTGAGTCAGTTATCAGCATCGTTACTGGGACAAGCGACAGCAACGCTGAATGCCGATCAGATTGCACGTACTTTTGGCGATCATGGCAGTGTGTTTGAAACTGAAGCAACTCGAGATTGGCTATCATTGCATTTACGAACTCTGATTGATCACAGTGCTCTACAACCCTCTGTTGATTTATTTAATCAAGTAATTACTCAACCAGTCTTCACACCGTCTGACATATCGCGAAAAAAAGCTTATGCGCTGTCTGTATTGAGATACAACGCTCAGAAACCAACCAAGGTAGCAATACGGGAGTTTTTTCAAACGTTGTATGGATCTTCATCGTATGCACAGCCGGTAGAAGGTACAATAAGCGGCATTAATACGATTACGAAACAAGCCATAGAAGACTTTTATCAACGCTACCTTGTATTGCATAACGCAAAGATTGTTTTGGTTGGCGACTTATCTCTGGAACAGGCAAAATTAATATCCGAAGGGCTACTAAAAAATTTATCCAAAGGTAATGCTGCTGATCAACTATCAGAAAAACCAAGCCGCGATTCGCAAACTGTGCATACCGAGTTTCATTCTCAACAAGCTGCCGTTTTGATTGGCTATTCAGCTATTACGCGTAACTCACCGGATTACTATGCGCTACTGTTAGGTAATCATATCCTTGGTGGTATGCCATTAAGCTCGATCTTATTCGAAAAGGTGCGTAACCAGCATGGTCTAGCGTATTCCATTTCAAGTGTTTTGTACCCATTGCAAAAACCGGGTCCTTGGTTTGTGATGTTCCAAACCAAATCATCACAAACTGCGCAAGCAATTGCTTTGGTCAAACAACAAATCGATCAGTTAGCCAACCAACCCATCAGTCAGAAACAGCTGCGAGCAGCGAAAAAAAATCTGATTGGCTCTTTTCCTATATCAATTGCTTCCAATCAGGACTTACTGGCCGTGGTTACGCGTATTGCTTTTTATGATAGGCCATTGGACTACATGGCACTGTTTGATCATCATATTAATCAAGTGAGTGCTCAAGATATTCAGCAGGCATTTAAACGCTTGATTACCACTCAGCCCCGGGTAATCGTGACCGTTGGTCCTGATGTCAATCATGCCTCGTAATCTTGGAACATTACGCCTGATTGGCGGTGCTTGGCGTCGCCGTTTAATTACATTTGATGCATCACTGGGTGTTAGGCCAACGTCGGATCGCACTCGAGAGACACTGTTCAATTGGTTGCAATTAGACATTGTTGGCGCAAATTGTTTGGATGCGTTTGCAGGCAGCGGGGCACTCGGCTTTGAAGCGCTTTCTCGTGGTGCTGAGTCGGTAACATTTATTGATTCCAATCCGAAAATATTGACCAATATCGATAACAATGCAAAACAGTTATCTTGTCAAAACTATAAGACGCAATGTTTGGTATTGCCGGACTCTGTTGCCGCGATCGATGATAGCCATTTTTCTATAGCTTTTATCGATCCGCCGTTTGGAAAAAATTTGTTGGTACCGACGATTCAATCTCTGTTAGAGCAGGGGGTTTTCTCGCCTGATGTCAGTGTGTATTTTGAATCTGAAGTCCAATGTTCTCTGAAGCCGTTATTAAATCAATGGACTTTGGTAAAACACGCTAAAACTCAAGCACTGCAATACGGAATTCTGCAACCAAAGTAATTTGTATATGAGGTAGATATGATGAAGGTAAAATCCGAAATACTTACTCTAGAAAATTTTATGGCTGGTCTCGAGCGTCGCAACCCGCATCAGCCTGAGTTCCAACAGGCAGTTTTTGAAGTAGCGTCCGTCCTTATTCCTTTTATCAATCAACATCCTCATTATCGAGATGAGCAAATTTTACAGCGCATAACTGAGCCTGATCGAGCCATCACATTTCGTATTAATTGGGAAGATGATAATGGTAACGTACGAGTTAATCGTGGTTACCGTGTGCAGCAAACCAATGCGATTGGGCCTTACAAGGGGGGTATACGATTTCACCCCACAGTTGACTTAAGTATTTTAAAGTTCCTGGCGTTTGAGCAAACGTTTAAAAATAGCTTAACCGGATTACCCCTTGGTAGTGCAAAAGGTGGTTCTGATTTCAACCCAAAAGGAAAGTCCAATCGGGAAATTATGCGTTTTTGTCATGCCTTTATTCGACACTTACACAGCTACATCGGAGAAAACCGTGACATACCGGCGGGTGATATAGGTGTCGGTACGCGTGAAATAGGTTATATGTATGGTCGCTTGATGGAATTAACCAATCGATTTACCGGAACGTTGACCGGTAAAGGTTTGTCTTATGGCGGAAGTTTAATTCGAACTGAGGCGACAGGTTATGGCACCGTGTATTTTGTTAATGCAATGCTGCAACACCATGGTGAGACAATAGATGGTAAGTCGATTGCAATTTCAGGTTCTGGTAATGTCGCATTGTATGCGGCTGAGAAGGCGATTGCTTTGGGTGCTAAGGTTATAACCGTCTCAGATTCACAGGGGTTTTTGTTAATTCCTGAAGGAATTACTCAAGAACAATTGGATTTGCTTAAGATACACAAGTTTCAACACTATGGTCGACTTGAGGCATTCGCCGAAGAACACTCTTTGGCTTTTCACCAAAACCAGTCACCTTGGAGTGTACCCACAGATATTGCTCTACCATGTGCGACACAAAATGAGCTCAATCAGGAGCATGCCCATCTATTGATTAGTAATGGTTGTATAGCAGTTGCTGAAGGCGCCAATATGCCAACAACACCTGAGGCCGTTGCTCTATTACAGTCGGCTAAGGTACTTTATGCACCAGGCAAGGCCTCGAACGCTGGGGGTGTTGCTGTTTCTGGTTTAGAGATGTCTCAAAATAGCATACGTCAGACTTGGACACGCGATGAGGTAGATACCCGTTTAAAGTCGATCATGCACCAGATTCATCAAAATTGTCTGGTTTACGGTAAGGGGCCAGAGATAGTTGATTACGTTAAAGGCGCGACGATTTATGGTTTCATAAAAGTTGCTGATGCCTTAATAGCCTTTGGCATCTAACTGTATGGAGTACGTTGACCTCATTTTGTGGCACCTTTAAATATCGATGTTACCAGCAGATAGCGCATTATCTTCGATAAACGCACGTCGTGGCTCAACGTGGTCACCCATTAGCGTCGTAAACATTTCATCGGCAATCACGGCATCCTCAACACTGACTTGTAATAGGCGGCGTGTCTCTGGATCCATCGTTGTTTCCCAGAGTTGATCAGGATTCATCTCACCTAGACCTTTGTATCGAGAGATTGTGAGCCCTTTTTTGCCCTCGTTAAGGATCCATTCTAGCCCTTGCTCGAAATCGCTAATGACATGTTGCTGTTCACCTTTCATGATAAAAGCACCATCTTCCAACACGTTATCTAATATGGTGTACGCCGCTTGTATCTTTTTGTAATCCAGTGAATCAAAGAAATCACTGTTAAGACGAACTTGCTTCTTAACGCCATGCGTCGTGGCTGTAACCGATGGAATATAATGATTTTCATGTTCGATCAGCTCGATGTCAAAGTGATGACTTTGCTGATCTTTGTTTAGGTTTAGGTTGAGTTGGTTGACCCACTCTGTCATAAACTCACTATTTGATAGGTTATCCAGGGAAACAGGCCTAACCCTCAATAACCCTTGTAGTAATACATTGGGATAATGATTGCTGAGATTCTTTATGGCCTTTTTAGCGACCTGATAACAGTGGGCTATCTCTTCTAGTTTGATGGCGCTAATCGCGGGAGCATCTTCGTGGGGATGAAGTTTTGCTCCATCTAGTCCTGAGTGGAGTAGAAATTTATCCATTTCCTCATCGTCTTTAATATATTGCTCTTGCTTGCCTTTTTTAACTTTATAAAGTGGCGGCTGAGCGATATAAATATGACCACGTTCTACTAACTCACGCATCTGACGATAGAAAAAGGTTAATAACAGTGTGCGAATATGAGAGCCATCAACATCGGCATCCGTCATGATAATAATATGATGATAGCGCAACTTGTCAGGATCATACTCTTCTTTACCGATGCCGCAGCCCAATGCTGTAATTAATGTTCCAACTTCGGCAGAACCCAGCATTTTATCAAAACGAGCTTTCTCTACATTAAGGATTTTTCCCTTAAGCGGTAAAATGGCTTGATGTTTTCGACTACGTGCTTGCTTGGCAGACCCGCCAGCTGAATCACCCTCAACCAAGTAAAGTTCGCATAGTGCGGGGTCTTTTTCTTGGCAATCGGCCAGTTTACCAGGTAATCCGGCAATATCGAGTGCGCTTTTACGTCGCGTCATCTCTCTGGCCTTTCGGGCTGCTTCACGAGCTCGAGCCGCATCAATGATTTTGTTAGCAATTTCTTTGGCTTGCTTAGGGTTCTCAAGCAGGAACTCTTGCAAACTTTCATTGACGGATTGTTCAACAATGGGTTTTACCTCGGATGATACTAATTTGTCTTTAGTTTGCGAGGAAAACTTTGGATCTGGCACTTTAACGGATAATACGGCCGTAAGGCCTTCGCGGGCATCATCTCCAGCGGTACTGACTTTTGATTTTTTCGCCAGGCCCTCTTTTTCAATGTAGTGGTTCAAGGTTCTAGTTAAGGCACCTTTGAGTCCCGCCAAGTGCGTACCGCCATCTTTTTGCGAAATGTTGTTTGTAAAACAAAAGATGGTTTCCTGAAAGCTGTCATTCCACTGTAGGGCAGCCTCAACAGTAATGTCTTGTTTTGAGGTAGAGAAATAAATTATTTCATTATTAATCAACGTTTTATTCTTGTTTAGGTGATCAACAAATGCCTTGATACCGCCCTCATATTCAAATGTATCTTGTTTGCCAGAGCGCTCATCTTTGAGGTCAATGCGCACGCCAGAATTTAGAAAGGATAGTTCGCGAAGCCGCTTTGCTAAGATATCGTAGTGAAAGTTTGTGTCCGAAAATATTTCGTTGCTTGGCTCAAAGTAGACCTGTGTGCCAGTTTTATCGGTTGTACCGGTAACTGCTAAATCGGCTAGCGGCGTTCCCATGTCATAATCTTGTGTAAATATCTGATTTTTCTGATGAATCGTTAGTGATAGCTTTTTAGAGAGCGCATTCACAACGGAAATCCCAACCCCGTGCAGACCACCTGAGACCTTGTATGAGTTGTCATCAAACTTTCCCCCAGCATGCAGCACAGTCATGATGACCTCAGCTGCAGATCGACCCTCTTCAGGATGGATGCCTGTAGGGATACCACGACCATTATCACTGACGGTAATGGCGTCATTTTCGTGTATAGTGACGCTGATTTTATTACAATGTCCTGTAAGTGCTTCATCGATAGAGTTATCAACAACCTCAAACACCATATGATGTAAACCGGAACCATCATCGGTATCACCAATGTACATTCCGGGTCTTTTTCTTACCGCGTCAAGTCCTTTTAAAACTTTGATCGCTGATGAGTCGTAGTCAGAGGATGCTTGCTCTACCATAAACGTAAGCCTTTGTTTTTTATGCCAAAAAAATGACCACTATTATAGCCTTTTTTGCGAGGTATTGCGAGATTTTACTTTTTTTCTGTGTGGTTTTTCTTTATCCAGAATGTGTAATTTCTATGATCCCTTCGAATCTTGAGTTTTGTGATTTAGTTGTGGATAACTTGTTAGTTTCCTGAGTCTTATCATGTTACTACTAGCTTTTCAGTGTAACTGTCTGTATTCATCAGCTTGCCCTGTTTCACGTGAAACTGTGATACGCAGGCTGAGTTGTTTTGCAGTTTAAGTAGCTCGTCGGGATCTAGTGCTGTATAAAAGCATTGGCTTTTAAGCTCTGAGATTTGATTAACAATACAAGACTGTTTTTTCTTATCAAGCTCAGCTTGAAGATCATCGACTAGAAAGATTGTGCTTTTACCAGTATTTTCTTTTTGTGCAATGGATTGTGCAATTTTAAGTGAATACGCAGCGAGTTTCATCTGGCCTTGTGAAAGGTACTCTTTGGCATTTTTATTATTGATGATCAATTGAAAGTCAGCTCTGTGTGGCCCTAGCTGTGTATATCCAAGTTCTAAGTCTTTAAATCTTCTTTCCTGCATCAGTGTTAATAACAGTTTGTTAGTGTCCCATCCTGGTGAGTATCTCATCTCCACCTGTGGATATTCTGTGCCTAAAACTTCACCTAGCAGTTTAATGAGTGTCGGTTTGACCAGATCGACATACTCCTGGCGTAATTGATGTATTTCTTCACAGATAGGTATCAGCTGATGATCCCAGCTTTCAATGATATCCAGTTGCCGGTTTCGTAGTGCAGCATTACGCTGTTTGATCACTAAGTTGAATTGTTTCCAGGCATGGATGAATGATTGTTTCATGTGAAACAATCCCCAATTGAGGTATTGTCTTCGACTACTGGGGCCTTCGGTGAAAAATTGATGGCAATGGGTGTCAATAAATTGCATCGGCAATATCTGTGCAATTGTACTACTTTTTTCTGTTTGATTATCTAAGCGAATCTGTTGTTCATGATTGGTTGCGCGCTGAACCCCAATAGTCAGTAGTTTTGGTGCTGTTTTTACAGTAGTGCGCAGACAAAAAGCATCGTGATCATGGTGAATTAAATGTTGTGGCTTCGATGTTCTGAAAGATTTAAAGTGCGATAAATAATAGAGCGCTTCTAACAGGCTCGACTTTCCAGAGCCGTTAGTCCCAGAAATAATATTGATTAATGGTGTATTAAGAACAGCTGATTTGATGTTACGAAAATTACTAACGTGCAGCGCTGTGATATTGGGGGTTTGCATCGAATATTCCACAAGTTATCCACAGGAACTTGAAAGAAAAGTAATATAACACAACGGTATGTACTAGATACGCATCGGCATGATAACAAATACACTGTCGTGATCACTATCAACTTCAGTAATTAACATACTTTGATCTTGATTGGCCAGCTTGAGTTCTATATTTTCAGTTTCCAAAATATTGAGATTTTCGATTAAGTAGCTGACATTAAAACCAATCGATAAAGGGTCTGATGAGTAATCAACAGACAGCTCTTGTTCAGCCGCTTCGTTATCAGGGTTATTGGATGAAACCTTAACACAGTGATTAGCAATGTCTAAGGTTATACCCTTAAAAGCATCGTTACACATGATGGCGGCACGTGAAAGCATATTTTTAAAATCCAGGCGGTTTAGGGATAATTTCTTATCGTTTGCGACAGGAATTACGCGTTCGTACTCAGGAAACCTTCCCTCTATCAGTTTTGACTTGAAGTGAAAGCTTTCGGCTTTCACAGAGATGAAGTTTGGGCACAAGGTTACTTGAACTTCTTTAGCGCCTTGGTTAAGTAGTTTGATGAGTTCAATGACTGCTTTTCTTGGAATGATACATTGCAGACGGTGATCTGATGGACTGGCTAAAGAAACGATATTGGTTGCGAGTCGATGTCCATCAGTAGCAACAGCACGGATACTGTCCGGGCTAAATTCCAATAGCATCCCATTTAAATAGTAGCGTACGTCTTGGTGTGCCATGGCAAAAACTGTTCTTTGCAGCAGCGTTTTAAGTTGGTCTTGTGCGATATTAATTGATAATTTTTTATTTGGTTGACTGACTGAAGGGAAGTCTTCGGCGGGCAAGGTGGAGAGTGTGAACCTGCATTTATCACCGTATTGCAAAAGAACTTTAGTTTTTTGTGGCTTCAGCGTAATAGTTGCATCAGACGGAAGTGACTTGCAAATATCAAAAACTTTCTTGCCTGGAATAGTGAAAGCAATAGGATCAACATGCTGTGATTGAAGTTGAGCCACAGCAGTAATTTCAATACCGAGATCTGTGGCTGCAATAGCTATCTTATTGTTTTCGACCTGGACTAAGATGTTGGATAAAATTGGAATCGTTTTATTATTCTCAACAACGCCAATGACTTGTTGTAAAGCAGCATGAAAAGCAGCTTGGTTAATTTCAATCGTCATGGTCTATCACCTCGTTAGCCAGATAAAATACGTAGAAAGTTTTGATGATCTTCTTGTATATCAATATTATCTTTTATCAGTTCATCAATCTTTCGGCAAGCATGAAGGACGGTCGTATGGTCTCTTCCTCCAAAATGGTCACCGATTTCAGGTAAGCTGTGGCTGGTTAAAGCTTTGGCTAGTGCCATAGCCATTTGTCGTGGTCTCGCAATAGAGCGACTACGACGCTTGGATAACAAGTCGCTAACTTTTACCTTGTAGTAATCAGCAACCGTTTTTTGAATATTGTCGATTGTGATTAACTTTGCTTGTAATGAGAGTAGATCTTTGAGAGCCTCTCGAGCAAGTTGAGTGGTTATAGGGCTGCCTGTGAATTGAGCATGCGCAACCACGCGCTTTAGAGCGCCTTCGAGCTCTCGAACATTAGATTGAATGTGTTTGGCAATGAAGAAGGCGACATCATTGGGAAGGTTAGCTTTAAACTGTTCGGCCTTGGTCATGAGGATAGCGACACGCGTTTCCAATTCGGGCGGTTCAACCGCAATGGTTAAACCCCAGCCAAATCGCGATTGTAAACGCTCTTCCAGGCCATGTATTTCTTTTGGATAGCGGTCGCAGGTCAGTACAATTTGCTGATGATCGTCTAAGAGGGAATTAAACGTGTGAAAAAACTCCTCCTGAGAGCGCTCTTTGCCAGCGAAAAATTGAATATCATCAATCAATAGGCAATTTACAGTGCGGTAGTATTTTTTAAATTCATTCATGGCATTGCGCTGTAAAGCTTTAATCATGTCAGCAACAAATTTTTCAGAATGTAAATATAAAATTTTAGCATCAGGGTTTTGAGATAATATGTAGTGACCCATCGCGTGAGCAAGATGGGTTTTACCCAGTCCGACTCCACCATAGATAAAAAGCGGGTTGTAAGCTTGTCCTGGGTTTTCAGCAACTTGTTGTGCGGCGGCTCTCGCCAGTTGATTCGATTTACCCTCAACGAAATTATCAAAAATAAAAGCGGGGTTAAGGTGGCTAATGTGAGAAGGTTTTGCTGCTGCGGGAGTTGAGTTTTGTTTGAACTTTGGTGGTGATGTATCGGTCGGCACAGCTGTTTTTGGTGAGCTAATCGAGCCAATCTGTAACTTTAGAGGTGGCACAGCGCTGCCATTATTTGTGCAGATTTCACTTAAAATGTTTTCTATCGCTGGAAGAAAATTTTCTTCTACCCAGCTAATGACAAAGCGATTGGGTGCATAAAGAACCAAGATTCCATCAATGATATCGGCTTGAAGCGGTTTGATCCACTTGTTAAATGTTTTCTCATCACCGACCTGGTTTTCTAAGGACTCTAGACATGAACTCCATAGTGAGGAGGTCTCTATTGTAGCTATTGACATGTCCATCCTTGAAAAAATTTAATCGTCATTTTATACCCGTGTTGTTAAGTTATCCATGTTAAAACGACGCAGTCGTTTGGCGAGAGTTTAAGCAAAAAAAGTTGGCCCGCGGCGCTTGTTATTTAGATAGTGCAGCCATAAGAACGAGCAATTTTTTGGAAGAGCTTTTGTAAGAGTCTCACAACCTGCAGAATTGTACTGAAGAAAGTTGAACGGGTCTAGTGAAAAGTCGACTAGAAGTTGAGCAGCGCTTCAAGAATCGCCATTCGAATATAAATGCTATTTTTTGCTTGTTGTAAAATAACTGACTGCAGCCCATCGGCAACCTCTGATTCAATCTCTATACCACGATTAATCGGACCTGGATGCATGACAATGGCATTGGGTTTTGCTAATGCAAGTTTCTTTTGGGTAAGGGAGTAGTGCTTTGAATACGTATTTTGATTGATTTGTAAGGTAGAGTCTTCGAAGCGCTCTTTTTGAGCTCTTAAGCAGACAACAACATCGGCATCGTGAAGACCCTCTTCAGTAGAAGATTGCTTGACAATTTTAGGTGTAATGGATGAATCAAGGATTAATTCGGGTGGGGTAATATAGCAAATATTGGTGACGCCCATTGTAGCTAGGCCTGTCGTTAGGGATCGGGCAACTCTTGAATGAAAGGTGTCGCCTAAGATCGCTACCTTAAGCTGACTAAAATCTGAAAAGTGTTGCTCGATGGTCATTATATCAGTGAGCGCTTGAGATGGGTGTTCATTAGTGCCGTCACCGGCATTCAACACGCGAGTATCAGTATGTAGCTCTGAGGCGATAAACTCAGGTGTGTGATTAATTGGGTGTCGGATGATAAACAGCGAGCAGCCGAGAGTTTCTAAGTTCACCAGAGTGTCTATCAATGATTCTCCTTTCAAGGTAGACAGGTTTGGAATGTCTGGCGTAATGGTTTTTACTTTAAGACGGTGGGCTGCAATCTCAAAGGCGTATTGTGTTCGAGTACTAGGCTCAAAAAAAAGACTGGTGATAATTTTTATATCATTGTCTTTGATGATGGGGGTCTGTCTCGAGCTTGCAAGCTCATTGGCTCGATTGATCAGACTTTGAATCTGGCTCTGATTAAGAGTGTCCATGCTGAGTAAATGATTGAGTTCAATAATGTTGTTTTTTTTAAGCATCTAGTCCCTGTGCTGATGAATAAACTGAAAGGTAGAGAAACAGGTAATCAGTGATATTTTTACTGAGCTTGCAGCTGTCGTCAATCACAATCTTGTCTGAGCCAGGTTTCAAGAATTACTGCTGCGGCGCAACTGTCGATCTGTGCTTTTTCATGCCGAAGAAAATTAGTTGAGCTTCTGGCATGCTTGGTAGAGTATCGCTCATCAACCAACGCTACTGGAAGATTAAACTTTGCGCGAAGACGGCGAGAAAATTTTTTCGCTGCTAAGGTGATTTCCTGATCAGAACCATCAACATTGAGCGGTAATCCAACAATAAGCTGGTTGACTTGCCATTTGGTAATTAGTGCTTTGATATCGCCCCATTTCGGAATGCCGTCGGTTGCAGGGATAGTCGTTAAGGGCCGGGCATGTTGGGTAATCTTCTGTCCAATAGCAACACCAATACGCTTCATGCCAAAATCAAAAGCTAAAATAGTGAGATCGCCGCATGATTCAGGCATGTCCAACTGTCCCGGATAGTTGATGAGGCTTAATACCCAGCAAGGAAAGCGCTTGCTTGTATTTGTCTTTTGGGGAGGTGTCAAAAAATATGGAAGGTTCAAACGGAGCAATTAACCACTTGTTACTTGATATTTCGCGCATAAGTTGACCAGTTGACCAAGAGCAATACCCCAGCGTTACCAGCTGATGGGGTAGGGTTTTATTACCTGTTTTAGCACTGGGGTCTTGTCGATTGATCGCTATCTTAACGGATTGAAGAGTCTTGTCGTCGTTAGGAGATAATACAAAGAGTTGTTGTACTTTTAGTGGACCACCGATTAATAGCGTTTGTTGAGTTGGAATGTTGCTCAAGTTAGTGATGTGATGAAGAAGTTTTTTCTTGGAAGAGGGTAAGGGTTTATTAATGATAAAACCCTTTGATCCAGCTTTTGAATGAGAATGTAAAAATACTAAGCTCATGTCAAATAAGCTGTCTTGTATCGATGGAGTGGCAATCAAAAATTGACCTTGAAGTTTTAGACTGTTCATAAGTACTTTAAAGGTAGTCGGTTACAATTGACAATTCTATAGCCTTTTTGCCGTTCAGGATAGGTGCGTAGTGACATCAGTCCCTCACTACTCATATTCCTGATAATTGACTAAACTGATGAATATCAATGAAATGAAAAGTAGTGCTGAAATGAGTGGTCAATTGGGTTCTGATATTCCATTAAATCTTGATAAAGTTCTATCCTGTATCAATGTAGCGTGTCGCGCATCAAACCGAGATGATAACGAGGTCACTCTTGTGGCCGTGACAAAAAGGCAAACGCCGGCATCGATCCGGCAAATCATTCAATTGGGTGTGGTTAATTTAGGTGAAAATTACCTCCAAGAGGCGGTTGAGAAACAAGCTATACTGGATGACAGTGACCTGATCTGGCATTTTATCGGACAAATACAATCCAACAAATGTTCAATGATTGCTGGCCATTTTTCATGGGTTCATTCTGTATCCAGTACAAAGGTCGTCAGGGGGCTTGGTCGGGCAAGAATATCATCGGCCAGTGCATTGAATGTTTGTATTCAGGTGAATCTATGCCAAGATGCAAAAAAATCTGGAGTGGCACTAGAAGAGTTGTCTGATATTATTGCCGCAGTTAATTCAGAGCCAATGCTTGACCTGAGAGGGCTTATGTTAATTCCTCCGCAAGGGTTAAGCCAAGTACAGCTGTCATCGGTATTCAAGCAAATGTTTGAGTTGAAATGCCAACTTGTCCAGCAAGGTTGTGAAATGGATACGTTATCCATGGGTATGTCACAAGATTATGCCTTAGCCATTAACTTCGGAAGCACGATGGTGCGAGTGGGCCAGGCGATTTTTGGTGAGCGCAATTAGTTTATTTTAACGAGGGAGTGAGCATGCAAGTGTTGTTAAGCGGAGTGCTGTTTATAATAAATTTTATAATCTCGGCGTATCTTTACATCTTGTCCTTAAGACTTTTGATGCAAAAATTCCGCGTCAGTTGGTATAATCCAATATCCCAATTTATCATTCAGCTTAGCAATCCCGTGATCAAACCCATTCGCCGCTTTATCCCTGGTTTTGCAGGTTTTGATGGAACGATCTTACTCTTAATCTTTGTATTCCAGGCAATATTAATTATAGCACTGGAGTGGTTGTCGAATATGTCGTCACTATCCTGGCTGGGATTACTATCAATAACATTAGCGCTATCTTTCCAGAAGCTATTAAACACCTACCTTGCTCTTATTATTGTATTTGCGCTTATGAGTTGGTTTTCTAGCAGTAGGTCACATCCGCTGTTCCAAGTTTCGTCGACAATTATCGAGCCAGGGCTTGCTGTTATTCAAAGAAGGGTTCGGCCGATTTCTGGCTTTGATCTATCGCCAGTGATCATGCTGGTGTTAATTCAACTGATTAAGATAATATTTTTGCTACCGGTTATTCAATGGGCTTCGTCAATGGGTGGGTAGTTTTTTAAATACTGGCTATGGGGAGGACTTTCTATTAGAGTTGTCCTCATTATTTTATTTAAATTTGAGGAATACAAATGAGTGATCTTTTAAAGGATGTAACTGACGAAGATTTTGCTAAGGACGTTACTGAGTCAGCTTTACCTGTATTGGTTGATTTTTGGGCGCCATGGTGTGGCCCGTGTAAAATGATCACACCTGTATTGGAAGAGTTAGCATCGCAATATCATGAAAAAATGACTTTTCTTAAAATGAACGTCGATGACCAGCACAAGACAGCCGAGCAACTTGCTGTCCGCGGCATTCCTACTTTGATCGTCTTCAAACAAGGTGATGCTGTTGCAACCCACGTTGGCTTGGCCAGTAAAGAAGAACTAATTGCACTGATTGAAAAGCACATTGATTAACGATCAATCTCAAAAGTCTCGTTAGGTTTGAGTGAGCTTTATTCAGTTGATTTCTTTAACTTATATCGATATGATTGCATTGAATTTATTCATCAGCACGCTCAATTCGAGCAGTACCCCCTAACTTATCAATTCAACCATTAGAGTGTTTTTACGCTCGTCAAATCACAAGGTCGTTATGAATCTAACTGAATTAAAAGAAAAAAAACCTACCGATATTCTCGACATAGCACGGGAGTTTGGTCTTGATAACTCGGCAAACAAGCGAATCCAGGACGTTATCTTTGATATCTTGAAAGCTCAAGCTAAAAAAGGCGAAGACATTTTCGGTGGCGGAGTATTAGAGATTCTCCCCGATGGTTTTGGCTTCTTGCGTTCAGCGGCATGCTCGTATTTGGCAGGGCCAGATGACATTTATGTCTCGCCCAGTCAAATCCGACGATTCTTCTTGAGAAAAGGTGATACGTTAGTTGGTAAAATTAGACCGCCTAAACAAAATGAGCGTTATTTTGCTCTATTGGAGCTAGAGTCAATTAATGGTGAAGTTCCAGCGAAATCAAAAAATAAGATTCCGTTTGAGAATTTAACTCCGATTCATCCTAATGACCGATTAACCATGGAGATCGGTAACGGAAGTACGGAAGATGTCACAACCCGAGTTATTGATCTAGCCGCACCTATTGGTAAAGGACAGCGTGGAATTATTGTTTCGCCTCCAAAGGCCGGTAAAACAATGATGTTAACCAATATCGCTCACTCGATTGAGATGAATCATGCGGAATGCGAACTGATAGTTCTTCTGATTGATGAGAGACCAGAAGAGGTCACAGAAATGAGACGCTCTGTTAAAGGTGAAGTGCTAGCATCTACTTTTGATGAGCCTGCAGCACGTCATGTTCAAGTGGCAGAGATGGCGATTGAAAAAGCGAGACGCATGGTTGAGCATAAAAAGGATGTCATCATACTCTTGGACTCAATCACACGTTTGGCTCGTGCTTATAACACCGTTAGCCCAGCCTCAGGCAAGGTCTTGACCGGTGGTGTTGACGCTAATGCCTTGCAGCGCCCTAAACGTTTTTTTGGAGCGGCTCGAAATATCGAGGAAGGTGGTAGCCTAACTATTATCGCAACAGCATTGGTTGAAACTGGCTCAAAGATGGACGATGTTATTTTCGAGGAATTTAAAGGCACGGGTAATATGGAGTTACATCTCGATCGTCGAATTGCAGAAAGACGAGTCTTTCCTTCAATCAATATTAATCGTTCAGGAACTCGTCGTGAAGAATTAATTACTAAGCCTGACGAGCTGAAGAAAATGTGGATTCTAAGAAAAATTTTACATCCCATGGATGAGCTTGAAGCGACTGTCTTTTTAATTGATAAAATGAAGCTGACCAAGAAAAACGATGAGTTCTTTGATGCGATGAAGGGCGCCTAATTAGTAGCCAAGAGTGCTAGATATCATAAAATAGATAATTTGAGAGAAAAGTGTTAAAAAATTCTGAGAAAATCCTTATTACTCACAAAGATAAATCTTCTAGGACCATGTTGCGTTATCTGCTTGAGATTGAGCACTACCAGGTCACTGAGGCTAGTGAGCTAGATGATGTTCAAAATGTATTAAAAGGCGGCAATATTGACATTGTTCTTTTAGATGCCACTTGGGAAGTGACATCATTGAATACTTTGCTTGAGTTTATCGTGACACAATTTTCACTTGAGTCAGTACAAACCGTTTTGATTATTCCTGAAGGTGTTTCTCCAGCGCTGCTCCCTCTGTATCAACAGCTCCCGGTGAGTCATCAGATACGCCGCCCATTCTCGCCAAGGGATTTGATTGCTATGCTTAAACGGTGTTCTCATGCCAGTTTATCAAAAAGCTTACCCAGCGATTTGAGTGAATTGGATATAACCTTTAATCGAGAGCAATGTACACTTAAATTAGATCAGCAAGAGATTCGATTATCTAAAATCGAGTTTGATTTATTCAGGTATTTCTTTCAGCATCCCAGTCAAATATTCTCGCGTCAAGATCTTCTTGATGCTGTTTGGGGTATGGACTCGGGTATCGAAGAGAGAACTGTCGATGTGCATATTAGGCGCTTGCGAAGGGTGTTGAAACCAATGCAGCTAGATAAACAAATTCAAACGGTACATGGAGCGGGCTATCGTTTCTGCGAAGCTTTAGTCATGCCGGTCTAAATTCGACTTAGCTTGGTTTTTTATTGGGGTGCGCGCATGAAGTGCAGTATGTCTACTAGCCCCATGAAATGCACGTGTAATTCCTGGAAGAGATCACTGTCCCAAGGATGACAGTGTCTGTCGATGGCTAGATGCGAGTAAGACTGGCGTCCTATGCCAATTATGTAATCTAAAGAGACGTTTTTCTTAAGTAATCGCTCCGGAAACAAACCACTAAGAATTAAACATTGATCGCCAATATTTCTTAATCCAATCGATTGTTTTGTTCCTTTTTGACTCAGGGCGTTGAGATAGTCAATTGCAATAATGGAAGTAGGCAGTGTGAGATCATTGGTATAATGATCGAGAGTTAACATTAAATATTTTTTTATTTCATGGCTGAGTAAATAGCCAGCCTGCGATTCTGCTTCAACAATCAGATGTAGCCACTGGGATTGCGGAGTTTCGTCAGATCCAAATACAGCCATGAAACTATCCAATATCTATAACACAGTACAATTATAGCAGAGAATTTGAGTGAAGGATGACTATTTTCATAGAGAGCTGATTTTATTGGATTTTTTAAGATAGTTGATAGCGTCCTGTTGTTTTCCAGTAAGCTCTGCGACCAGAGCCAGTTCTATCAGGGTTTCTTTTAACGGCAGTAGGTTGAGGCTTTGTTTGAGGTATTCTTCTGCTTTTAACCAGATTTTCTCTTGGATGCACAGTCGTCCTAAACACAATAATAACTTAGGCTCTTCAGGATGTTTTGCTAGCCACTTCTCCGCATTAACAATTCGAGAAGAATTATCGTCTGTTGAAAATTTACCGTACAGTTCTATTATGTCCGATTGCCAGTTTTTATTGAGGAAGTGCTCAATTAGCTTTGAGGCTTTGTCGTTTTCTCGATGTACAATTAACTGAGTCACATAAGCTTGAAAGATATGTGGGCGTTTTTGAAAGGATGGTGGGATATCGTGCCAATATTTTTCGACGTCCTCTTTGGTTTCTTCAAGACTAATATTCTTGAGTGAGGCAATATAAATTGTTTCGTGCAAGTAATCGATATTTTTTTTATCGAGTGAGGTGTACTTCGATATTTTGGGTAGCAATGACAGTAAGCGATCCCATTTTTGTAGACGAAGCAACACATCTTTGAGTTGCAACAACAACACTGAGTTTTTAGGCTCACGTTGATAAAGGTGTTCTAGTGTCGGCAATACTTCATCCAGTTCGTCATTATCAATTTGAAATTGAGTTTTTAAGAGTTGCATTGGCATTTTATAAGCAGAGGATAGATTAATTGCTTTCTGTATGGTTTTTTCTCGTTCGGTATGATCACCTGACTGATGTGAAGAGATAATTGAGAAATAGGCGTTAACTAATGGGTTCGGACTATTGTGTATGGATTTTTTAAAGGTGGATAATGCTGCCTTCCAATCCGAGGACAAAACATAGCAAAGACCTTTATCAATATCACTCAATGCTCGGCTGTATTTTCTTTTAGTAGACCACTGGCTAACATTTCCAGGAATGGAGAAAAAATGCCGGGCAAATTTGATGACGTAATAAAGAATAATCAGAAATAGTACCACTGCAATGAGTGCCGCCCAAACACTAGTCGTTAAGCTCCATTGACGATAATAAATAAACAAATAGCCTGGGTCTTTTTGGATGGCGTATCCGAGGCCAATTGCAATTAAAAGAAAAATAAATCCAATAAGTAGTTTTTTCATTGGTATTAATCTCCCGCAGGCTTATTTATCGATGATGATACTTTTGATGGCATGGGGGGTGTTTTTTTATTGTCTATATTCACAATAAACTTTGATAGATTAAGCACGAGGTCATCAAGCTCGGAGATAACTGCTTCTCTAGGGAAGCCAAACTTCACTTTAAAAAGCGATTGAATTCGCTGATTGATTGCATTTTTTTCATCGGGATTAATTTGGATATTCTGAACTTCTTGCATGATGGTATTTAAGCTGCTCGTGTACAAGTCGTCGTGATTGTTGAGTAAAGACCATTCCAGCTCTGAAAGTTTGAGTAGTAGGTATTGTTGAAACTGAGTAATCTGCTCGGTGTGCTTGATAACTGAGATGGGAACCTTGTGATATTGAACAGTAAACAGTTGTTTTAATGTATTTTTTACTGCTTTGCGACGGGCTTCTCGGGTCGATAAGCTTGCAGTGGAAGACGAATGAGTCACTTTTGGGTCAGTCATATTCTTTTGGGGTGTAAAAGACAGTGTGAGTATTTGTTGTCTTAGTTTGGAGATGGTTTGTATGGTTGATTGCACGTCTACATTCTTAGCACCATCAAGCTGCTTGCTGATCTGGTCGATACTATTTATGAAAGGTTTACGTTGTTGAAGGTTGGCTGCTGTTGATAAGGCCCGTTGCGCACTATCGAGTAGCTTGATTGCGAAAGACGTATTTATTTGAGTAGCCAGTTGAAGTTGAGCCAATTGTAATTGATGAATGGCTAAATCAATTTGTTCTTCATCACCATGCTCATGAGCTTCTGTTAGGTGTCGACTCATGCTGCGTAATAGTTGTGAGTGGTCCTCCCATTCCTCATTGAGATGATGGATTGCCACTTGGCTAGTAGTATCCATTTTCCGAATCGTTTCAGATTGCGTTTGTAGTTGTTGGCTCACGGATTGAGATTGTTGCTGCAATTGTTGGTTAACGGTTTTAGATTGATCCGAAATTTGGGTTTGTAAATATTCAATATGTTTATGACTCAGTGACGTCATAGTAACAGCTACGATAGCAATGATAAGGGTAATAATTGCAACCACAAGGCTGACTTTAGTGGTAAAAATATATTTGTTGTAAGGATTAACGATTTTTTTGGATGGTTGATTCATTGCAACTCCTGTACATTTTTGGTCAGTGTACCACGAAAAATACGTATATTTAACGATCACTATTGGCGTGTGTTAATAGGCAGTCAACGATACTTTTTATACTGGCGTTATGACAAATCCAAGGTGTTTTTTCGAAACCCATGGATGAAGCTATCTTAGCTTGCTCTATCGTTATGACAAGCAATTGTTGTTGATACAGCCAAGACTTGTGTTCTGGAGTAAAAGCTTTGTGAAGATAATTCAGTGACGCAAGGCTGGTTATAATTATTGTATGAATCGACTGTTTTATCAGTGACAGCAAGGTTGTCTCATCAGGAGGCAAGAACACGCGGTAGTAAGACTCTACTAAGATGACCGTTGCTTCACGCGCAGTTAATTCTGGCTTTAACTCATCTCTAGACTCATAACCGCAACTGATGGAAATGGTTTTATTGCGAACATTCCTTAATTCTTGCAGTGCAAGGATACCTTGAGAGTTATATTCCAATGGCATGGCATCAACCCGTATTCCATAGTGCTGAATTGCTTGCGCAGTGCTCGGGCCAATAGCAATAATTGTCGTATTTTTTTCTGGCGTGTAGTGTGGTAACAGTGTGTGAGCGGCATTCGCGCTCACAAAAATTAGGATATCTGGTTTCGGTGTGGTATCAATTTTCTTCTCGATAGCTTGCTTTGTCTCTGCCTGAATGAAGAAAAGTGGGACCTCGATAACTTGACCTGAGTACGATTCGATTCGTTTGGTTAAGGCCTCTGATTGATGCGTGGGTCGAGTATTAACGACGATGATGTTATTTAGCGATTTGTCGATGACCATGTTGTTATTGCGCAAGTTTGATGATGCCAAAAGCTGGCGTCTCATAGGGATGAGATTGTAAGAGCGCTTCTTTCACTGCTTCGATATCTGCTGCATAGCAAATTACTTCAACTTTATATTCTGATACAAGCTCAATATCACCGGGTGTACCTAAGTGAGGGCTAGCGTCTTGATTGGCTCTGAATTGACCCTGTCCTGCTGTTTGCCAACAACATTGATCGTAGTTACCAATTGAACCTGCATTGGCTCGAAAAATTGCCTGCTTAACGATTTCTAAATGAGATTCTGGTACATAAAAGTAGAGTTGATACATGATCACATTCTCGAATAATTGAACATTTAAGTTGGTTGATATTTCAAATACTCACGCGCACCTTGCTTAATGAGTTGCTGGGCAACGTAATTTCCTAACGCCATTGAATCTCCTCGAGGCATCGTGTGCGAGCAAGTGATGGTTGAGAAGTCTTTTAAATGTCCAACCATGGCATTGAGGTGCAGTGTGTTATTCGATAAATATGCGTGCGCTGCAACTGCAGATTGACAATCCCCCCCGAGAAGACGATTAACCTGTCGTTCGGCCATGACGCAATCTTGGGTCTCGGGATCGTTGAGTTGAGACACAATGTCTTTAGTTGATGGGTCATCGACACGACACTCAATCCCAAGAGCGCCTTGACCTATCGCTGGAATGAAATCAGATATTGAAAGTGCGGTAATAGGTGGTTGTGTAATACCCAGTCGGATTAAACCGGCATGCGCAAGTATGATTGCATCGTATCGTCCTTCAATAAGGTGGGTGATGCGGGTGTTAATATTGCCTCGGCACAACGCGATACGACAATGTGGCAGTGCTGCTTTTATTTGACAGGTGCGCCTAGGGCTTGATGTTCCAATAACCCCATTTTCAGGAAAATCGCCGATTGAAGGGAATTTTTTGCTCACCCAAACGTCCTCTGCAGCAGCTCGCGGTAAGATAGCGGCTAATTCAAGACCATCAGCGGGGTTGACCGACATATCTTTTACACAATGGACAGCAAAATCGGCCTGATTACTCAATACCGCGGTTTGTAGAGTTTTAACAAAAACGGATTTACCCCCAAGTTGATGAAGTGCAACGTGCTGCTGCTGATCCCCAGTTGTCGTGAGTGTGACCAGTTCAATATTGATGTCTGGATGTAATGCATTAATTCGTTGTTTGACTTGATGAGCTTGCTGCAGTGCCAGTGGGCTTGAGCGAGTTGCTAATCGCAGTAACCTAGCTGTCATGAGTCATCTCTTGCATTAATTGATCTTTTTCACTCCAGCGCTCATTGAGCCACGACTGTAACCGCTTGCGGTAATCCTTATCGTTACGATACTGGCCGATAAGATCAGGTGTGATAGGAATGACTCGATAGTGCACATCAATCTTTTTGAGTTTGCCGCAAAGGAAGCTCCACAATGAGGTGTTGTTGGGTGTGTATTTCAGCGTCAAATCAATAATGCCATCGAGCTTGTGGTGCATTTCGTTAACGACGGTTGCAATGCCGACTGATTTTGGTTTGAGTAAAGACTCGTATGGGGCGCGTTGCTTTTGGTTTTTTTCCGATGAATAGCGTGTCCCTTCAGGAAATATGATTAAGGTTGATGGGTTCTCTGCAAGGTTTGAGCAGACCTCTTTAGCTGTTTGAACATCGCTGGGCATTTTATCGCGACTTGATTTTTTGCCGCGCTTGTTGGCATTACGACTTAAAAACGGAAAGCCTGCTAGGTAACACAGCTGGCCGCCAAGCGGTAGAGACCAGCTCAGTTCCTTTTTAAGGAAAAATTTAAGTGGAGCTATTTTGTAACCAAAGAAAATTCCGGCAATTAAAATATCAAGCCAGGAGGAATGATTACAAATCACAAGATACCAGCCATCGCGTTTAAGTTCAGGATGTGTCGGTGGTTGCCATTGCCATAATCTAAAAACCTTTGCAACACCGTAGAAGCAATACCAGGCGAATGAGAACAACGGCATGCAATGGTACTGAAGACGCAGTCGTAGCTGACGATGAGGAACGAGATAAGTCGCTGCAAAGATTATAATCATAATTATTGAAAGTGGAATATACAGCAGAGCAAAACAACACAGCGTAAGAATGCCAGTGACGGGAGAGAAGAGTGATAATATTTTCATGGGTTTTCTAGTAAGTATCATGGTTTAGGAATTATTATTGAGGGAGTTGGGTTTAATAGTGTCAAAAACATCGGATAAGGATTCTTCCTTAGGCTTAGTTCTGACTTGAAAAGCACATTTACTGGTATCTGTACTGTGACAGTTCATGGTTTGACCTTGTTTAGCTTCCCAGGATAAGTCATCACTTTGAGTGGGTTCCACGGCAACGACGTTATAGGCCAAAACCGCTGGCAAGGATAATTTATCTCGGCTGTTAACATACACGCAGAATATTTGTCCCAGTCCTGCCCCGCCCCATTGGGCGCCAACAAACGAGTCCAGTGAATCGACAAACGATGAGTTAAAGCTCTTAAATGATGCGTCAGGTGAAGCCCATAAATTAGTTGATTTATCTTTCACCAAGGACTTAACCGGTGGGCAGGTCATGGTAAATGTAGATGCATGTTTTGTTGACGTATCCTCAGCCATGGCAGTCGTTGTTAGGACTAAGTAACTTAAACACAGTAAAACAATTACATGATAAGGTTTAGAGCAACGCGGCATAACGCCTCCTAATAATAAATTGCACACAGTCTAGTGTGCTTGTGGTGGGAATGCCAGTGAAATACATCAAGTCAGATTGGCTTTCAAACCAGATTAATCTATCATGTGTCAGTCTCACTGACTGCAGGATGAAGGTTCACCTTGGCAAAGTTACATTTTTATTATTCAGCAATGAATGCCGGTAAGAGCACAACATTACTTCAGTCGAGTCACAATTACCGTGAGCGCGGAATGGGTACCTTGATTTACGCGCCTGATATTGACGACCGTTATGGTCAAGGAAAGGTGACCTCACGTCTGGGTCTACAAGCGGATGCTTTCTTGTTGGCAAAAAATACCAATGTATTTGAAGACGTCAAACAGCGATTGTTGCAGGATGACAATATCAAATGCGTGCTAGTCGATGAGGCACAGTTTTTAACACAAGCTCAGGTTGAGCAGTTGGGACAGGTCGTTGATCATTGCCACCTTCCTGTATTGGCATACGGTATCAGAACAGACTTCCAAGGCGAGCCGTTTCCTGGCAGCAAGTATTTGCTCGCATGGGCAGATGAACTAATTGAACTCAAAACTATTTGTCATTGTGGTCGTAAAGCAACCATGATTTTGCGCTTGGATGGCGACGGCAATGTTATTCGGCAGGGGGCGCAAGTGGCTATTGGCGGCAATGAGTCCTATATTTCCACATGCCGTAAGCACTTTTATGCTGGCGAAGCCTATTCCAGCGGTTCGTCATCGCATGATAGTCTGCGCGGTGTTGAAAATTAATGCCAATTAACCGGCCGTCATAGATTGTTTTTTGCTCATAGATCAGTCTATAATGCTGTCCGCTAAACATTAATGGTAGCTTATTGTGAGTCAATTTCAATCAACAATTACTGAGCCAAGCGTGAACATGAACAAAACAATTTGGTCCGTTATCCAGCCTTGGATAGTGGTCTCAGCAGCAGCGGTTTTCTTTTTCTTCGTGTTTATTCAAGTCAACATGCTGAACTCATTGAGTGACTCAATTTATAAGTATTTTCATACAGATATCCAAGGATTTTCGCAGATTGCTGTCAGCTATTTTTATGGTAATGTGCTGTTGCTGTTTCCAGCTGGTGTGATCTTAGACCACTTTTCTACTCGTCGCGTCTTGCTGCTATCGATGGCTTTATTGGTTTTAGCTACAGTTGCGTTTGGTTTATCAACCACAGTATCTCAAGCTGTGTTGGCTCGTTTTGTGAGTGGTTTGACCGGTGCTTTCTGTTTGTTAGGTGTGGTTCGAATTGCTTCTCGATGGTTTCCACCCAATAAAATGGCTTTTGTGGTTGGTTTGGCGATTACTTTTGCCATGTTTGGGGGGATGGTAGCGCAAACACCGGTGTCTGTTTTGGTGGTTAAATTTGGTTTTGTGCATACGATGATGATTGATGCTGCAATTGGTGCTGCATTCTTTGTGTTCATGTTTCTTTTTTTAAAAGATGTTCCCAAGGGTCAGAAGAAACAGCCAGTCAGTGAGCGATTTAATGCAATAACTTTTTTTCGTATTTTATTCACGGTCATGAAAAACCCACAGAACTGGCTAGCTGGTCTGTATGCATCATTAATTAACTTACCAGTTTTTTTATTGGGCGCCTCGTCTGCAGATATGTACTTGCAGCAAGTATCGCACCTAAGCTTGCGCAGTGCTTCGGTTGTCAGTGAGGGGTTATTCATCGGTCTTATCATCGGCTGTCCGTTGTTCGGCTGGTGGTCAGATAAGATTAACAAACGAAAATTTCCCATGTTTGTTGGCGCAATTTTATCATTACTGGTTATCGTTATAATGATGTTATTTCCTGGTGCGAGTTTTACCGTGCAAATGACGTTGTTTTTCTTGTTAGGACTTTTTATTAGTTCACAAACCATTGCATACCCATTGGTTGCCGAAAGTAATTCAGAGAACTTGACCGGCTCAGCCAATGCTGTTGCGTCTTTCTTGATTATGTCCGGTGGCTTTTTAATCCCATTTTTTACCTATTTACTTAACCAACATTGGGCGCATCACCTAGTTAACGGCGTACCAATGTATAGTGTCTCAGATTATCGCCATGCGTTCATGATGATGCCTATCGCATTTTTAGCATCGTTTTTGGTGACCTTGTTCCTCAAAGAGACGCATTGTAAGAGTTTCTCGGAGCGTGCGGCTGCATCGAGCAGTTAATACGTCGTATTAATGTGTTAGGGATAACTGAGGTCAATGCGCCATTCGTTACTGTTGAAAAGCACTATTATTCTGGTGCCTTTAACACTGATTTTGTGGTACACCACGATTACCTTGCGTGCTCCTAAGCATCAAGAGCATCTTTGTCAGTTATTTCAAGAGCATCCCTCATGGTACTGGTCGGCACAACGTGCCGAGCAAAAGTGGGGCGTACCAATCAGTGTACAAATGGCGATCATTCATCAGGAGTCACATTTTCGTGCGGGTGTAAAACCACCGCATCATCTCTGGTTAGGTTTTATCCCGGGGTTTAGACCGACTACTGCTGAGGGGTATGCCCAAGTGGTTGATGGCACATGGCAAGAGTACCTTCACAGTACGCATCAGCGCAGTGCGCGTCGGAGTAGCTTTGCTAATGCCGTTGATTTTATCGGTTGGTATTCAAATCAGTTGCATCATCAGCTCGGCATTGCTAAGTCGGATGCTGAATCCATGTATTTAGCTTACTATTTGGGCCCTGGAGGTTATCGCTCGGGACGTTTCCAAAACAATCCCAAATTAATTGCTATTGCTCATAAGGTGGCCAAGCAGCAACAGATTTATCAGTCGGCACTGAATCGGTGTCAGGCAACTTTGTCGCAACGACCCTGGTGGCATGTCTGGTAGCCGCTAAATTTCCTTGTTTTAGATAAAAAACCCATGCTACTATCGCTGCACTTTTTTTGACAAGTTTAGAGGGTTTGGCGTGGCTGATCGTGATTCATTGTGGGATGTCATTATCGTTGGTGGTGGGCATGCCGGGACCGAGGCCGCACTTGTCGCTGCCCGCATGGGGGCGCGCACCCTATTATTGACACATAACATTGAAACATTGGGTCAAATGTCTTGTAACCCTGCCATTGGTGGTATTGGTAAGAGTCATTTGGTCAGAGAGATTGATGCTATGGGCGGTGTCATGGCTGCAGCCGCAGATCATGCTGGCATTCAATTTAGGGTGCTTAATGCACGCAAAGGTGCTGCCGTGCGCGCCACTCGTGCTCAGGCTGATCGAGACCTTTATAGAAGTTATGTCAAACAGGCATTACAGCAACAGCCTGGTCTGCAGTTATTTCAGCAAGCCGTGGATGATTTGATCATCGAAAATGGTCGAGTGCGTGGTGTCGTTACTCAAATGGGTTTGTCATTTTATGCGAAGACCGTGGTGTTGACGGTCGGCACCTTTTTAGCGGGTCGGATTCATGTTGGTCAAAAGCAGCAACTGGGTGGTCGTATGGGTGATGCGCCTTCTGTTGCGTTATCGGAACGATTAAGAGAATTACCATTCCGTGTTGCACGTTTGAAAACAGGCACGCCGCCTCGAATTGATACGCGAACCATTGACTATAGCAAGTTGCAAGAACAGCCGGGCGATTCTCCTCTGCCAGTAATGTCGTATTGGGGTGATGTGTCGCAACATCCTCAGCAAGTATCTTGTTATATCACGTACACTAACGAGAAAACTCATGCGGTGATTCGAGATCATCTTGACCAATCAGCCATGTATTCAGGCAATATTGAAGGCGTCGGCCCACGATACTGCCCGTCGATTGAAGATAAGGTTGTGCGTTTTGCCGAGCGATCAGGCCACCAGATTTTTTTAGAGCCCGAGGGTTTAAACAGTATTGAAGTGTACCCGAATGGTATTTCAACCAGTTTACCCTTCCACGCTCAGCAGGCTATGTTACAAACGATCGAAGGTTTGGAGCATTGTCATATTACGAGGCCTGGGTATGCAATTGAGTACGATTTTTTTGACCCACGTGATTTAAAGCATTCTTTAGAAACAAAACCGGTCGAAAATTTATTTTTTGCGGGCCAGATTAATGGAACAACAGGCTACGAAGAGGCCGCTGCTCAAGGATTGCTTGCTGGAATTAATGCCGTTCTGCGCGTGCGCGGTGAGCAAGCATGGTACCCACGTCGTGATGAGGCATACCTTGGCGTTCTAGTTGATGATTTGGTCACACAAGGGACACAAGAACCCTACCGTATGTTTACATCACGAGCCGAGTGTCGTTTATTGCTGCGCGAAGATAATGCGGATGAGCGCTTGTCACCCATTGCGTATCAGCTTGGTTGTTTGTCAGAGTCACTGTGGCAAGGATATTGCCAGACTCAGACTGCAGTGAAGGATCTTTCTACTGTTCTGCAGAATACATGGGTGCAGCCGGATTCGACGAGTGCACAACAATTCAAGCAGCAAACAGGTGTTGCACTGGAACGAGAATACAATGGCTTGGATTTATTACGTCGACCGGAAGTGTCCATAGAGATACTTAAGCGACTTGAAGCTTTCGAAAACTTATCGCCGTTAATTAATGCAGCTCAAAAAGTTGAGATCCAAACGAAGTACGCTGGCTATATCAAACGGCAGCAAGTTGAAATTGACCGTGCTAGAAATATGCAAGCTACGGTTATACCGGAAAACTTTAGTTACGATGTTGTAACTGGCCTATCTACCGAGGTATTGCAAGTCCTCAACCGCGTGCGGCCAACGACTGTCGGACAGGCCGGGCGTATTCCGGGCGTTACGCCTGCAGCGATTTCACTTTTGCTGGTTTTTTTAAAGAAGCATCAACAATATCAAGCCACTCGTCAAAGTTAATATTTCATGATAGCGGTTCATCGATGAGCTTGATCAATTAGTTCTATTTTCGGTTGCGAACTTTCTTTGCGCTAATCGTTTTTTTAACAATGCTTGCCCCTGGTGAGATTTGTTTGCAATGCTTAGGAAAAGCTTTCTTGTTAATGTTGTACGCAGTCCTAGATTTGACTCTGACTAGAAATTCTTGGCAGTTGTATTTTGGTTATTGCCAGCGCTGTGGCTGAGTCGGGCTTGATGAGCGCATCTGCGATTAAATCTTGTTTTGTTCTGCGCTCACCAAATACAGTCAGTGCTATTTGCCTGGCAATTCCAGGCTGGTAATGCATTAAGAAATTTTCAATAAATGTTTTGTCATCGATGCTTTCACCTGCGAGTAGGCCCGCCATAATGTTTTTGAGGTCACTAAAACTATCCGCACTTCTCAGTAGAAGTGTAATGCTAGGTATGGCGTCTCGGCCAAAGCCGGCTTTTTTTATTAAGCTCATAGCATTGATCTTAATAATTTCCAGGCTTTGCATGGGCGTTCTCGTCTTACCAGGCTATTTTTTTAGTCTATGCGAGTGAATTGCGGTTGTCATCAAGGTTAAATTCAGAAGAGGAAGACAGGTTTTTGCAGAGCACGTTGACGTGGCATTGTGCTGCTATCGATTGTGGGTCGTTGCGCAAACCTGTCTTTATCCTCCCACCTTCGCCACGAAAGTTCCAGAATGGGCGGGCTGCAGGCTGAACGTATTCCGCATTGACAATTTGCCAAGCTCCCCAGGATATACGTTTAGTCTGCACCCCCCGAGGAGATGCACCTGATAAAAACCGGTACCGTCTGAAAGGTGCTTGTCCTCTAGTCTATTTGAGGGCGTCACCTTTGAGAGTATGGCTTTCGGATAACAGTGTGCTGATGAAGTTATCGTCAACTGATGTGCCAGATTGGCGCTAGTTTGTGGACTGGTGCTACTTTGAATTGCTCTATCAACCGACCAAGAAGAGCAGTTAGCTTGTCTCGTTATTTCTAGCATTCGCACTCCATTGCGTTACTTCAAGAATAGATTAACTTAATAAAATCGATGATTCAAGTATTATTCGACTATATTTATAATCATCGATGATTTATAGTATTCTTCTTTCATTAACAATTGGCCCATGGCATTTGGAAACCTCAGTGGATAATCAGCCAGAACAAGAATCATTAACGGAGCAGGCGGTGCGTCTGCTACGCGATGATATTATGTCGGTTGAATTTAAACCTGGGCAGCGCCTTAATATTGAGGCGCTCAAACAACGTTATGCCATGGGTGGAACGCCCGTGCGTGAGGCATTGAATCAATTGATTGGTGGCAACTGGGTGACAGTAGAGCCGCTTAAAGGTTTTCGCGTTGCTCGTTTGAATGGGCATCAATTTGCTGAGTTGTTACAGATTCGCCAGGCTTTGGTGGCTAGTTGTATGGCTCATGCAATTGATCATTTGGATGATGATTGGGAGGCTGCTTGTGTTGGAGCCTTTTATCGTTGGAAAAAATATACGGCTAAAGCCGTTGAGGAAATAGATCGGCAACTGGTTGAAGTGGTTGCGCGCTACAATCAGTTTGTGTCAACGCTGTGTCACCTGCAAAAACAATCACTCATGACAAATATGATATTGAATGTCTTGCAATTAACTCAGTGGCACAGTTGTATTATTTTTAATCGCACTCAAAATATGCGGCTGGCTATGCTAGATTGGCCACAAAATTATCAGCCCATCATGGATGGCGTGATGCTACGACAAAAACAGGTTGTAGTTGATCATTGGGTTACTTTAAATAAGGATGCGTCAAATAAAGTAAAAAAAGTCTGGTCGGAGTATTTATAAAATGATTAATCAGCAAGCGCAAGATGAGATGAGGCAGCAACTGTCGAGCGGCATAGACAGTCTTGCAATTGAATTATTACCTGAGCAGTTAGACCTTATGATTGCGTTTTTGGTGATATTACAAAAGTGGAATAAAACGCATAACTTAACTGCAATTCATCAGCCTACAAAGATGGTAACGCATCATTTGCTCGACAGTTTGGTAATTATTCCATATCTTCACGGTGAGTTTGTCTTAGACGTTGGCACAGGTGGTGGGGTTCCGGGTATCCCGCTGGCGATTGCATGTCCTCAGATGCAATTCTCATTAATTGACAGTAACAGTAAAAAAACCAGCTTTATACAGCATATTATTCAGTCTTTAGGATTGAAAAATGTGGCCGTACATCATCAGCGCATCGAGCGCTTTTCACAAACACAAAGATTTGATGTTATCATTGCGCGAGCAGTCAGTACGTTATCCAATATTTTATCGTGGACAAGGCATTTATTAAAAGAAGATGGTGAGTGGCAGTTAATGAAGGGTGCGTATCCGGAAGCAGAATTGAATGGTATCGAGCTTCCTTATCGTACGGTTGCGCTTGAGGTGCCTGGCTTAGCTGCTGAGCGTCATTTGGTAGTGATTGAACAAACTGGAAAATAGTCATGGCGAGAATTATTGCGATCGCAAATCAAAAGGGTGGTGTTGCTAAAACAACCACATCAATTAACTTGGCGGCATCTTTGTCGTTGATGAAACAGCGCATATTGCTAGTTGATTTAGACCCTCAGGGCAGTGCCACGGTAGGGAGTGGGGTTAATAAGCAGGAGTTGACGAACACAATTAACGAGGTATTACTGGGTGATTGTGATGCGAAGTCTGCTGTTGTAAAAACCAGGTGGGGTTTTAGCTTATTGCCATCTAATGGTGATCTAACTGTTGCTGAGGTGCGTTTGTTAAAGTCGGATAATCGCGATCGTTGTTTAGCCAATGCATTGAATGTATTGAGTGCTGCTTACGATTATATCCTTATCGACTGCCCGCCTTCTTTGAACATGCTGACGGTGAACGGCTTGGTTGCTGCGCACAGCGTGTTGGTGCCGATACAATGTGAATATTACGCACTGGAGGGTTTGACCAGTTTATTAGCTAGCATCGAGCGCATTAAGCAGGCGGTCAATCCGCAGTTAAAGATTGAGGGTTTATTGCGCACCATGTATGACGGTCGTAACCGTCTTACATCTGAGGTCTCGGAGCAATTGCTGACGCATTTTAGAGGGCAGGTTTATCATACCGTTATTCCTCGGAACGTAAGATTGGCAGAGGCGCCAAGCCATGGTATACCCGTGGTGCATTATGATAAGCGGTCGCAGGGGGCGATTGCATATTTGGCATTGGCTAGTGAGTTTTTACAACGCTATCGCAAATCCGAGCGGCTGGTGTCGCAAGATCAAGCGGTGCGAGAGGAGGTGTGATGCAAAAGAAAAGAGGCTTGGGCCGTGGATTAAGTGATCTGGGATTGGGTGAATTATTGCAAACGTCCCGAGTTGATCAGCCGTCGGTCGCTCAAATTCAGCCTGATTATCAGTCTGACGAAGGGCCACAGCTGGCATTGACTGATTCAACGCTGCAACAACTGGATGTCGGAAGTATTGTGGCGGGTCGTTATCAGCCCCGTAGTCACTTTGCGCCAGGTGCGTTGGATGAGCTAGCACAATCGATTCGCTCGCAAGGGGTGATACAGCCAGTAGTGGTGCGCCAAACTGCAAAAGGTTATGAGTTGATTGCTGGTGAGCGTCGCTGGCGAGCTGCACAATTGGCTGGCTTGAAGCAAATACCAGCGGTGGTGCGAGAGTTGTCAGACGATGCTGCAGTGGCAATGTCGCTGATTGAGAACATACAGCGTGAAGATCTCAATGCTATTGAGGAGGCTGTCGCCTTAAATCGATTGCTGCATGAATTTTCGCTGACTCATCAGGAAGTGGCTGAAGTAGTAGGTAAGTCGCGAACTGCTGTGTCGAATTTAGTTCGGCTATTGCGTTTGCAGCCTGCAGTGAAAGTGATGGTTGAAAATGGCCAGTTGGAAATGGGTCATGCACGAGCATTATTGATGCTTGAGGGTGCTCAGCAAGTTGATGTAGCAAAGAGTATTATCGCTCGAGAGCTGTCCGTCAGACAGGCCGAGGCATGGGTTAAGTCATTACAGAATGGTAAGGATGCGAACAGCTCGGTTCCGCAAGAGATTGACCCTAATATCAAAAAACTGCAGTCAGAATTATCTGATAAACTGTGTGCTCGAGTAGTAATACGGCATCAAGCAAAAGGTAAGGGGCAGTTAATCGTTCATTACAGCGATGTTGACGAGTTGGATGGTATTTTAGAAAAAATTCATTAATGGAAGAGTGAAGTGATGAGGCAAGGTGTCTTTTATTTGATCGTTTTTGTGATAGGTATACTGGTTGGTGTGGCTATATCGCATCAAATGTATTCATGTGACTCGCGCAAGGCCGTATTTAGAAGTAATGATTTTTATCAGCAACATCAAGCGCCTGATCCACAGTAAGTTACTATGAGCTTGTTTGTGATTCAGACGGGCTCTAGAGTTTTATGTTGAGTCAGCGTGAATCGATGGCTTAACTATTTTGGGGGCGGATTGAAGCGGTGCAGCGTTGCACATGGCGGTGAAAGCCTTTATACTCGCGAACATTTGCCAGGGGCTTTATAGATATGACAGTGAGTTGCGAAGGCGTCAGACATCAAGCGAGAGGCAATCCTTTAATGGTAACGCCCAGGCTCGTCATTATGTCGCAGCTCAGTGCCACAGCGACGGTTTTTTTCCTTGCTATGCTGTTTGGATCATCGCAGTGGGCATGGTCGGCATGTTGTGGTGGGTTAGCTGTCTTAATGCCGAATGCTCTTTTTGCATTGATTTTTTTGTGCCGCTCACGACCAAGGTCAGGGCAATTTATTCTGGCCTCATTTTATCTTGGTGAGTGTTTTAAATTATTATGTATGGTGTCTTTAGCGGTGTTCTTTTTTAATTACTTTTCGTTGAACTTGTTGGCATTATTGCTTGGAGTTGCTGTAGTAAGCATCAGCCTACTGTTAGTGCCGCTATTCACCCTATCAAAATCGAGGCAGAGCTGATGGCAAGTGGAAAGATAACCTCGACAGAATATATTCAGCACCATTTGACCAATTGGTCACAGCCGCTGGGTTCTGCATCCAAAGCCAGTTTTTGGGTAATCAACGTGGATACTTTGGTTGTGTCTCTTTTATTGGGTGCGGGTCTTCTTGGCTTGTTCTATTGGGTTGCAACGCGAGCGGTTGCTGGCGTTCCGGGTAAGCTGCAAAACTTCGTCGAGTATTCTATTGAAACCGTTGACAGTATGACTAAGCAGGTATTCCATGGTGAAAACCCCGTGATCGCTCCAATGGCCTTAACCATTTTCTTTTGGGTCTTTTTAATGAACCTAATGGATTTATTGCCGGTAGATTTATTACCACGGTTCCTTGCACTGTTTGGCGTCACACATTTTCGAGCGGTTCCGACAGCGGATATTAACCTTCCCATCGCTTTGGCGCTGACTGTATTTGGTATGATCATTTATTACAACTTCAAAGCCAAAGGCGCAAAGAATTTAATGATTGAGGTATTATCCAAACCCTTTGGTTGGTATCTGATGCCGGTAAATGTTTTTTTTAGATTAGTTGAAGAGATAGCAAAGCCACTTTCGCTAGCGCTGCGTTTGTTTGGTAATTTATTTGCTGGTGAGTTAATCTTCGTTCTCATTGCTGCATTAATACCCTTTTGGTTCCAATGGTTCCCGGGCGGTATTTGGGCGATTTTCCATATCTTAATTATTACAATCCAAGCATTTATCTTTATGATGTTAACGATTGTTTATTTAAGTATGGCACACGAGACACATTAATTTTTTATTTACTAAGGAGCACTCAATGGAAATTATTCAAACACTGGTCGGACTATACGGTAACATCTTTATTGGTGCTGCTCTTCTAATAGGTATTCCTGCAATGGGAACTGCCATCGGTTTTGGCTTGCTTGGCGGTAAGTTCTTAGAAGGGATCGCGAGACAGCCTGAGCTAAAATCCATGTTGATGGGTAACATGTTTTTGATGGCTGGTTTGTTGGATGCATTTGCGGTCATCGGATTGGTGATGGGGTTTTTAATGCTATTCTCACCAGCTGTATTCATGCCAGCACTAACGCCAGCCTTAAACAAAATCCAATCCATGTTGTTGGTTAGGTAATAAAAATCAGAGCGTCTGAGCTGAGGTAATTAAGTATGAATTTGAATCTAACCATTCTTGGTCAAATGATAACGTTTGGTTTGTTTATCTGGTTTACCATGAAGTATGTTTGGCCGGCGATCACCAACGTTATGAGCGAGCGCCAGCAAAAAATTGCAGATGGTTTATCGGCTGCTGAGCAAGGTGTAAAAGATCTCGAGCTTGCGCAGTACAAGGCTGAAGAGATTCGTACTGAAGCCAAAGCCGAAGCGGCTGCAATTATCGAGCAAGCAAATACTCGAGCTCATCACTTGGTCGAGGAAGCAAAAGAACAAGCTCGCAAAGAAGGTGCGCGTCTATCAGAGCTGGCTAAAGAAGACATCCAAAAAGATTACTTACAGGCGAAAGAGCTGTTAATTGCTCAGGTGAGTGAGCTCGCAATTGCAGGTGCAGAGAAAGTGTTACAGAAAGAAATTAGTATCAATCTTGATTTGGATAGAGGTATTGTTTCAGACACAGTGGGCGAAGCGTAATGTCTCAATCCTTAACCATGGCAAGACCATACGCCAAAGCGCTGTTTAAGAAAGTTTGTCAAACTAGCGCAGTGCATCAGTGGTTATCAGTACTCAACGTGCTGTCTTGTGCTGTGAGAGATGCAAACATGCGAGTGGTTTTAGAGAGCCCGCTCTATACCGATCAGCAACGCCAATCGATTTTACTGGATGTCGTCAAGGCAATCCCTGACCTACCGGTAGAGCTTGTGACAGAGGTTGAGACTTTTCTCCAAGTGCTGGCTACATCAAATCGACTCGTTGTTTTGCCTGAGATTTTTACTCTGTTTTCTGATGAGTTAGAGGCGTTTGAAGGAGTGGTTTCTGCATCGGTGGCATCTGCCCGTGTCTTATCAGAGCCAGAAGTTGCCTCTGTGAAATCCTACGTTGAAAAAACACTAGGTTCCAAGGCACAGCTCACGTTGAAAGTGGATACCGCTCTTATCGGTGGTGTTGTTATTCAAGTAGGCAGTTGGGTTATGGACGGTTCGGTTCGTAATCGGTTGTCGCGATTAAGTGAAAGATTGAGAGGTTAATAGTCATGTCATTGACACAGTTAGAAGCATCAGAGATTAGTCAAATTATTCAGTCTCGAATAGATAGTATGAATGTTCAGGCGGAAGTCCGAACTGAAGGTACGATTGTTAATTTGAAGGATGGAATTGTGCGCATCTACGGACTCACTGATGTGATGTTCGGTGAAATGATCGAGTTTCCAGGTGGTATTTTTGGTCTGGCGTTTAACCTTGAGCGGGATTCTGTCGGTGCCGTAGTACTGGGTCCTTATGGTAGTTTACAAGAAGGTATGGTTGCACGTTGTACCGGTAAGATTTTAGAGGTGCCGGTTGGTGAGGCATTATTGGGTCGTGTGGTTGACACTTTGGGTCGCCCAATTGATGGTAAAGGACCAATTGAAACATCATTGATGTCTGCCATTGAGAAGATTGCACCTGGAGTTATCGACAGACAATCGGTCGATCAGCCGTTGCAAACCGGTATTAAATCGATTGACGCCATGGTTCCGATTGGCCGAGGACAGCGTGAGCTGATTATCGGAGATCGTCAGATTGGTAAAACTGCAATCGCAATTGATACAATCATTAATCAAAAAAATACCGGTGTTAAGTGTATCTATGTGGCTATTGGTCAAAAAGCATCGTCTGTGGCTGCGGTTGTTCGCAAGCTTGAAGAGCACGATGCGTTGAAGCACACCATCATTGTTGCAGCCAATGCTTCAGATGCGGCATCACTGCAATATTTAGCACCATATTCCGGTTGTTCAATGGGAGAGTACTTTAGAGACAGAGGTGAAGATGCGCTCATCGTTTATGATGATTTAACCAAGCAAGCCTGGGCTTATCGTCAAATTTCATTGTTACTTCGTCGTCCACCAGGTCGTGAAGCATACCCAGGTGATGTTTTCTATTTGCACTCGCGTCTCTTAGAAAGAGCGGCTCGCGTTAATGCTGACTATGTTGAAAAACTTACTAATGGCGAAGTCAAAGGAAAAACAGGTTCGTTAACCGCGTTGCCAATTATTGAGACACAGGCCGGTGATGTCTCGGCCTTCATTCCAACCAATGTTATCTCGATTACCGATGGTCAAATTTTCCTTGATGTGAATATGTTTAACTCAGGGATTCGTCCAGCAATTAGCACTGGCCTCTCAGTATCTCGTGTTGGCGGCGCCGCACAAACTAAGATTGTTAAGAAACTAGCGGGTGGATTACGTATCGCAGCTGCACAATATCGTGAGCTTGAGGCTTTTTCACAATTTGCTTCTGACTTGGATGCAGCGACACGTAAACAACTAGAGCGTGGTCAGCGTATTTATGAGATGCTGAAGCAGTCGCAATACAAGCCGCTTGATGTGGCTCAGACCGCATTTTCATGGTTTGTGGTTGAGAAGGGTTATTTAGACGATGTTGATCTCAAAAAGATTACGAGTTTTGAAGCCTCTCTTCACGCCTATCTAGCTGATACTGAGTCTGAGTTCATGCAAGCCATTAATGATAAGCCAGTATTAGACGCAGACACGTTGCAGAAGATGGAGCAGATCCTAGAAAAGTTCAAATCCACGCAAACGTGGTAATTTAATAACGAGGGCTGTCGTCATGTCACGCGCAAGAGAAATTCACAATAAAATGTCGAGTGTAAAGAGTACGCAAAAGATTACTCGCGCGATGGAGTTAGTTGCAGCGAGTAAAATGCGTAAAGCTCAAGAGCGCATGGCATTATCAAAGCCTTATGCAACCCATATTCGTGATGTAATTTCTCATGTTGCCTCTTGTCACAGTGAGTTCAAGCATCCTTATATGCAAAAACGCGAAACTATCCGTCGAGTCGGCTTTATTATCGTCTCAACCGATCGCGGTTTGTGCGGTGGTTTGAATATGAATTTATTCCGAACCATTTTGAAGCAGTTGCAGTCATTGCAAGAGCAACAAATTGAAGTTGATGTATGCTTAATTGGTCGAAAAGCCGAGAGTTATTTTTCACGCCTTGATGTGAACGTTGTTGGTGTTGCAACTGGCCTCGGTGATAAGCCTTCGGTTACTGACTTGGTTGGTGTTGTAAAGGTTATGCTTGATCGCTTTGACTCTGGTGAGTTAGATCAGGTTTTCATTGCAGCCAATAGTTTTGTCAACACGATGACACAGCAGCCTTTTGTGCGTGAACTTTTGCCTTTACAGCCTGAGCCATCTTCAAAAAAATGGTATTGGGATTATATTTACGAGCCAGATGATTCATCTGTTCTAATGACAGCACTCTTGATTCGCTACATTGAATCACAAGTGTATCAGGCTGTGATTGAAAATATCTCTTGTGAGCAAAGTGCTCGAATGGTGGCAATGAAGAGTGCGACTGATAATGCCGGCTCTCTAATTGATGAGCTGCGACTGGTGTACAACAAAGTAAGGCAATCAGGAATAACGCAAGAAATTTCAGAAATTGTGGCCGGTGCGGCTGCTGTAGAATAATTAATTGAGGACTATGTGATGAGTACAGATGTAATGCAAATGGGCCAAATCGTCGAAGTAATTGGTGCGGTGATTGATGTGGAGTTTGAGAGCGGCCACTCACCTAAGGTCTATGATGCTTTGATGGTGAGTGATGTAAATCTTGTGCTCGAAGTGCAGCAACAGCTCGGCGACGGCATCGTACGTACTATCGCGATGGGTGGTACCGAAGGCTTGAAACGGGGTATGAAGGTTGCAAACAGTGGCCAACCCATTCAGGTTCCTGTTGGTAAAGAAACCTTAGGTCGTATTATGAACGTATTGGGCGAGCCAATTGACGAAGCCGGCCCAATTGGTGAGAAAGAGCGTCTACCGATTCATCGCAGTGCGCCTGAGTTTACTGATCAGTCAGGAAGCATCGAAATTCTCGAAACTGGTGTTAAGGTCATCGATCTATTGTGTCCATTTTCAAAAGGTGGAAAGGTTGGGTTGTTCGGTGGTGCCGGTGTTGGTAAGACCGTCAATATGATGGAGTTGATTAGAAACATTGCTGTAGAACATAGTGGCTATTCAGTATTTGCAGGGGTTGGTGAACGGACTCGTGAAGGGAATGACTTTTATCATGAAATGACTGACTCCAACGTCATCGATAAAGTGTCTTTGGTTTACGGTCAGATGAATGAGCCACCGGGTAACCGCTTGCGTGTTGCACTGACTGGATTAACAATTGCTGAGCAATTTCGTGATGAAGGTCGTGATGTATTGCTATTCATCGATAATATTTATCGTTACACCCTAGCTGGTGTTGAAGTATCAGCCCTACTAGGTCGTATGCCATCAGCGGTGGGTTATCAGCCGACGTTGGCTGAAGAGATGGGTAACTTACAAGAGCGTATCACATCAACAAAAACTGGATCGATTACATCCATCCAGGCAGTTTATGTGCCTGCCGATGATTTAACGGATCCATCGCCAGCAACGACTTTCTCGCATTTAGACGCAACGGTAGTACTGTCTCGTCAAATTGCAGAGCTTGGTATTTACCCAGCGATTGATCCTCTTGATTCGAGTAGTCGCCAGCTTGACCCGCAAATTGTTGGTGACGATCACTACACCGTTGCTCGTGCAGTTCAGCAAACCTTGCAACGCTATAATGAGTTAAAAGATATTATTGCCATTCTAGGTATGGATGAGCTTTCTGAAGAAGATAAGTTAATTGTGAAGCGCGCACGTAAAATGCAACGTTTCTTATCTCAACCATTTTTTGTTGCTGAGGTATTTACCGGTGCGCCTGGAAAGTATGTATCTTTGAAAGATACGATTGCAGGCTTTAAAGGAATTATTAATGGTGACTACGATGATATTCCTGAGCAGGCTTTCTATATGGTTGGAAGCATTGATGAAGTGGTTGAAAAATCCAAAGAACTTTAAATAGGTGTAATGATGGCTGCAAAGACCATGGATCTAACAATTGTCAGCGCGGAAGCGGCATTATTTTCCGGTAAGGTAACTTGTTTATTAGCAACCGGTGGTTCAGGCGAGTTGGGTATTTATCCAGGTCATACCGCATTATTAACAGCGATTAATCCTGGTGCCATGCAATTTACTTTGGAGTCGGGAGAACAACAATTCTATTATACATCGGGCGGCTTTCTAGAAGTGCAACCCGATGTCGTAACGGTACTTGCCAACACAGCTAGTCGCGCAGAAGATCTTGACGAGCTGGCAGCTCAAACAGCAAAAGAGCAAGCAGAAATTGCATTATCCAATAAGACAAAAGAACTGGATTATAAACAAGCAATGACTGAACTTGCTGAAGCCTCAGCACAGTTGCGTGCGATTCAGTCCTTAAGAAAACATATCAAAAAATAATAGCTGTGTTACATCTGGCAGCCGATAAATTTTTAATGTTAGTATAATCTTTTCAATATTTTATCGAGGGTCACCCATGGGTTTAAGTGTCATTGTTTTGGCAGCCGGTAATGGCAAGCGTATGTTTTCTGGCGTACCAAAGGTATTGCATGAATTGGCTGGGGTGCCGATGGTTGAGCGTGTAGTGCGTACGGCTGAACAACTTAATCCCGATTCGATTCATGTTGTCTATGGCAGTGGTGGGGCTCAAGTTAGGCAGTCTTTAACACACTTACCGGTTAATTGGATTAAGCAAGAAGAACGTCAAGGTACCGGGCATGCTGTATCACAAGCCGTACCGTTCTGTCACAAAGACGATCAGGTTCTGGTGTTGTACGGAGATGTACCATTAATCTCAGAGGAAACGCTGAGTAAGTTATTGCAACAAACGCCTGACAGTGCTTTGGGTCTTGTGATTATTGATAAAAAAAATCCCTCCGGCTTAGGGCGAATAATTCGTAACGAGTTAGGCAATATTACGGCGATTGTTGAAGAGAAAGACGCGACAGAACTCGAGAAAAAAATTACCGAAGTGAACACCGGTATTTTAACAGCCTCAGTTAAGCAACTGCAAAAGTGGTTACCGCAGCTCAAAAATGACAATAAACAAAATGAATATTACTTAACTGATATTGTATCGTTTGCTGTTAGAGACGGTATTGCTGTTGGAGGTGTCATCTCTCATTGTGAAAAAGAGGTGCAAGGTGTTAATGATCGTTGGCAGTTAGCATCACTTGAGCGTCATTTTCAACTTGAGCAGGCCAAGGCTTTGACATATTCGGGTGTTAAAGTATTGGACCCTTATCGTTTAGACATACGAGGACAGGTTTCGGTCGGTCGTGATTCTATCTTAGATGTCAATGTTATTCTCGAAGGCGATGTTGTTATTGGCAATAACTGTTTCATTGGGCCGAATGTTATTTTAAAAAATGTAACGCTTGGTGATGACGTAACGATTGCAGCAAATTCATTAGTTGAACACGCAACAATCAATGATAAGGCAACGGTAGGACCTTTCGCACGTATCCGGCCTGAAACGACAATTGGCAAAGGTGCAAAGGTCGGAAATTTTGTCGAGATTAAAGCGTCTGATATTGGTGCGGGATCGAAGGTATCTCACCTTTCATATATCGGTGATGCCACCTTGGGTTGTGGTGTTAATATTGGTGCAGGTACAATCACTTGCAATTATGATGGTGTTAATAAATGGCAAACCGTTATTCAAGACGGTGCTTTTGTTGGCTCTAACAGTTCATTAGTTGCGCCACTGACTGTTGGCTGTGATGCAACGATTGGTGCTGGCTCTACAGTATCTCGTGATGCGCCAGCAGAACAATTAACACTGGAGAGAGCTCAACAACGCACGGTGTCAAGTTGGAAGCGTCCTGAAAAAGTTCTGGAAACAGTCACAGAGACCTAAGTTTCGTTGAGGTCATTCACTTGCCATCAAAAAGAGTTTATCAAGATACACCATTAGTATTGCATCAGACGATTTTATTAAATTCATTCGCTTCGCATTATTTGCAACGGGTCATGCGAATTCAGCTTGGTGATTGCGTTACGGTGTTTAATGGTCAAGGCGGCGAATATTTGGCCTCAGTGATTGCAATTAAAAAAAATAATGTTGAAGTTGAGTTAACTGAGTTTGTTGCTTGTCAAGTTGAATCATCTTTGCAATTGGAGCTTGGGCAAGCATTGTTACGTGGCGATAAAATGGATTGGGTGATTCAAAAAGCGGTTGAGTTAGGCGTCACTACCATCACACCAATACTATCAGAACGTATCAATATAAAACTCAATCACGATCGTCTTAAAAAAAGAATGCAACATTGGCAGGGTGTCATTATTAGTGCTTGCGAGCAGTCTGGTCGTTGCGTGCTACCTAAAATTAATTCACCAGTAAGTTTAGATGATTGGTTGCAGGCATCAAAAGTTCCTTGTTTTATAGCAGATCCCGCTGCAACCGAGCCGTTATTAGAACAATCAAAGCTTGATGCTGCTCGTATTGCAATAGGCCCTGAGGGTGGTTTTACTAAAGAAGAAGTCTTGTATGGTAGAAGCTTGGGCTGTTATTCTTTTTCAATGGGTCCTCGTATCTTAAGAACTGAAACAGCTGCAATTGTTGCTTTAAGTCTTATGCAATCAAATTGGGGTGATGTGAGTTAATTAAACCGAGCTATTAAATTGAATCGGTGCATCATGCGTGTTAGAGTAATTTTACTTTAAGGTCATAAGCGTTTTCTCATGGAGAGAGAGGGTTCTAAGGATGGAGCTTCTGGAAAGGAACTCCAGAGTCAGGGGGGTGATGAAAATCACCCCTTTTTTTTGACGATATTAAATGAGTTTTTTATTAGTCTATCTGTCAAGTTAGAAAAATTCATAATTGATACTGTATCGTTTTATCTAGTAAAAATTTTAAATTATGTTTTTGAAACTTTTATTAGAGTTTTAAATTTTAATACTCAGTTTTTTTAAAAGAGTATTCCTCTGTTTCAACTTTACCAACTGCGCTGTTAGAGAAAATGAGTAAGAAGGTTGTTTTAAAAACAAGATACAAGCAACGATAATAATTAACATTTAATCAAACAATGGCAATAAAACCGCTTAAATCCGCATAAAACTTAAATTATTATTAATTGCTTATCTTGTGCTCAAATGGAGCAGACTTGCTTTTTTTTGAACAAGGCGAGTGCTACATTGTTTCTAGATGTTCATCATTCACCGGAGGAAAGCGATGGGAGATCCAAAATTAGATGATTTTTTATTGTTCTCTAAAGTTGTCGAGTTAAAAAACTTTTCTAAAACGGCTGCGCAGTTGGGTATGGTCAAATCTATGATCAGCAAGCGTATCAGCCGACTAGAAAAACAGTTAGGGGTTCGTCTTCTTCATCGCAGCACGCGTAGTATGTCGTTGACCGAATACGGTGCAACATTGTATGAGTACACGCAAAGAATTGAAGAAGAGGTTAATGATGCTGTTGAGGCCATGACGTTAGGTAAGCATCAGCCCAAGGGTCGATTGAAAGTCGTCGTGCCACAAAGTTTTGGTGATCATTATTTATCGCAACTGGTTGCGCAATTCGTTGAACAGTTTCCTGATCTTCATATTGAAATCGAGCTCAGTGCAAGTATCCCCAATCTTACGGACTCTGGTTTTGATCTTGCGATCCATGTGGGAGAGCCACCGGCTAGCAATGATATGTCTAAGCTGATTGGTTGGCACCATTATGTGGTCTGCGCGTCTACGGAATATTTTGAACGTAAAGGTACCCCTGCGTCTCTGGTTGAGTTGCAACAACATAATTGTTTAGTGCAGCGTAACTTACCCAACGCCAATGAGTGGAACTTCTATTATCAAAAGAAAAAATACCCAGTGAGTATTACAGGCAACTTTGTTTCCAATAGCGCTCAATCATTGAAGCATGCTGCAATTGGTGGTTTGGGAATTGCCATGCTTCCTGATTATTTGGTTAAAACTGAAGTTGCTGATGGTACGTTGCAGGCAATCTTTTCCGAATATTGTCCAAGTAATATTGGCTTATATGCAGTATTTCCATACACCAAGCATATTTCACCAAAATTAAGGGTTTTTCTCGACTTTCTTTCAAAAAATCTCTGAAAGTTATTTATAATCAGATAATTATACGGTATCCCTTTCGTATCCAGACTATGTTATAATATGTCACTCAATATGAAAGGTAGTAGCTTTATTGCCGCTACTGGTTTTAACTGTTTTAGAGGAAATGACTATGTCACAACTTTCATCGTCCCGTGCGCAGTTTGGCGTAAAAAATGTTGCGTTATCTCAGTTCATGAGCAAGGTGTACACTTGGATGACTTTAGGTATCTTGCTGTCTGGGGTGGTCGCTAGCATCATCACAACTAATGCTAGTTTACAGGCAGCTATTTTGACTAATCCAGTAGTCTTTAACACACTTTTGATCGCACAATTGGGTTGTGTGTTAACGTTTGTTTTTATTCAGCAGCGTTGCAGTGTTAAGACATCGATTCTGTTATATCTAGCGTACTCAGCCCTAACTGGAGTAACGTTTGCAGCGGTCTTTCTTATATACACCAAGCAGTCGATTGCAACTGCATTTCTTGCAACCTCTGGAAGTTTCCTTAGCTTGAGTTTGTACGGCTACACCACTCAGCGTGATCTCGGCCCGATCGGAACATTTTGTTTCATGGGGCTCGTTGGTATGATTATTGTATCGGTATTGGGTTTCTTTTTTCCATCTATGCTAGGTGGCATGGGGCAAATGTTATTAGGCGCAGTAGGTGTATTAGTCTTTGCTGGTTTGACTGCCTATGATACACAGCGTATCAAAATGTCTTTCTCCCCGGCTGCACCCGTGGATGTACAAGGCAAGATGGTCATTAGTGGCGCGTTAAGTCTTTACTTGAATTTCATCAACTTATTCTTGAGTTTCTTGCGTTTGTTTGGCAATCGCAGCTAATACCTGTTGAATCTTAAAAGGCGCCAAGCGGCGCCTTTTTTATTGGCATTGTGACATTATGCAATATTCTCAGTTGATCGATGCAATCAAAACGATAGAGCATCATGGTCCAGCTTCTGCTTGTACGATTCGCTTTGCTAGCGAGCAAGATCAATCTGCTTTAGAAAGTTTTTATGCACGTGAGCAATCAGCAATTATGCAGCGAAAAAGTTCTGCTGATACCTGTCTTGGTATGCTTGGTGATGCTTTATTTAAAACTCGCTATTACGCGCTGCAGCAGATTAAACAAGCGGAACTAATTTTGCGCTCTATAAGAGATAATCCTGACAAATTATCGTATTTAACAACGGTTTCACCGTTACAGACGATTAGTGATGATCAATGTTGTCAGCGAACGGTTTTATACCATGATGAACATCGAATTATTGCTGTTATGAATTTAACACTGACTGGGGAGGAAATAGTCTTAGAGGCGATCTACGTGGCTGTTGATGATCACCATCAGTCTCACGGTAGTCGATGTATCGATTATTTAAAGAGTTTAGCAAATCAGACTCAATATAATATTGTATTAGAAACTTCAATTTACTCGATGCATTGGTATCAAAGATTGGGCTTTTTAGTCGATGTTGATGGCCAGTTGCTGACAGCTCAAGACAGTGGCTATGACACAGACTATGACTCGATGACGGTTAATCACAGTGAGTTATTACCAGTGGGGTTTTTTAACTGGCAGGCGTCAATGACTCCAGTCAGTGACTCGGTCAAAATGTGGTATCAGTCAGTATTTGAACAAAAAACCCTTTAAAGACAGGTCTAAATTGAATTTTTTTGATCAGTCAAGGCGGTAAAAAGTTGCATATGGGTAAATTTTTTTCTTAACAGCCGGTTAGTTTTATACCGTGTGCTTCACACTGGAGTTTTCCAGACTGGAAGTATCACGATATCTTATTGTTTTATAGCTATTTTTTTTTATGCTATTGGTTTTCTCTATAAGACTGATTGGTGTTTCAAATTAGATAATACACGCAATAAGGATTACGATTCGCTTGAATTAATCAAAAGTGAGTGAAATAAATGAAACGTTTAGAAGAATCATTATTAGGAAACAGGCAAACAAGTTCAGAACGTCAATCAAACCTCGTTGCCAATGTTGTAAAACCGGCTGCAGATTTTTGGGCTCAGTATGGGTTTTTACCCATTTTCCTAACTGCTACGCTGCTTGGTGTTTCAAATGCTGCTGAGGCAGAAGAGCGTTCTGAAGCGATCATCCCAATTGCGTGGGCGTTAACACTCTTCCCGCAAGTCCTAAAAGCCATCGAACAAAAGTACAATACTAGTAGTGATTATAAGGGTAATGACATGTTGACTCAATTTTTCGCGTCGCTTACGGTAGGTGGCATGCTAATCCCATCATTCGGTGGTTTGATTGATGAAGGGTTTTCAATCGAAGCTGTTAGTACCTTAATTGCTGCTTTTTGTTTTTTTCCACACATCATAAAGCCTTTGGTTGAAGAAAATTATCCATCTCACCGATCATTTATTGGCAAAGCCGAGTCATTAGGACTAATCGGCGCTGGTACTGCCGTTCTTTTTCCTGCAGCCGTCGAGATTTCGCAGAATCCAATCAATTGGATGTCCGGTTTGAACCTATCTCTCGGTTCGTTTGTCGGACTGTGGGGCATATCCAAAGGGAGTTCTGCGATTTTGGCTTCAACCGATGAAAACAAAAATGCAACTCAAGTTAGAAATTCTATTTAATTCAACGCAGGTTGTAATGTGTAAGAGTTAGAGAAGCTATTGCGTATTAAAGGAGAGCGTATGTGTTTGCAAGAGCCTGAACAGCCACCTATGCCTGATCAGCCGCCCAAGTCGATGGGCCAGTTAGGTTCAAGAATGGCATTCATTGGTGATGGATTAAATGCGAAATCCATCAATAACTGTTTGGGTTTTGGCACAGTTACGATTCGCGATTGGTACAGTAATCATGCTACTAACGAAAAATACTATGCGATGTTATCGGCAGTTTTTAATGTTGCGGCTGCTGGGATAGCTTGGGCGGCAAAAGAAAATAATCGTCACATCAAATTGGCAGCGCAGTGCATGATCGCGTCTGGTATGACGTATTCAATCACTCACGGTGCTTCGGACTATGACGCTGCACTGTGGTTTGCTGCGACATCAATTGTTTTTGGCTGGATCAATGTATGGTCTTATGATCTTGTAGTTGCATCGCAGCTACCGAATTTAATTGAATCAATGCTGGCTATTACGTCTCTTTCTTTTTTAGTCGCTTGTCGTTGTGATCAAAAGATGTGGGGGTTATTTTTAAAAATATTGCAGCCGGCAGAGTGGCTTAACCTTCCAGCAATTATTCTTAATGATCCACTGGCTTTTTTGCGCTTTTGGAAAAATCTATTTGGTAAAACAAGAACGGCGGCATTCTCTATGGTTGGTGCAAGTCAAGAGGCCAGTATTGTTGTTGAGTGGCTTTCATTCCTTGAGCCGGTTACTTTTATCGGGATATTTCTTTCAATTAATCGAAATGCGCCGGACTATACGTTGGGGTGGCCTGACCTGCAAAGTGTTCAGGGAGCTATCAAACTACTGCCATGTCTTTTGCTCATCTTGGCATCGGCAACGATCATGACGGTTGATCGCGACAATTATTTCAAGCCGGGACAGTGGCTGCCCATACTGGATCTGGTTGCTTTGTGTGTTGAGTCTATTGGAATGTTGTTTATTCAGCCTCATGAGGTCGAATATAAAGCGATGTCAAAACAGACCAACACTCCAATGCTATTCCAACCCTTAATTGAGGGTGTTGAGGAAGTTAAAGAGGCTCCTGAGTATGATAATCATGGTACGTGTTATTCAGCTGTACCAAGACATGATCGGGTGTAGTCAGAAGCGGAATTGATGTTTTTAATCCATGCATGACACGTATTAGGTATGGCAGTTATCATTGCTTGGCTAGGCGATGATAATTGCCAATATCAAAAATGGCATGAGAAATAGTATCGCATAGAAGCCAATTACGACATACAGTAAGCTTACCGCCCCACCGACAATAAATCCTAAAAGTAATGTGCCAAATTTCTTGATCTCTAGAATAAGTTGCTCGTGATCTTCTTTGATATGTGTGTGTTTACCCAATAATAAGGCGGTTAAGCTAATAATAAATTGAGATAAGTTGCCAGTCATGACGGTATAGACTGGAATAGAGCGTAAAAAGGTCTTCATCAGCGTGTTATGAATAGCCATAGCGGTTACAGGGATCATAGCAATAAAAAGAAATGATACGCTGGTTACTGTTAAAGATGGATGAAAAGCGATCACCGTTATCATCAGCGCAAGAAATAGTAATGTTTCTAAGGCCAGCCAATATCGGAAAGCCTGTTTGGAGATACCGAATAATTCAATGATAGTCGTTACGATAAATGCCGCTAAAATGAAAATAGGGATGGCGACAATTCTGGGTAAGATGCCAGGAGTATGATAGAGCGCGTATGAAATGGCGATTACCAAATTTCCAGTGATGTGTGCAGTAAAAATCTCATGCAAAGTGATAAACCCGAAGACATCACTAAAGCCTGCGATAGCGGCCATCACAAAAGCAATGTAGAGCGAGGAGTTGACGGATTTTTCTGTATACCACATCAAATAAGCCGATATAAATGAATTGATTATGACCGATAGTATACTGCTCAATTATGATTTTTACAGAGAAGCGGGTATTATGATCACCATTAATGCTGAAAAAAATTACTTATGCGAAATGAAGAGACGCTGATTCTAAAATCTGACCCGATCAATTATCTGGAAGATCAGGTTCCCTGGATTAAATATTTATACCTTGAACGCAGAGCACCTTGGTACTTTGTTTTAAGTTGTGCGTTTAATTCAGCCTCGGTTTTGATGTTAATTGCAGCAAAAACCGAGGATAAGTACCAAGTCCGCTCCGCACAAAGTTTGATTGCAGTTTTTATGGCCTATTCTATTTTGGATGGTACATCAAAGACCAACCGTCAAGCCCTAAATTTTTGGATGTTATACGGGTGTAGTTTGCTTAATTTATTTAATCAACTGATTTGTAATCAACTGGGGCTGCCTAAATCGTGGTGGCTGATTGAGCTGACTGTTTCGATTACGCTGGCTTTGGTGCCTTCGTTTGTTTGTGATCAAGATAAATGGGATCAATTGGTTGGCTGCTTCAATGGTGAGTGCTCTAAAAATTGGTTGGCAATCAAACAAACGCCACCAATTTATTTGCGTATGGTCAAGAGTGTTTTCTCAACCGTAATTAATGCTATTTTTTCAATGTTACAGTCGGACGATCCTTTTACGGGTCAAATCTTTCAATGGATTTCAGCGGGATTTTCATTAGTGTTCATTGCCAGCTATCTAATGATTAATCGTGTGTCACCCGACTACTGTGTCTCTTGGCAACCGCTTCAAATTAATTTTCAACAAGCACTGAATAAAAAGCCATTAGCACTGCTCTATAAATTAGCACCGTTTTTATTATTAGTTGGACTGAGTTTCGTTTTTTGTTCTCAGCATGATTTGTATCAATGGCCGCAAAATGATTTTACTGCATGGAGTTTTTTGTGTTTGGCGATTGAGTCGTTTGGAATGATGTTTATCATCAAGCAAGCTGATTTAGAAAGTATGAAGGTTGAGTTATTGGGCGATAATAATTATGCCGAGTTGGCGCAAGGTCCAGAAGATCATTCGATTGATCAGGATTCATCATGCGGAATAATGGTAATGCTTAGAAAACATTGCTGTTTTTTTAAAGCGGTAACGAGTAACGATGCTGTAGCAATAGAAAAACTTGATGGTTTTAGCTCTTCTGTTTAGAGCAAACTCATAGCCACGATTTCATATATGGCTGTAACGTGACAACACCGCATTAGGCATGTCGAGTGCCGCTTTGAAATGAGTTAGTTTTTTTATGATTAGCTTAGAATAGTTTTTAGAACAAAGAAGTAAATGGCAGATAATACCGCTCCAGCCGGTACTGTAACTAGCCATGAGGCGAGAATATTCCTCACAACGTTTAGATTTATCGCGCCAATACCACGAGCAAGTCCGACGCCTAAAACGCCACCTACTAAAGTTTGTGTGGTTGAGATCGGTAAGCCAAATCCTGATGCAAGAATCACGGTACTTGCTGTCGCTAACTGCGCAGCGAAACCCCTGCTGGGGGTGAGTTGTGTTATTTCTGAACCTACGGTTGCAATCACCTTGTGACCGTACATGGCTAAACCAGTCACAATACCCAAAGCACCAAATGGCATGATCCATAAAGGTAATGGGTTGGTCTGTGAGATGATGCCATGGTTTTGCACCAGGTTTATCACAGCAGCTAAAGGACCAATCGCATTGGCAACGTCATTTGAGCCGTGTGCAAATGCCATGGCACATGCCGTGAAGACCATGAGCACCGCAAAAATCTTCTCCAGCAACGGTGTGTTGAGTCGCGGGTGACCCTCATCGGGTAATCGAATTTGGCGCAGACCTACCAGGCCGATTAAGCCACCAATAATACTAATGAGGATGGAGGCACTGACTTCTTCAAACAAGTTAAAGGGTAGATTAATGTGTTTGAGACCGGAGATGATGGTGACAATACTTATCACAAAGGTCACCAGGCTAATATAGATCGGGACAATCTTTTTTGCTTGTTTGAGTGGGGTATGTGAATCAAAGATAAAGCACTGCACGCTCTTAAACAGTAGGAATGCAATCAATCCAGATAATACCGGGGTAATGATCCAGCTGAGCACGATATTAACGATCATGATCCATTTGATGGCATGCAGCGGTGTACAAAAAACCGCAAAACCAATGATGGCACCAATGATACTGTGAGTGGTTGAGACTGGCCAACCAAAACAAGTCGCGATCAGCAGCCATGAGCCGGTTGCTAGCAAGGCAGCAAGCATACCGTACACCAGTATTTGAGGTTGGTGACTAAAAATTTCTGGAGGGATGATGCCTTTACTGATAGTGCTTGTGACCTGTCCACCAGCAAGAATCGCACCCAAAGATTCAAACACGGCAGCAATCAGTATGGCTTGTGCCACAGTAATGGCCTTGGAACCGACTGATGTGCCTATGGCATTGGCCACGTCATTTGCGCCAACCCCCCAGGCCATGAAAAAGGCAAATATGATTGCTAATAGAATCAGTAAAGCGCCGTGTTCCATGCACAAGATCCATGGTGGATAAGTAGGCCGGTAAACATAGCACGCAGTTTACGGATAGACAAGGTAACCCCCGCCAATCCAATACCTGTCTAAGTTGATCGATCGGGCTTAGGTTTTGGCTTGATTGAGTATCGTGGTCAGCAAGCTACTGGCACCAAATCGCAGGTGCTTGGGTGAGATCCATGCTGCCCCCATTTGCTGAGTTATGTGCTGCCAATAAGTGTGTGCAATCTGAGGATCTTTAATGCCACCAGACAATTTGATACCAACCTCGCAATCGGGTCGAGACTGTATTGCCTGGCACAAAACAGCAGCTGCCTCAAGACTAGCGCCAATTGCGATTTTGCCGGTGGAGGTTTTTAAGAAGTCTGCCCCGCAATCAATTGCGAGCAATGCCGCATCCAACATTGCTGACTCAGATGTAAACGAGCCAGTTTCTAGAATCACTTTTAGACACAGCTGCTGGCATTGTTGGCGGCATGAGGCTAAGTAATGCTCGACGAACGTGTGCTGACCGTCTTGCAGTGCCTGGTAGGGTATAACTAAGTCAATCTCGTTTGCACCGGCGGCAATGGCTTGATCAATTTGCTGTTGCGTAGCTTTCAATGCTTGATTGCCAGTGGGAAAGTTGGCCACAGTGGCCACTTTAATCGTGGTGTGCTGTAACTGATCGACCGCGACAGTGACATGTTCTGGTGGAATACAAACAGCGGCAACATTGCCAAACACGGTTTGAGCTTGCCGACATAGGGCGATGATTTGCTCGGTTGAATTATCTTGCTCCAGCCGAGTCAAATCAATGTGGGCAATGTATGTTGTGTAATCAGGAGACATCTCAAGCAGCAGAGTAATCTTGGATAAACTGTAAAACCAGTTGCTGAAGTTTTTCTGCTCCAAGTTTGGCACCTCTTAGGGTGACTTCATGAGATAGCGGCTCTGGCGATAGCCCAGCTGCTAGGTTGGTGACTACGGAGACGGCAGCTGTCTTCATGCCGCAATGATGGGCTGTGACAATGTCAGGAATAGTTGACATGCCAACGACATCAGCGCCTAAGGTTTTGAAAGCACGGATTTCAGCCGGTGTCTCGAATGTGGGCCCTAATGTGCCGATATAGACACCTTCGTGTAGCTTGATTGCTAATGATTGTGCTGCGTCTGATAGTGCTGATCGCAGTGCGGGATTATAAATATCTTCCATGCCCAGAAAGCGTGGTCCAAATTCATCATCATTGGGACCACAGAGTGGGTTATTGAACTGCAAGTTAATATGGTCATTGATCAGTACCAAATTTCCTGGTGTGACCTCAACATTGAGCGAGCCCGCGGCGTTAGTTGCCAGTAGCGCTTCAGCTCCTAAGAGTTTCATGGTGCGGATCATGGTTTGAGTAGCAGAATTATCAACGCCCTCGTAGAGGTGGACTCGGCCCTGCAAGCAAACAACGGGTGTGCCATGAATAGTACCTAGGTGAAGGTGTCCACCATGACCAGCAACAGTACATTCTGGAAAGCCTGGCAAGTCTTGATACGGAAAAACGCTGGCTTGTTCGATATGTGAAACAAAATCACCCAGGCCAGAGCCGAGAATAATTGCAATACGAGGCTTGAAGCCAGGTCGTTGTTCTTGCAGGTACTTTGCGGCTTTTTTAGCGAGTTGGGTCATGGTTTTTCCTCTTGGGGTAAATCAAATGAGTAAGGCAGTAGCTCTTGCAGCGAAGTTAATTGGTATTGCCCATTCACAGTGCAGAGGTGTATTGGTAGTTCTAGACCAGCAAACTCTTGCAGGCATTGGCGACATGCGCCGCACGGCGTGCAAAGCGTTGTTTGATCGACCAATACTACAACCTCGGTAATCTGTTTGTGGCCAGCACAGATGGCATGAATGATAGCGTTTTTTTCGGCACATGATGATAGTGGATAAGAGGCATTCTCAACATTGCAAGCAGCAAAGCATTCACCGGATCGAGTGCGCACGCTTGCAGCAACGTGGAAACGGGAATAAGGAGCATATGCTCTGGGTAGAGTTTCAAGGGCAAGTTGATACAAGTCTTGAGGTGCTGACATGATAGATGTGTCTATGGTTTTGGTTTTAGTTGGCAGTCAGCATCATGATACGGTTACCGACTCGCTGTGCACAATCGGCTAATTCACCGATTTTGTCAATGATGCCGTAGAAGAAGATAACATCAACTGGTGGGAGACTCGCCTCTAATTCAAACAGCTGGCTGCGCAAAGTGACTTGTATGTCATCATTGCTGGTTTCTAGCTCTCTAAGGGTGGTGTGTAACTTATCAATGTAGTCAACTTCACGACCGCGAAAACCTGACTCTAATAAGTTGTCTAATTCCTGGCTAATGGTGTTGGCTTGGTCGGCAGCGGCGATTGCTGTTGTTAAAAAGTCTTCAAAGGTGTCTATTAATGATGGTGGTACTTCAGTTTTTCTTCCGATCACTAGTCCAGTAATGTCCTTGGTCAGATTAGCTAGTACGTCTTGACTAGCCACGAGGTCAAATAGTTCAAAGCGTGAGAAGGGTAGTAGCCAGTTTCGAGGTAAGTGCGTGCGAAAGTGCATCTTTATGTCATCAGCTTCATGCTCGTAGTCTGAGATACGTTTGCGGCAAGATTTAACAGTATCCCAATCATGCGCAAGCACACCTTTAAAAAACGGTTTTAAGGTTTGGACGCAGGCGTTAACTGTAGTCATGTGGTGTTGCAGCGGAGCTATTGGAGAGCTAGCAAACATTTTTAAGATACTGGACATAACATGGGTTCCTTAAGCCAAGGGCAGTCATATTAACATAACCAATGGTGGTTTTTAAGGCGATGAAGCATTACTTGATGTTGGTTTCATTCATATAGTAGTTTGAGCGTTTAACATCCAGCGCTTGGGGGCCTTTGTCACCAAGGAACTCATGAAATTCTACCGTATCACCAATGTTGAGTTTATTGTAATCGCCGTGTAGAACACCGTGTTGATTGAAATAGAACTCCTCACCAGAAGGATCTTCGATAAAACCAAAGTCATCAATTAATCGGACAACCTTTCCGTGGAAAATGTGTTCGCGCGAGTGTGGGTGCTCGGATTGCTGCAACCAGCTTTTTAATTGATTTTCGATAATCCCAAAGGCGTCTTGAATGATAACGTAGAGATTTTCTTCGCCGTGGTGCTTACTCACCATGTTTTTTCCTGGCACGGTTAAGGTAATCGTGACACAAAATACTTTATTTTTATTGTGAGAGTTTTGTTCTAGATCGACAACGATATGGCAACTGATGACTAAGGCGCATAATATTTCCAAGCGCTTAAGGTTAAGTGCAATGTGATTCATTAAAGCAGGAGTTCGTTCTAAGTGTCTAAATTCGATGATGGGTTCTTGTTGCATGTTTTTCCTCCTTTGTGGTGCATTTGGCGTAGTGTGTGATTTACCTCCTGAGTGTGTTATTTCAATTGTTACAAACTTATTATAGGTGAAATTTTAATTTTTTTCACCAGTTTTTAAAATTATAGTGTTTTAACAGCAAGTTATCGGTGCTTCCTGGCGAAATCTAAAGGCGTGTTGATGTTAGCACCGATAAAGTTTTACTCCACCGTTACTGATTTGGCCAAGTTGCGCGGTTGATCGACATCGGTACCTTTTGCAACCGCGATGTGATAAGCCAATAATTGCAGTGGGATGGTATAGATTAGGGGCTCTAAAATAGCGGCAACGGCGGGCATTGGGATCAAGGTCACGTTTTGTTGCGACCAGAAATCAATGGCATCACTAACCACAAAAACCTCACCTTCACGCGCTTGTATTTCTTGCACGTTGGAGCACATCTTTTTAAACAAGGCATTGTTTGGTGCCAGAACTACGGTTGGCATGTGTTGGTCAACTAAAGCTAAAGTGCCGTGTTTGAGCTCTCCTGCTGCGTATGCCTCGGCATGGCAGTAAGAGATTTCTTTAAGTTTTAATGCACCTTCCATCGCGATCGGATGTAAAGCACCTCTAGCTATGTATAGCGCACTGGATTTGTCTGTGAAACGGTGTGCTAACGCTGCAATTGAGCTGTCGAGTTGTAGTGCTGTCTCAATCGCTTGGGTGATTGTATCAAGGCATACTGTTGGTTGGTTCGGGCAATTGCGCAAAGTTGCCAGAGTTGAGGTCAGTAGTAGTAATGCGGTTAATTGCGTGATGAAAGTTTTTGTAGCGGCCACGCCGATTTCAGTACCAGCTTGGGTGATGAAGTGGAGATCGGTTTCGCGCACCAAAGTACTGGTGGCGACGTTACAAATGCTCAGTGTTGCGAGATATGATAATTGTTTGGCTAAGCTCAATGCCGCTAATGTGTCTGCCGTTTCACCCGACTGCGAGAGTGCGACGAATAATGTATCGGCTTCGACCACGTTATCACGGTAGCGGTATTCACTGGCAATTTCGACTGAGCAAGGCAGTTGCGCGTAGCTTTGAATCCAGTGGCTGGCAACTAGAGCGGCATGGTAGCTCGTGCCACAAGCAATCAATGTAATACGCCGAGTTTTTTTAAAGATGGCCTCGGCTTGGTGGCCAAAGGCGGTAACTTCAATCTTACCGTTGGTGAGGTGTTGAATCAGTGTATCTCGAATGCTTTGCGGTTGCTGATAGATTTCTTTTTGCATGAAGTGGCGAAAATGGCCTTTCGTGGTGTCTTGTACCTGGGCCTCACAATCAACAATGGTGCGCTCAACGGCATGGCCTTGCTGGTCAAAGATTTGTACGTCTTTGATGGTCAATTGAGCGACGTCGCCGTCTTCTAGAAAAAGGTGTTGTTGCGTCACTGCAAGCAGCGCCACCGAATCAGAGGCTATAAAATGCTCCTCGATACCCACACCGATGACAAGAGGGCTGCCGTTTCTAGCGGCATACAGCGTGTCGGGCTGATCTTTGAAAAGGATGCCCAGCGCGTAAGCCCCCTCAAGATGTTCACTGAGCTGCTGCACAGCAAGCAATGGGTTGTTGCATTGTTGCCATAAGTCATACAGTAGATGCGACACGACTTCTGTATCTGTATCTGATTGAAAAATGTATCCTTTTTCAATTAATGTTTGTTTTAGTGCAAGGTGATTTTCAATAATACCGTTGTGCACTACCGCGACTTGGTTGTGTGATAAATGAGGGTGGGCGTTTTTTTGACATGGTTCACCATGAGTTGCCCAGCGGGTGTGTGCGATACCCAAATGCTCAGGACGCAGCGCTTGATCCACTTGCTCTGCTAGCTGAGCCACTTTGCCGGCAGTGCGGACGGTAGATAAGCTTTGATCTAATAGGCAGACGCCGGCTGAATCGTAGCCGCGATATTCCAACCGAGACAGGCCCTCGATTAAAACCGGGGTCACTGGGCGTTGCGCGATAGCGCCGACAATTCCACACATAAGCCGCTCCTTGAATAAAGTCCTGGATAATAACCGAATTTCTTTCAAATATGAAATATCCTCGCCAGTCTCTCAGTGGATCTGGCGCGCAAGACTCGGTATGATGGCCATCAATTTAATCCAGGTTAGGGATAAAATCATGAAGCAAGCTAGACAAGAGTATGCCAATGCTATCAGGGCCCTTGCAATGGATGCAGTGCAACAGGCTAACTCCGGTCACCCGGGTATGCCAATGGGCATGGCCGACATTGCCGAGGTATTGTGGAATCAGTGCTTGCGTTTTAATCCTAGTCATCCTGAGTGGATGAATCGTGATCGCTTTGTGTTGTCCAATGGTCACGGCTCTATGCTGCTGTATGCTGTGTTGCATTTGACGGGGTACGATCTTTCCATTGACGATCTAAAGCAGTTTCGTCAGTTGCACTCAAAAACACCGGGGCATCCTGAGTATGGCCACACGCCAGGAGTGGAAACCACCACCGGTCCACTGGGCCAAGGCTTAGCTAACGCGATTGGGATGGCGATCGCAGAGGCGCGTTTGGCGGCTGAGTTTAATCGTCCTAATTTTGACATCGTTGATCACAACACCTACGCCTTTGTTGGCGATGGTTGCTTAATGGAAGGTTTGTCGCATGAGGCTTGCTCACTGGCAGGAACGCTGCAGCTTGGTAAGCTGATTGTGATTTATGATGATAACGGTATCTCCATCGATGGCGATGTAGCGGCATGGTTCAGCGAGGATGTATCGGCACGTTTTCAAGCCTATCACTGGCAGGTGATTAAGGACGTTGACGGGCATGATGCAGAGGCAATTCACCAAGCTATCTTAGCGGCACAAGTCGATACCGATCGTCCATCATTGATTTGCTGTCGCACACAGATAGGTTTTGGCTCTCCCAATGCTGTTGGCACTGCTGAGGTTCATGGGGCTCCATTGGGGGCGGCCGAAATCGCACAAACCAAAGCTGCATTGGATTGGCCACATGCCGCGTTTGAGATTCCATCAGCGGTATATCAACACTGGGACGGTAAAGCGCGGGGAGCACAGCTTGAGGCGGATTGGAATGCATTGTTTGCCGCTTATGAGCAGCAATACCCGGATTTAGCCCAGGCTTTTTTGCGTCGTCAACACGGTGAGTTGCCAGCAGATTTTTTTCATGCCACAACTCAAGCGTGGTTGGGCTTTCAAGCCGACCCCAAAGCGACGGCAACCCGTAAAGCATCCCAACAATGCTTGGAGGTCATTGCTGAGCACGTTCCAGAGCTATTCGGTGGCTCAGCGGATCTCAGTGGATCTAATTGCACCCTGACATCGTCGAGTTCAGCCTATACACCGGCTCATCCTAAAGGTAACTACCTGCACTACGGTGTCCGTGAGTTAGCCATGAGCGCAATCATGAATGGTATTGCACTGCACGGTGGTTTGATTCCGTTTGGCGGTACTTTTCTTGTGTTTAGTGACTATGCGCGCAGTGCCATCCGACTCAGTGCATTAATGAAAACACGCGTGGTTTACGTGCTAACCCATGACTCCATTGGTGTCGGTGAGGATGGTCCAACGCATCAGCCGGTTGAACAGCTGGCAGCACTGCGCCTAATTCCTCAGCTGCAAGTCTGGCGCCCTGCGAGTGCAGCTGAAACGTTGGTGGCTTGGCGATCAGCGTGTGAGTATCAAGGTCCAAGTTGTTTGGCCTTATCCAGACAAGAGATGCCAGCCATTAGCCGTAGTGTCGATATGGCAGAGATGAGTCGAGGTGGTTATATCGCATATCAAGCACCCGGTGACACTGACTGTTTGATTATGGCTTCTGGCTCAGAGGTCGGTATTGCGCTGCGTGCAGCACAAGTGTTAGAGCAAGAGGGTGTTGCTGCTCGAGTGATTTCAGTACCTTGCCTAGAGCGTTTGGCAGAGCAGCCGGCAGAGGTGTTGGCGAGTTTGATGCCACGTTCTGTTGAGGCGCGTCTTGCTATTGAGGCCGGTATTGGCTTACCGTGGCGTCCTTGGGTGGGTGATCGCGGCGATGTGCTCTCAATCGAGCAGTTTGGTTATTCTGCTCCAGCGAAGCATGTGTTCGATGCGGTTGGATTGACTGTCGAGCGCGCCGTTAAGGCGCTGCAAGTTTTGCTGGCTCAGCGAACAACACGAATGCAATAGTCTCACAACGTTGTGGGGTTTTGTGGTTTATACATTTAAATAATAGAAGGAGTTCATAATGACAATAAAAGTAGCGATCAATGGTTTTGGTCGAATTGGCCGTAACGTTGCACGAGCATTATTCGAGTCGGGTCAACATCACGAGATCCAGTTAGTCGCTATTAATGATCTTGGAAGTATTGAAACTAATGCGCATCTATTTCGTTACGACAGTGTGCATGGTCGTTTTCCAGGTGATGTCAGTGTTGAGAATGATCAGCTAGTCATCAATGGTCAGGCTATCAATGTTTACGCAGAGCGTAATCCTGCAGAATTACCGTGGGGTGATTTGGATGTTGATGTGGTCATGGAGTGCACGGGCTTATTTGCTAGTCGAGAAAAAGCATCAGTGCACCTGCAAGGTGGCGCTAAGAAAGTCTTGATTTCAGCACCTGCCGGTAAAGACGTTGATGCAACCGTTGTTTATGGTGTCAATGACTCGGTGTTGAAAGCCAGTGATACGATTGTTTCTAATGCGTCGTGTACAACAAACTGTTTAGCACCCATCGTGAAGCCGTTACATGATGCGTTTTCGATCACTAGTGGTTTGATGGTCACTATCCATGCTTACACGAACGATCAGATGCTCTCAGACAGTTATCACTCTGACTTGCGTCGTGCACGCTCTGCAACGCAATCGATGATTCCAACTAAGACTGGGGCTGCGGCTGCTGTGGGTTTAGTGATGCCAGAACTGGATGGAAAGTTAGATGGTTATGCCATGCGTGTGCCTACCGTCAATGTTTCTGTAGTAGATCTAACTTTTACCACTGAAAAAGCCACCAATATCGATGAAATTAATGCAGTGATTAAGTCGGCAGCTCAAGGTGAGTTAGCTGGCGTATTGGCGTATAGCGATGAGCCATTGGTATCAATTGATTTCAATCATTGCCCAGCATCATCAACATTCGATGCCACGCAAACACGCCAGATGGAGCACTTGTATAAAGTGGTTTCTTGGTATGACAACGAGTGGGGTTTTTCTAATCGCATGTTGGATACGACGCGCGCGATGATGAGGGCGTAGTTAAATGATGCATTGAATCGATGGGTTTTGAATCTATCGATTCAATGCAAAATATGGCATAGGTTTAGCAGTTCAGATCTAGAGGGTTTCCTTGCTGGAGCAAACTTTCCTCGAGTGCAGATTTTTTTTCAATCTCTAGGTTTTCTTTCCCTGCTGGGTTGAATACTCCCACAGCTCTTACAAGCAAATTGTCAACATGATAGACAGGATTGTGATAAGTCTTTTGTTTGCTATCGGAATATTTGATTTCATTTATTTTGTTGCTTAGATCCTCAACTAATTTGTTAATAATTTCTATCATTTGGAAATTATTGCTTGGTTGAACATCATCATATCTTGGACCAAAAATAGCCTCAAACTTATTCGCTTGCATTTCAGCGCCAAACTGAAAATACGCACCAAATGAGTTGATGGCTATACAGCCTAGGCAAATGATGAATACATCAGCACTACCAAGTGCGGGAACGAAGTTGGCAAGTGTCGAAGTAAGGTCGACCATTTTTGGTGCAGTTGAGTTACTGTTTTTGGCATCCAGCAACATGGCGAAAATACCGCCCCAGGATAACAGCGTCATACCAGTTGCAGCCAATCTAAACATATCGTGTCTAGTCCATTGAGCGAACTTATCATCTTGCGCAGCAGGTTGAGTTGATGGTTGTTTCATTAGCCAGGTTATTAATGCGTCATAAACATCGCTTGAAACAAAAGTTCCCATGGTAAAGGTGGGCGCAAATATCCATATGGACATAAGATTAGTAATGATAAAACCAAATTGAGGGATATCACTAAAAATTTGAGCCTCCGTGGCTTCGACGATGCACAATGACGTAATGAAGGACAACGTGACTAACCAAGCTATACCAGCAATAAGCTTTTGGAGCTCTGAAGGTTCGAGTTTAGTAAAATCATTAGATAACCATAGATCATCACTCAAGTTATTCTTGCCCTTAGAAAATTCCAGTAGATTAGGATTAGGTAAAGTAGCGATTTCAGTGGTTAAGTCAGAGCCTCGATGTGGGACAACGCTATTATTCGTTTCAAGCGCAAACTTAGCAGCAATTAAATTTTGTTTAAGCCTTAAGAGCCTTTGAAGATGCAAAGAGTCCGTAGGTTTTGCTTTGCTGAGCCAGTTGTATATGCTCTCAAAAACTGGAGGCATGACCTGGCCATAAATCGCGACATTTTTTAGCATGATATTGACCATCAGGAGAGTCGAGACCCACCCCAATATGTCCGATGAGCCATTATTTTTTTCCCAAAACGGATTGTTCAAGTAAAAGCTTAAAAAAGGCGGTAATGCAACAAAAAGACCAGGAAAGAATTCTTGCATCCAGATACTGAGAGGTCGCCGTGGATTTTGAGACATGCGTTTGTAGTTAAAAAACCCATTAACAGCCCAAGTGATCGCAGGAACTAGAACATTGAAAGCCGGCATAAAAAACTGATTATTGAATCCTGCAATTGCTGCGGGTACTCCAAACAGTAGGGCTGCGTGACCAGCTTCAAAGCCAGGGCCAAATAGGGTGTGAGGTTCGCTTGCTGGATTTGCTGGCGCTAGGTCGCTTATGTTGAGTGCCTTTAGACGTGCTTCAATATCTGAAATTGGAACTTCAGTGTAATTGTTTTCGTTAGTCATTGGATAATCTTATCTGTTGGTGGCTATGGATAAGCGATCTGTTATAGGTTGCTTTATCGCTGCTTGCAAGAAGATTGCCTAACTTAGTGGCTTTAGCGTTAAAATAATATTGTCTTAAGTCTACTACGGCTAACAACGCTGCCAATCAAAGCTGATGGAAGTATTAACAGCGCTGTGCTTACACGCCAGCATAACGAGCCGATCGAGGCCAAGTGCAACACCTGAGCAATCGGGTAGACCGGCCTCAAGTGAGGCAATGAATCTGCGATCAATGGTTGGTGATGCTTTATTTAATTTTCGTCTGATTGTTAAATCTCGATTAAAGCGATGGTATTGCTCATTGGCATCTTGCAGCTCATGAAAGCCATTGGCGAGTTCGATGCCGTCAATATACAGCTCGAAACGTTCGGCAACCGATGGCGATCCTTGACGAATTTTTGCGAGCGCAGCTTGCGACGCCGGATAGTCATAAATAAAAACCGGTGCCTTGTGACCAAGCGTAGGTTCTATCACGTGGGTGAGTAGAAGATTAAGGCAATCATCACCAGTGAGCCCCGTCGTCGTTGATAGCTCGACGCGTTGTTGAACAAGATGCAATAGCAAATCGGGATTGCAGTTGTGTGGATCGATATCAAGATGCACTAAAAATAAATCACGGTAAGAGACTTTTTCTGCCGCTGGTGTTTTCAGTAGTCGCTGTAACAAGGCATCTGTTTCGTCCATCAAGGCATGATGATCGAAGTCTGGTCGGTACCACTCAAGTAGTGTGAATTCGGGGTTATGCAGTGAGCCTTGTTCTTCTTGACGAAAGGCTTTGGATATTTGGTAAATTGGTCCACTTCCAGCAGCCAACAGGCGCTTCATGGCATATTCCGGAGAAGTTTGTAGATAGTATGGCGGTTGATGATCAGCAATCGCAAAGCTGTCTATGTACGGGTCAGTGACCGTATGTTGGCAAAGCAGTGGCGTTTCCACCTCCATGATGGCGCGCTCATGAAAAAACTGACGTATTTGATGCAGAATATGAGCGCGTTGCTGTAGTGTTGCGATGCTAGCGCTGGGCTGCCAGTCGATCATTCTTTAACGCGAGAAACATAGCTTCCAGTGCGTGTGTCGATTTTGATGACCTCACCCTCATCAACAAATAACGGTACTCGAACGACAGCACCGGTTTCCAATGTGGCCGGTTTATTACCACCGCTAGCGGTATCACCTTTTAAACCAGGATCAGTTTCGGTGATCTTGAGTTGCACAAAGTTAGGTGCGGTGACTGACATGGGGGCATCATTAAATAGTGTGACGACACAGGTGTCTTGTTCTTTGAGCCATGGTTTAGCATCTGCAATGGCTGCTTCACCAACTGAATACTGCTCGAAGGTGTCAGGCATCATGAAGTGCCAGAATTCACCATCGAAATAGAGGTATTGCATTTCGATTTCCATGACATCAGCAGCTGGGAGTGATTCACCAGATTTGAAAGTCTTTTCCAGTACGCGCCCAGTTTTTAAATTGCGCAATTTAACGCGATTAAAGGCCTGTCCTTTGCCAGGTTTGACAAACTCGTTTTCGATGATGCTGCAAGGGTCGTTGTCGAGCATGACTTTGAGTCCAGAGCGAAATTCATTGGTGCTGTATTGAGCCATGCGGTCCTCTTGATGGTATGAAATCGGCTGCCATGATAACAACTCGATTCTACCGCGGCAATTGCTGTGTTGTGACCCTATGTCATACATGTTCGGGGTTAAGGATTCGTTGATGGCTGGTGTGTCGCATTAAATTCCGCTAGCATGCAAGGCGCATAATGATCATTTTTAAATCAGGTTGAGCTCATTGAATCGTCGCGCGTGGTTTGCCGTTACTTTGTTATTGTTACTGGGTGTCTTGTGGGGCTCCGGCTATGCGCTGGCGCGTTATGTAATGACCCACGGTGTTGCCCCGCTGGGTTATGCCTTTTGGCAAACTCTGGGGCCTGCAGTGTTGTTAGCACTTATCGGCTGTCGTCAATGGCGATCAGTACGCTTGTCACTAGCTTTACTGGGGTTCTTTGTGATTACGGGTTTGTTTGGTATCGCAATTCCAAACTCCACCATGTACTTTGCCAGTGCGCACTTGCCATCAGGGTTACTCGCAGTGTTGGTGAATACGGCACCATTACTCACTTACGGGTTTGCCTGGTGTTGCGCGGATGAATCTTACCAGCCCTGGCGTGTTTTAGCGGTGCTGTTATGCGTGTTCGGTTTGATGTTACTTGCTTGGACTGCGCACTCCTCAACCCTGATGCACGATGATGCATTGATCTGGTTGGCGATAGCCTTCATCAGTCCAGTTTGTTTTGCCGCGGTCGCCGTTTTTACATCACGTCGACGACCCGTGCAGGTTACTTCAATGACTTTGGCTGTTGGCATGCTAACAACAGCATTCATTTGTTTGTTGCCTGTCGTGATAAAGACACACGCTTTTTATGCACTCACATCACCTTGGCGTCGCGTTGATCAAGTCATCGCATTAGAAATGCTGCTGTCAAGCTTGGGTTATGTGGTGTTTTTTCATTTAATTCGATTATCAGGATCGGTTTATTACAGTTTGGTGGCGGGTGTTGTTGCATTGACTGGTTTGTTTTGGGGTTGGTTGTTATTTCAAGAGCAGTTTAGCGTTTTACAGTGGCTTGCTATTCTTTTAATTTTAATCAGTATTGTGTTGATGACACAGCGTTTCCAGCGTCAACCAACGCAATAGAAGAGAGGTAGGTGGTGTATCAAGGTTCTGTGTTGCAAGTGGCAGTGCCATCACCAATGCGTTGTGCTTTGGATTACTTGCCGGTTGCTGGTGGTCAGGTTGATGCAGCACGTATCGGTTGCCGTGTACGCGTACCATTAGGCCGACGTCTGGTGGTTGGTGTGGTGGTTGGGTTAGCAACCGCATCAACATTATCACAGCATCAATTAAAGCCGGCAGACGGTTGGGTTGATGACCGCCCTTTGCTGTCATCATCCTTACTGCGATTATTGACGTGGCTGAGTGAATATTACCACGCACCATTGGGCGAAGTCGTTTGTGGCTTATTGCCCAAAGCATTGCGTGAAGATGCGTCATTAGAGCTGGTGTCTGATTCTTATTATCAAATTACATCAGCGGGCCGTGATGCATTAACCACGATTAAACCTCAAGCGCATCTGCAGCGCGCCGTACTTGATACCTTGCTCAATCAGGCCTTGTCTTGGGCTGAATTGCGCTCAAAGGGAATTAAACGTGCACCACTGCATACCGCTTGTGAAAAAGGCTGGGTGCAAACTGTAGAGCCCCGACATGAGCGTGTTAGTTCCGCCTGCTCGCCAGCTGCGTTTTCTATGACGGATGAGCAAACTCATGCCATCGACCAAATCGTTGGCTCATCAGGGTTTAAAGTTTGGTTGCTGCAGGGGATCACGGGCAGTGGCAAAACCGAGGTCTATATTCAAGTTATCTCTGCCTTGTTACAAGCGGGTCAACAAGCATTGTACCTGGTGCCTGAAATTGGCTTAACGCCACAAACACAACAACGCATCAGTCAACGTTTTCAAGTGCCTGTGATTGTGATGCATTCACAATTATCAGAGAAGCAGCGCGCACAACGTTGGTTGCAAGCCAATCAAGATCAGCCTTGTATTGTGCTCGGTACTCGGTCTGCGATTTTTGCTGCATTGCCACGCTTGGGAATCATTATTCTGGATGAGGAGCACGATGCGTCGTTCAAGCAACAAGCCGGGGTAAGGTATTCGGCTCGAGATGTCGCAGTAATGAGAGCGCATCAATTGGCAATACCAGTAGTTCTTGGTTCTGCGACGCCATCATTGGAGTCATTGCATAACGTGACCACAGGTCGATATCAGGCATTAGCCTTAACGCGTCGGGTTGGTGGTGGTCAGTCGCCGCAGTTACAGTGTTTGGATATTCGTGATCAGCCACTTGAGGCGGGCATGAGTCAGACTTTGTTGGACGCGATCGATCGTCAGTTAGCGCGATCGGAGCAAGTGCTATTGTTTTTGAATCGACGTGGTTATGCACCGGCATTGCTGTGTCATCATTGCGGTTGGGTTGTACCGTGTCAGCAATGCGATGCCGTATTAACGCTGCATCAACAACAACAGCGCATGCGCTGTCATCATTGCCAATCCAGCTGGCCATTGCTGCGTTATTGTCAGCGATGTCAACAAGCTGAGTTAATGCCGGTTGGGGTTGGGACTGAGCAAGTGATGCAGGCGATACAGGCACGTTTTCCAACCGCTGTCACGGTACGGATTGATCGTGATACCGCCACCTCGCCGCGTCAATTGCATCAACGTTTGGAGCAAATACATTCGGGAGAGGCTGACATTATTATCGGCACGCAAATGGTGGCTAAGGGACACCATTTTTCAGGTGTTACATTAGTCGCCGTTATCGATGCTGACGGTGCGCTCTATAGCACCGACTTTCGAGCGATTGAGCACATGGGGCAGCAGATCTTGCAGGTGGCCGGACGCTCTGGTCGTGAGTCGCCCGGTGAGGTCATCATTCAAACCCATCATCCAGAGCATCCATTGCTACAAACTTTAATGCAGTCAGGCTACGAGGCCTTTGTAGCAGCACTCAGTGAGGAGCGCTCGTTGGCCGGATTACCACCTCATGGGTATCAAGCCATTGTGCGAGCGGAGTCACGAGTCGCAGAACATGCACAAGCGTTCTTGCAAGCTGTGCAACAAGCCGGACGTTCGGTTGATGGCGATATTGCGGTATTTGGCCCAATCCCGGCAGCAATGACCAAACGCGCCAATCGTTATCGCTACCAGTTGGTGGTGCAAGCAACGCAGCGCAGTCGCTTGCAGCAATGTCTAAAGTATTGTATGACAGCGGCTGAACAACACCCTCTACGCGGCCGTTGTCGTTGGTTAGTCGATGTTGATCCGATCGAAACCATCTAACTCTAACGCTTTGGGGTGTTTGATTTTTTATCAACGGTAAAAATACTGATATAATCAGTAGCTTATTCAGGTGTGTGGTGTCGTCATGAGACGTTATTTTAAAAAGTGCATATGCTCGCTGGGCGCCTTGGTGTCAGTACCGGTATTGGCATCATTGCAATTGCCAGCGCCAGCAGACAGCTTTGCCGCAGTCGGTTTACCCGCTCAGGTGATTCCGGTTGTTGATCAATCAGCAACGACGTCAGTACCGAATGTGCAGGAGATGCCACCACAACCGGATTTAACAATCGAAGGAAAGCATTTAAGCTTATCAGAGGCGATTTTACTGGCGCTGCGAAATAACCCCCAGGTGTTGAGCGCCCAGTATAAACGGATTTTAGATAAGTACGATGTTGAAATTGCTAACAATGCTTTTCAGCCGCAATATTCCTTAGACATCAATCAAACATTCCAAAACCATGCCAAACCCATTTACGACGTGACACCCAGTGCTCAATTAAAGACGACGTTGGGTACAGAGTTTTCAGTCAACAATTCATTTAGCACTTCCGGTACCCAAACGACTAACCTCAGCGTGACACAGCACTTGCTGAAGGGTTTTGGTTCGGTAAATTCAATCGCTTATTTGGATCAGATGGATGCAGCGAAAACAGCAAAGTTAGATTATAAGACATCAATTACCAATATTGTGATGTCAGTGGTTGCTGATTATCGCAGCCTTGTTAGTGCTGAATTGAATTTAACGATTAATCAGAAAAACTTAGCCGCCACCAAACAATCCACTCAAGATGATGAGTTGCGATTTAAAGCAGGTAAGCTTGCACGAAGTGAATTAGTGCAACAACAAGCAACACTCGCTTCGGCTCAATTGAGTTATCAATCGCAATTAAACGCATTAAAAACTACCTATCAAAACTTTTTAGTTGAGCTGGGTGTTTCACCATGGTCAAAGTTTATAGTTGATAAAACTGTATCGACACCGGTAGTTAAATTACCACCGTTACAAACTTGCATTGAGCTCGCGATGAAAAATAACCCGGACTATCAAACGCAAGTCATTAATTTGCAATCAACCTACCGTGGTATTCAATTAGCCAAAGACCAGATGAAATGGTCGCTCGATGCGACGGTGAGTCAGCCGTTAGAATCAACCTCAGCAGATTATGGTTTTCCGGTGACGGTTGATGATGTCCAGGCAAAAGATCCCAGCTTTACTTTGAACATGCAAATGCCGACTAATCGCCTTGAGAATCAAAAAGCACTGGTCTCAGCAAAAATTGCATATGCAGAGGCTAAAGCAGAGTTGGAGCAATCAAAACGCGAATTAATGATTAAGGTACAGAATCAATACCAAACAATTTTATACGATCAACAGCAGATACCGATCGGTGAACAATCAGTGCAGTTAGAAAAGATGGCATTGGAAAATATGCAAATGAAATTTAAGTACGGCAAAGCGACGGCATTGGATGTTGCAACCGTACAGAATAGTTTTGTTGATGCACAGTCCAGTTTGGTGTCTTATCAAATCAGCTTGCTCAATGATTTATTGGATTTAGACAATACTCTGGGTCGTGTGCTTGATCAATGGGGAATTACTTTAAGGTATTAATTATGGTAGTAGTAAAAAAAATTGGCATGCTCTTTTTGCTGTTAATCGCTATGTTGCAGTTATCAAGTTGTGGCTCATCACAAGAGGCTGATAAAAAACCTCAGCAAGTTGTTCAGGTTGTCAAAAAACAACCGACAGTTACATTATTTTTTCGTGGAGTAATTCAGCCAATTAAAATTTTTTCTGTAGTAAGTCCTTTTGAAGGTCGGCTAACAGCGTTGCATTTTCAGTATGGTGATACATTAAAAGACGGCGAAATTATTGCGGCAATTAGTTCGGAAAAACTGTCCGACGATTTTAAGAAAGTTGTTACGGATTATTTATCGAAAAAAAGTGCTTTTTTTAACTCGAAAGAGGAGTTTACCGGTACCAAGATGCTCTACAATGCCGGGGTTTCATCTAAAAGTGATTTCATGAGTTCAAAAAGCACTTATCAAAATGATGCGTTGTCTTTCATGCAAGCTAAATTTGAGCTGGAGACGTTGTTGCGAAAATTAAATATGGATCCTGAGGAAATAGAGAAGCTCTCGTTAGCCGATCAAGAACAACTAGCACCTTTGCTCACTCGCCAATTCAAGCACATTGATATCCCCGCATCGGGCAGTGGTGTCGCTTTGTTTCCATTGAAATCACAGGATGATAAAAGTAATGATGATGTCTCAGGTGAATTACATGTTGGTACGAAATTAAACCAGGGCCAATTGATGTTAAGTATTGGTGATATGTCTGGTTTGTCGGTTGACGTGACAGCATCGGAAGAGAGTATTAATCAATTAAAAGTCGGCATGCCTGCAGTGGTGACAAGTGATGCCTTCCCCGGCGTAAATCTTCAGGGCAAGATCGCAAGTGTTTCTTTACAAGCGGATCCGAATAACAGTGGTGGTCGCTCGCTATCACAATTTCCTCTTCAGGTTGTTGTGCCGACAGTTGATAAAGCTGCGATGTCGCTGGTTAAAGTTGGTATGACCTGCAAAGTTAGATTGGATTTAAAATCCCCAGCCGCCATGATGCTACCGATAGCAGCGGTGAAGTTTGATGGCAGTACCGCGACAGTAAAGCAATTGACAGATGATGGTCATAGTAAAATAGTAAAAGTTATGACCGGGATTACCACGGCATCCGAAGTAGTGATTATTAGTGGTTTGAAAGTGGGTGACCGGGTATTGATGGATGATTGAAGTCACCAATTTAAAAAAGACCTATGCCGAAGGTAAGCGTCAAGAGTTTCAAGCGCTTAAAGGCGTTTCTTTATCGGTTGAGGCCGGTGAGTGGGTGGCCATTATTGGCCCGTCTGGATCCGGTAAATCAACCTTGATGCACATATTAGGATTGCTTGATCATGCCACATCCGGTCGTTACCATCTTCTAGGTCGCGATGTCTCAACCTTATCGATTCGAGATCAGGCAAAGCTACGAAACGAGTGGATAGGATTTGTCTTTCAGCAATTTTTATTGCTACCACGTTACAGTGCTTTGGAGAATGTTGCTTTACCGCTTCGCTATCGTCATTACTCGCAAAAAGCAGCCTTGGATAAAGCCCAACAACAGCTTTGTCAGGTTGGTTTAGGCGACTTAGTGCATCACAAGCCGACGGAGTTATCCGGTGGTCAGCAACAGCGTGTAGCAATTGCAAGAGCATTAGTCGGTAATCCTAAATTGATTTTAGCCGACGAGCCCACCGGCGCATTGGACACCAAAACCGGTGATATGGTAATGGCCTTATTGCATGAGGTTGCGAAAGATGTTGCCGTTGTCATGATCACGCACGATGAGCGCGTTGCCGACCAGTGTCAGCGAAAGATTCGTTTACGTGATGGTATGAGGGAGTAGAGGGGTTGTTATGGACTGGTTAGCACACGCGCACTCTGCTTTAAGTCACCTAATGGCATCGAAATTACGTTCGTTGTTGGCGATGCTGGGTATTGTGGTGGGCTCTGGTGCAGTTGTTGCGCTGCTATCTTGTGGTTATATGGCCACTGAAAAAGCGCTATCTGAAATTAAGTCGTTAGGTACGGATGTGATTGGTGTGCGCTTACTGAACAAACCAGGAGTGGATGTGCAATCACAGGGCTTGGTTTACAGTGAGATGGCAAAAATCAGTACGGCATCACCATACGTTGAACAAGCAGTGCCTATCATTGATGTCTATAAAGAAATTTATGCCAGCGGAGTCTCCATGAACTCGCCGGTTATTGGAGTCGATCGAGCTTTCTATACGGTTTTGAAAGTACCACTTTTAATTGGACGTCAAGTTACTATGCTGGACAAAGGCCAGTTGTACTGTGTCATCGGTTCTAGTCTCGCAAAAAAAATTCAAAAGCAAGGCGTTGATCCGCTTTTAAGTCAGATTTTGATTGGTAATGAAATGCTGACTGTAGTCGGGATCGCAAAACCTTGGAAGCCCAGCATGATGTTTTATGACAGTGTAAATGACAGCGTTATCGTCCCGTTATCCACGGCAGCATTAATCGCTGGTGATGATGAAATCAAGCAGCTTATTTTTAAGTTGTCGGGTGATGATCGGATCAAACAAGCACGGCAGCAAATTGAATCGACCATTGCTGCCGTTGTGCCACAACGACTCCCACGCGTACTTGATCCACAGCAAATTATTGGCGTTGCAACAAAGCAGCGTGCTACATTCACGGTTTTACTCACAGCAATTGGTGGGATATCGTTGCTGGTTGGGGGTATTGGGGTGATGAATATTATGTTGGTTTCGGTGATAGAGCGTCGAAAAGAGATTGGGATTCGTATGGCCGTGGGCGCTCAGCGTTCGGATATCGTTAAAATGTTTTTGATGGAGTCAATCACGTTGACAATTTTGGGCGGTGCTATTGGTGTTGTTTTGGGCTTGCTAGTGTCATTAGCGCTATCATTTAGTAGTGGGTGGCATTATAAGTTTTACCTTATACCACCGGTGCTTGGCTTTTTTGTTTCAGCGTTGGTGGGCGTAATCTCCGGAATTTACCCTGCGTTGAGTGCTTCGCGCTTGGATCCTGTGCAAACGTTTTCAGATTAATAACGAGTAATGGTATGAAAATAATAATCTTAGGTTCTGGTCGAGTTGGGTTATCATTAGCCAGTAATTTAATTGATGAGAATCACGATATCACCTTGGTTAGCGATGACGATCAAGCGTTAGCCAGAATTTCAGAGAAGCTTGATTTAAGAACAGTGTGTGGCCATTGCAGTTTTCCTGATGTGCTCAGGGATGCCGGCGCTGAAACTGCTGATATGCTGTTAGCCGTTACAGACAATGACGAAGTCAATATGGTTGCTTGTCAAGTCGCTTATTCGTTGTTCCATATTGATAAGAAAGTTGCACGTATCCGATCACAACACTATCTGATTCGTGATGAATTATTCGGTAGTGAGAATTTACCAATCGATGTTTTCATCAGTCCTGAGCAACTCGTCACACGCTTCGTTCAACAACTAATTGCTCATCCAGGTGCTCTGAAGGTTATGGATTTAGGCGATGGACAGATTAAATTAGTCGGTGTACGAGCGTTCTATGGTGGCATTTGTATTGGTAAAACAATTCGTGAGGTTTATCAGGCGCTGTCAAAAGAACACCTGTCTATTATTGCGGCTTATCGCGGTGAAGAGTTACTTGCGTTACATGATGAGCTCTCTATTGAAGTCGGCGATGAAATTTATTTTATTGCTAGAGAGGAAAATGTTCATAACATCATGGTTGCCTTTCGTCGATTAGAGGCACCTTATCAACGTGTGATGATTGCTGGTGGTGGTGGTATTGGCGGTTGTTTAGCAGAAGCGATTCAGCACGATTATGCAGTGAAAGTGATTGATCGTGATTTGAAGCGCTGCGAATTTATTGCTGACCGCTTGCGGGTTACGGTATTACATGGTGATGCATGCGATCGTGATATTCTCAAGAACGAGAATATAGATAGCGTGGATGTGTTTTGTGCGGTAACCGATGACGACGAAGATAATATGATTGCTTGTCTACAGGCTAAGCGTTTAGGCGTTAAGCAAGTGATGTCTTTAATCACTCGAACAGCATACGTTGAGATGATTCAAGATACATCAATTAATGTAGCGATCTCGCCACAACAGGTCACCATCGGTTCGATTCTTCCACATTTGTACAAAGGTGACGTCAAGCAAGTCTATGCATTGCGCCACTGTGAAACTGACGTGATGGAAATCAAAGTCCATGGTGATCAAAAGTCATCGCCATTGGTAGGTAAGAAATTACATGAAGTTGCTGCCCCGAAAGATGTCGTGCTTGGCCCAATCATTAGGAAGAAAAATTCCCTAATTTTAGATCCTGATGCAACGATTGAGTCGGGTGATCATGTGATTGTCATGATAACTAAGCGAAAGCGCATCAAGGATGTTGAGCGTTTATTCCAGGTTAGTGCAGAATTTTTCTGAGGTCGAATAATGAGATTATACGTTTGCTGTAAGTTGCTCGGAATGTTGTTGATGATTTTTAGCATATCCATGCTCACACCTTTGATTGTTGACGCGATTTATCATGAGACTGTTTATCTCGCTTTTATCACCGCCTTTTTTATTACTGTGATCACAGGTTTTGGGCTTTGGTATCCGTTTAGAAACTACCACTACGAGCTAAGAACGCGCGATGGTTTTTTTGTGGTAACTTTTCTTTGGGTGGTGCTGTCTCTCTTTGGAGCAATCCCACTGTGGTTGAATCATTATACCCGCATTGGCTTCACCGATGCCGCGTTTGAATCCGTTTCCGGAATTACGACCACAGGTGCGACCATCCTAACCCACCTTTCTGATTTACCGAAGTCTATTTTGTACTACCGTCAGCAATTGCAGTTTTTGGGGGGCATGGGGATTATTGTGCTAGCAGTAGCGATTATGCCGATACTGGGTGTGGGTGGTATGCAGCTGTATCGTGCGGAAGTTGTTGGCCCTCTAAAGACCTCGAAATTTAAACCGCGGATTGCACAAACTGCTAAATCTTTATGGTATATCTACGTTGGCTTAACCATTGCATGTACCTTGTCATATTGGGCCTGTGGTATGACATTTTTTGATGCACTCGGAGAAAGTTTCGGTACTGTTGCAACGGGAGGTTTTTCAATTCATGAAGCTAGTTTCGCGTTTTATAAAAATCCGGCGATAGATGTAGTAGCAATTATCTTTATGTTTTTAGGCTCTTGTAACTTTACGCTGCATTTTTATTTTTTAGCATCTCGCAAGCCATCGGTCTATTGGCGCGATAAAGAGTTAATGGTTTTTTTGCGCATTGTGATTAGTGTTACAGTGATCACGTCACTCTATATGATGCTTGCGCACCATTATTCACTGATTAAAAACCCGTTTCATGTGCTCTTTACAGTGGTGTCATTGGCAAGTACCACGGGTATTACTACCGTTGATTTCAATCTCTGGCCGACATTTGTACCAATCTTGATGATGATGGTGGCGATGATCGGAGGCTGCGGTGGTTCAACCAGTGGTGGTATCAAAGTGATTCGTTACCTGTTGATCAGAAACCAGGGCCGGCATGAGATTCAACAGCTGATTCATCCCAATGCTGTGGTCGCCATTAAAGCCGGTGGTGGTAAGTTGCCGGACAAAGTGGCTAATTCAATTTGGGGTTTCGTGGCGGTCTACCTGTTTTTGCTGGGCTTCTTAATTTTAATATTACTTGCAACCGGTATGAATTTGAAAACGGCTTTTGGTGCATTGGTGGTTTGTATTGCTAATACCGGTGCATCGATAGGTGACGTTGCGCACGGTTTTAGTCACTTGAATGGTGGTGAGAAGTGGTTACTAATTTTTGCCATGTTTTTAGGGCGATTAGAAATTTTTACGATCTTAGTGCTATTTTCACCAAGCTATTGGCGTCGTTAGAGTAATGGCTTTAATCGTGCTTGATAGCAAACGCCTTTTCTTTTTCGGCTAATTCCATGCGCATTTTTTTGCGAAGCTCGGCTTCTTTGAACCGTCGCTCTTGTTCTTCTGTAGTGCAAATCAGAGGTTTTATGGTGACGGGTTTATGATGTTCATCCAGTGCAACCATGGTGAAGTAACACGAATTAGTGTGACGCACGGTGCCTGTCGATAGATTCTCAGCCAATACCTTGATACCAATTTCCATCGAGGAGCGACCAACATGATTGACTGCCGCCAGGCATGTGATTAAGTTGCCAACGTGGATGGGTTTTTTAAAAACCACTTGGTCTACCGAGAGAGTAACTACGTAGTGTCCGCTATAACGGGCAGCACAAGCGTAGGCCACTTTATCTAAGAAACTGAGTAAATGCCCGCCATGAATATTGCCTGCGAAATTCGCCTGGTCAGGAGTCATGATCTCTGACATCGTTATCGTGTTGTTTTGTTCTTCCATGAATCGATACCCCTGTTCTTATCAGCTGATTTGCAGCCCGAGCTCATCAATATAACATTGCGTTTCTTGCGATGCTAATCGTAGGCGTATGGCTAAGTGCATGATCAGAATACTAAAAATAAATATAACAACGGCATCCCAACCAAACGGTAATAATCCAATGCCATGGCCGAACGAACCTAGATAGGAAATTAGAGTCAGGCCAATGAAATAGGGCCATAGCCAGTGCGCGGATTGCGTATGCAGCGGAATAGTACGCGCCTTGTCACTGATTGCGCGATAACCCAATAAAACCAATACGCCAATAATAACAGCGATAAATAATTTCGAAATGATGTCCCAGCCGCTCCAATAGGCCAAACAATTGCATAAAAAGAAGGCGCAGTAAGACCACCATTTTGCGAGTGGTAATTTGAGAGCTCGAGGGTATTCGGGGATTTGATGACGTAAAGCCATTAAGCTTACGGGGCCAATCGCGTAGCTGATTGCCATTAATGAGGTAAGAAAAGAGACCATAGCTTTCCAACCCGGAAGTGGCGTAAACATTAACATGCCGATGCAGAAGTTAACGCAAATTGCCCGGGCCGGATTACCTTGCTGGTTGAGCCGATGTAGCACGTCGGGTAAACAACCATTTGCGCTGGTGGCATAGAGCGAGCGGCTGGAGCTTGCCATGTACATAAGACCGGCAGCCAGCGGTCCGATAATAGCGCCGAGATAAAGTAGCGGAAGTAATATTTCGAGGTGATCTTGTATCAGTATGGTCGTGAAAGGGCTGTTACTGTGCTTTAAATGCATGTGGGACCAGCCATCGATAATGTTTGATGGTTTGAGAGAGGTAATGAATGCCAGTTGGAGTAATAGGTAGATCGTCAAGCAAATCACAATCGAACCAATGATGGCTAGTGGCAAAGAGCGGTGTGGTTTTTTGGCTTCACCGGCCATTTCACAGGCTTGTTTGAAGCCATTGAATGCAAAGATGATACCACCAGAAGCAATCGCAGCGAAAACGCCATGAAAGCCGTCGGGCGAAAACGTACTGTGTGGGTAGATCGGATGGTGGTGTACGGTTGAAACAATAAAAATACTAATCACAATGATAAATGGCAGAATAATTTTCATGACGGTGAGTGCATTGTTGGCGCGGATTAGCCACCTCAGTGAGTAAATATTGATACTGCTGATGGCTAGCATTAATACGGTAGCAGTGGCAAAGCCTGACCGTGTCAATTGGCCGGTCTCAGGCAGCGCCAGGTTGGGAAAAAATAAAGTCAGGTATTGAATCACGCCTTGCACTTCAGTTGGCACCAGGGCGGTGTAAGATAGCCAGATAAACCAAGAGAAAATAAATGCTACCAAGGTGCCATGAGTATATTGCGGTACACGAACACTGGATCCTGTAACTGGTAGCATGGCGCTGATCTCTGCAAAGGTGAAAGCGACGATGATCAACATTATGCCACCTAGAATCCACGAGATGAGCGCGGCTGGGCCAGCAAGTTGAGAGGTGTAATATGCGGAGAACATCCAGCCCGAGCCTAAAATAGCACTCACCGACGAAAATAGCAGTCCGTTCGTAGATAATGATCGTTTTGGTTTCATGATAGTGCTGTGGTGGGGATCGTGATAAAGCTGGCTAGTTTAAACATAAAACAAGATGAGGTCATTAAAAAAAGATTGATGGTCCTGGCAAAGAAAATCGCGTTATACTAGCCGGCGAATTCACGTCTGGATATGCTGTCATGGATAATGCTTCACCTATTATTTTAGTCGATGGTTCTTCCTATTTATTTCGGGCTTTTTACGCAATGCCCGCTTTGACCACAAAACAGGGGTTTCCTTCTGGTGCGATTTATGGCGTGGTTAACATGCTGCGAAAGTTGGTTAAAGATTACCCTCATTCTGAGATCGTCGTAGTTTTCGATACCAAGGGTAAAACCTTTCGTCATGAGCTGTATGCTGAGTACAAGGCCAATCGTGCTGAGATGCCTGATGAGTTAGCGCAACAGATTCAGCCATTGCACACGATCATCGAAGCTATGGGTTTTCCACTGATTAAAGTTCCCGGTGTCGAAGCCGATGATGTAATTGGTACTATGGCGACGCAATTTTCTCATCAAGGTCATCAGGTATTAATTTCCACCGGTGACAAGGATATGGCACAGCTGGTGAATGAGCAGATTACTTTGGTGAATACCATGACTAACCTGGTCTCAGACAGCGATGGGGTAGTGGCCAAGTTTGGTGTCAGACCCGATCAAATTATTGATTACTTAGCTTTGGTTGGCGATACCTCGGATAACGTACCTGGTGTACCCAAGGTTGGGCCAAAGACCGCAGCTAAATGGCTGCAAACTTATGGTAGCGTGGCTAACTTGTTAGAGAATGCAGATGCTGTTGGCGGTAAGGTGGGTGAGAATCTGCGAGCCAATGTTGAGCAATTATTGTTATCGCAAGAATTAGTCACTATTCAGCGTATGGTGCCACTACCATCGAATATGGAAGATTGGGTCATGACAGCACCCAATCGCGAGGTCCTGCGTCAGTGGTATCAACAACTGGAGTTTTCAACTTGGTTGGATGAGTTATCCGCTACGGACAACCCTAGTTCTGCAATGCAATCAGCAGTATCTACTAACTATGATGTGGTGCTTGATCAAGATCTTTTTTTGCGTTGGATGGATAAGATTAAAGCAGCAGCCGTATTTGCTCTGGATGTAGAGACAACCAGTTTGGATGACATGAGTGCGCAGTTGGTCGGTATTTCTCTAGCAGTCGCACCGGGCGATGCTGCCTACATACCCTTGAATCATGACTACGCCAACGCGCCATCGCAGTTGGACAGTGTTTGGGTGCTGGACCAGTTAAAACCTATTCTGTCGAATGCAGCTAGACACGTGGTTGGGCACAATATCAAATACGATTGGAAGGTGCTTTGTCGAGCGGGTTTAACCATTAAAGCGCGTTGTGATGATACATTGCTGCAGTCTTATGTCTTGAATAATGTCATGGTTCGTCATGACATGGACACGTTGGCTGAAACTTTTTTGAATCATAAAACAACAACATTTGAAGACATTGCTGGTAAGGGGGCGAAACAAAAAACCTTTAATCAGGTTTCACTGGATGTGGCGGCACCTTATGCTGCAGAGGATGCTGATGTGACTCTGCAGTTGTTTCAATTGTTTAGAAGTTCCTTACAGGATCAACCGACTTTGCAACAAGTCTATGACACGATTGAGCAACCAACTTTATCGGTGTTAACGGCCATGGAGTATCATGGTGTTTTATTAGATTGTGAGCAGTTGCATCAACAAAGCCATGACCTGAGTGAAGACATTGCTCAATTAGAACAACAGGCCTATGAAATTGCAGGTGAACGATTTAATTTAGCTTCACCAAAACAATTGCAAGATATTTTGTTTGAGAAATTACAGCTTCCTGTGATCAAGAAAACACCTAAGGGTCAGCCCTCAACGGCGGAGTCAGTATTGCAAGAACTGGCAGAAGATTACCCGCTACCAAACGTGATTGTACAATATCGCAGTATGGCAAAATTAAAATCAACCTACACCGATAAATTGCCGGAGCAAGTCAATGCGACGACGGGTCGAGTGCACACGCATTACAATCAGGCGGTGACATCAACCGGTCGACTCTCATCCAATAATCCTAATTTACAAAATATTCCAATTCGTACGGAAGCTGGAAGAAAGATCAGGCAGGCCTTTATTGCACCGAAGAATAAATCCATATTAGCCGCGGATTATTCCCAAGTAGAGCTTAGGATTATGGCGCACTGTGCTGATGATAAGGGGATGAAAGCAGCTTTCGCACAAGGGCTTGATATTCATCGTGCCACTGCTGCCGAGGTATTTGGTGTGTCAGTAGAGGCTGTGACATCCGATCAGCGTCGCCAAGCCAAAGCAATTAATTTTGGGTTGTTGTATGGTATGTCAGCGTTTGGTTTGTCCAAGCAATTACACGTTGATCGTAAAGCTGCACAGCTGTATATCGATGCCTACTTTGATCGTTACCCGGCGGTGCATGCTTATATGGAATCTGCGAGGCAGCAAGCAGCCGAGCAGGGTTTTGTGACAACATTGTGTGGTCGCCGATTAATGATTCCTGATATTCAATCCTCTAATGTAATGCGTAGAAAAGCCGCTGAGCGTGCCGCTATTAATGCGCCCCTGCAAGGCACGGCGGCCGATTTGATTAAACTCGCAATGATACGTTTGTATAGTAGTATTCCAACCTCGCAATTGGATCTTACCTTGGTCATGCAGGTGCATGATGAATTGGTGTTTGAGGTTGCTAATACTGACACTACCGCAGCGACGCAATTGATTCGAGAGGCGATGGAGCAAGCGTTACCATTATCGGTGCCCTTGCTAGTTGATATTGGTATTGGTAATAACTGGGACGAAGCGCACTAAACGAGGCTGACATGCTGAAAAACAATCGATTAAAACGTGAGAAACAACAAGTGGCCGAAGCTGCACTAGCACATGTTCCTGTTGATGGTGTGCTTGGTGTTGGAACAGGTTCTACGGTCAATTATTTTATCGAGGCATTCAGTAAGATAAAACACCAGGTTAAGCACGTTGTTGCAAGCTCAGAGGCAACGCGCGAGGCGTTAGCAGCGCATGGAATTAATGCGGTGTCGCTTAATCATGTGTCGTCAGTTGATGTTTATATTGATGGTGCTGATGAGTTCAACCCGTATTTGTCTTTGATTAAAGGCGGCGGCGGTGCACTGACTCAAGAAAAAATCATTGCTGCTGCCAGCGAGCAGTTTGTTTGTATTGTCGATTCCAGTAAGCAATCCAGTTACCTTGGTAAGGTGCCAGTAGCTATTGAGGTTATATCGATGGCGCGCAGTTATGTTGCACGCCAGTTGGTCAAAATGGGTGGTTTTCCTGAGTATCGTGAAGGTGTGCTGACTGACAATGGTCATGATATTTTGGATGTCTATCAGTTAGATTTATCCGAGCCTATGGCGATGGAGCGACGATTGAATGATATTCCGGGTGTGGTTGCTAATGGCTTGTTCGCGCTCCGCGGCGCTGATATTGTTTTAATGGCAGGGCAAGAAATTCAGCAGTTTAAGCCTCAGTCTCGTTAGCCATTTCTGCTTGTAATTTTTGTTTGGTATCGGCCATGATTTGGTTTTTAAGTGCCATCACGGTTGCATCAAAATCATACAATTCATCTTGCCAATCAATGGAAAAATTACGCTCGTGCTCATTCCAAGTTGAGAGGTTAGCTTCGTTGTGTTGAATTTTACATTCCAGTTTATCCAGAGCGTAGACCAGCTTGGCTTCACCGGTTTGTCGATGTTCAAATTCATACCATAAGGCGCTAATCTCACTGCCGGTATCAGGCCCTAATAGCGTTGCGATTTCTGCAATTGCAGCTTCTTCGCGCGCTTGTTTGCTGGCATGGTCAGATTGTGAAACGAGATCAAACACGGGAATGTCTCCAGCAAGTGCTTCAACGCAGTCATGAATGATCGCCATTTTCAAGCAACGGTTAAGGTCTACTGGATGTTCAAGATGGGGGTGTATGGTCATTACCAATAAAGCAAGTCGCCATGAGTGTTCAGCAACACTCTCTTGTCGACCGGTTGATGTCCAGCTGTGCCTGAGTTCGTTCTTAAGTTTCTCCATTAATGCAATAAATTGAGTGACTTGGGTAATAGGTGAATCCATGGCTTTGTCTCATCGGAAAAATCAGAGCCTGTTATATCAGATAATAGTCAAAAAGTCCGAAAAACATCGAATAATATAAGGTTTTGCTAAGATTTCTAGGGATGCGGCGAGCTTGATATTCTAGTGTTTAGCAGTATAATGCGTGCTCACGTTACGTTATTTTTGTTCTATTTTAAGTCAATTTAGATCGTTTCATAACCAACTTATCTTGAGAGTCAGGATTTAGTTGTCAATGATTTTCAATTACAATATAAACGTAACACGACGAAGCAACCTAGGTTGGCCCTAGGTGAGTATAATGAAGGAGAGGCTCATGTTGGTCTTAACAAGGTCGATTGGTGAAAGATTAATCATCAATGACGGTGAGATAAAACTAAGCGTATTAGAGGTCAAGGGCAATCAGGTTCGTATTGGTATTGATGCTCCTCGAGACGTTTCGGTTCACCGCGAGGAAGTTTTTGAGCGAATTTGCGCAGAGAAATCAGACGCATCATCATAACCATCTCAACTTTTAATCTCGAAATTATCAAAAGCAAGGCCAGTCGCCTTGCTTTTTTTATACGGTGTCAAAAGTGATGCCTGATTGAGCGAGCAATGCCTTAATATCTGGTGCGCGATCGCACATTCTTTGAAACACTTTTTCGGGAGCAACCGATCCACCTAAAGCGAGAAAGGTGTCTCGATAGCGTTTGGCCGTGTCTGGATCGAAGTACCCATTTTTTTCAAACAGTGAAAAAATATCTGCTGCCATAACTTCTGCCCATTTATAGCTATAATACCCAGCGGCATAACCACCAGCAAAAATGTGACTAAAACCGTGTTGAAAGCGATTGTAGTTTGGTAGCGGGTAGAGCATCGTATTGGAGCGGACATGATCTAGGCACTCTTGAATCGCTTGCTGCTTATTGCTGTCAAATTCCATGTGTAATCGAAAATCAAACAGTGAAAACTCTAGCTGCCGCAGCATTGCCATGGCTGATAGAAAACACCTTGCTTTTTGCATTTTTTCAAACAGTGCATCCGGCAGAGTTTCACCTGTCTCGTAGTGTTGAGCAAACGCTTGTAAGCACTCTTTTTGCCAGGCGTAATTTTCTAGAAATTGACTGGCAACTTCAACAGCATCCCAGGGAATACCACTCAAGCCACTGACACCAAGATCATCTACTTGTGTCAGCATGTGTTGAGAGGCATGGCCAAACTCATGAAATAAGGTGATCACATCATCGTGAGACAGCAGTGCGGGTGTATCACCAACGGGAGGCATGAAGTTGCAGGTGATAAATGTAACCGGATAAATAATATCACCATTCTCTGGTCGATAACGACTAGAGAATTCGTCCATCCATGCACCACCGCGCTTGTTATTACGCGCATAAAGATCAAGATAAAAATGACTGATCAAATCATTATTTTCATCACAAACTTTGAAGCAGCGAACGTCATTGTGCCAGCTATCAAAATCTTTAATCTCTGTAATTTTAATTTGAAATAACTTTTCAACAATATCAAACAGTCCTTGAACAACTCGATCAGCAGGAAAGTACGGTCTAATGGCTTCATCAGATAAATCATAGAATTGCTGACGATACTGCTCGCTAACGTATGTTACATCCCATGCATTAAACGTATCGAGTCCAAGAGTATTTAATGCATAGCTTTTTAAGTTTTCGAACTCTCTTTTTGCTTGCGGGTATGAGGCTGAAATCAATTGCTCAATAAATTGTAAGACTTCATCCGTTTGATTAAGCATTTTGGTCGCTAAGGAGTATTCCGCAGGATTATTAAAGCCTAAGAGCTCAGCCAATTCACAACGTAATGACATGATCTCATGCATGATAGTCGTATTATCTTTTTGTTTATCATGTGGTCCTTGATCGGATGCTCTCGTGCAATAAGCCTGATAGAGTGTTTGACGAAGATCTGCATTTTTAGCATGCTGCATCACGGTTAAATAAGATGGTGCATCTAAAGTAATGAGCCAACCTTTTTGATCTTCACGCTCTGCTTTTTCCTGACAAAGTGTAATGAATCGTTCAGGCAATCCTTCTAGTATGTCTGGTTGATCAACTAGATATTTCCAGTTATCGGTGACATCAATTAAGTTTGATTCAAATTGCGTGGTCAAAGTAGATAAGCGCGAGCTGATTTCAGCATAGCGTGCTTTATCGGTAGATGAGAGTGCGATCCCAGCTAATTTAAAATCTCGTAATTCGTTATCGATAACGGTTTGTTGCGAGGGCGATAAGGTAGCAAAACTACTTGATGATTTTAACTCAGTGAGTCGTTGAAATAAGCCTTGATGATGGCCTAACCAAGTTGAGAAATCTGAGAGATGTGATAAGCACAAAGCATAATTCTCACGAAGCTCAGGAGAATCTTTAACGTGATTGAGATGTGAGATTGGATTCCAGAAAGCTTGTAATTCGGCATCCAATTGTTCCAGGGGTGCCATAAGGTTTTGCCAGGTCGGTAATTGAGTCGTCTCTATCAGAGTTGAGATTTTATCTTTTTGTTTTGATAAAAGCTGTTTTAATTTCTCCTCAATCATTTGTGGTTCGATAGTTGAAAAATCTGGCAGTTTAGATGTCATGATGCTCACCTTGTGTGACTGATATTTTATGATGACATTGGATCAAATAAAGTTAGGGGTTGCAAGCATGCCAATAATGTCAGATGTTGAATAGGTATTTTAATTTATTATCATGAGTAGAAATATTCGTGGACAATGAGGAACTATGAATGACTATTCGATCGTTTGAGGCTGGTCACCCCGAGATTGATCAGACCACTTATGTCGACCAGGATGCAACGGTTATTGGGCATGTTCGTATCGGACGAGAAAGCTCAATTTGGCCAGGAGTTGTTATACGCGGTGACGTCAATCAGATTATGATTGGCAATCGCAGCAGTATACAAGACGGTACGATCATTCACGCAACACATGCTGGACCGTTTACTGGAGAGGGTTATTCGACTCACATTGGTGATGAGGTAACGGTGGGCCATCAAGCGGTAATTCATGGCTGTCAGATAGGGAGTCGTGTCTTAGTTGGAGTCAGTGCAGTTATTTTGGATGGTGCTATAGTTGAGAGTGATGTCATGATCGGAGCGGGTTCACTCATTCCGCCAAACAAGCACCTACAAAGTGGTTACTTGTATTTTGGTCAACCGGTTAAGAGAGTGAGAGCATTAACCGAGCAGGAAAAACAATACCTCGGTTATACGGCAAACAACTACGTTAATTTAGCCAAGCGTCATTTTACAGGAGTTTAAGTGGAAACTTGGGTATCGCTAAAGGGTCATGCCTAGCATTAACGCGCGCCCTTATTGATCTTCATGTTGTGCCAAGGTATTCAGTTCCTATTGAAATTTTAGCTTGGCTATTAAAAAGAGATGTGGTCATTCCAGCGTTGGTGATCCCGCGATAGTATTGAATAATAGCAATTGCTAATTTTGGTGTAAGCTAAAAATAAAATCCAATAAAGGGGTAATAACTCGAGAGATTCTTTTGGACATTGGTACCGGTAATGCAGGTGATTTGATTAAACACAGTATCTTTTGGCATACCTGTTGATACTGAAATTGAAAAGTTATTACTGCTAAAACCATTCAAGTGGCTGTATATATCTTTATGTAATAGCTAGGTAATGATAAGCGGTGAAAGAATCATTTATTCGATGCATAACCATCCAGCTATAATCGATCACGATTGCTGTTTTAGTCTTCGAAAAATAGTGTCTAAATTTATTACGAATTGAACCATGTGATGTATTTGCTTCACTGCTGAGAAGCTCAAAGCTGTTGGAGAATGTTGTAAGTACATTAACGTCTGCAACGTTGGTAGCACCATCATAACCATAAGCTATGAAACAGCATAGTTTTGTTAATAATTTATATCGCTAGATAAACAATGTGAGCCACTAATACTTCTGCCGATCTGATGATTATTCATGCCAAATGCAAACGGTACGATCGCCAATCGCACAGTAAATAGAAGGCCACCCTCAGCAGTAGAAATCAAGTTTAAAGCGAAGGACTGTCTACAGATTAAAATAAAAAAATAATTTGAAAGAGTTAAAGCAGAGAAAACAGGCCTGTCGTCATTTTAGATTAACTAGCTTCTTAATTGTTTTTTACCATGACTTATGTCGATTTGATATCAGTGCGGGCTGAGAAGCTGGAAGTGATTAGTAACTGGCATAAGCGATCTTCGTAATGATGAAAACGCTTTGCTGGTCCAACGAAGCCATTTGAGACGATGACAAAAATTAGTTTCCCATTATTGGGTGTGTTGATAAAACCAGCCAAACTGCTTACGCCAGACATAGAGCCGGTTTTTGCAGCAATTCTTTTTGACTGACGGTAAGACTTCATGCGATAGGCCAATGTGCCGGCTTCTCCAGGTTTTGGTAGTGCTGCTTTAAGGTCACTACTCAGCTGATTTTGTTGTTGAATAAAATAAAGTAATTGAGAGAACTGTTGTGGGGACATGAGATTGTAACGGGATAAACCGGCACCGTCAGTGATAATAGATGATGAAAGGTCAATGTTAGCGGATCCTTTAAAAATATGTTGCATAGCATGAATGCCATTTTGCCAAGTGCCAGGTTTTTCATAATAGACATGGCCAATGGTTTTAAGTAGCGCATCGGCCGCTAAGTTATCCGATTGTGTTAGCATGTGTTTGACAATGTCGGATAGTGTTGCCGAATCATGATTGGCAAGTAAATGTTGTTGGTTGCCGGTTGCGGCTTTGAATTCAATAGCGTTGTACTTGATACCCTGAGCAACAGCGGCCTGCTTAACCTCGAGTTTAACATAGGGTTTTGGATCTCTAATGGCGAGAGAGCGCCTTTGTACTTTGTGATTTTTAGTGATACATCCGGCAATAATGTAATTGTTATTAGTGTCACTGTGAATAGTGAGCGGACAGTTTTTATAATAACCTTGAGTGATGCGAGCATTGTTGGACAATTTGACCAGTGAAGTTGGAAGATTAATTGATAAAATCGGTTTTGTTTGCGACGGTTTGTCGGTTGTTAAATGCAGAAGGAATTTATTTTGATTAATATTAGCCGCACTTAACGGTGCAGCAAAGCTATAACTGAGATCGTCCCACAGCCAGCCGGGCGGGTAGTAAACATCGTCAAAGGCTGAGGTATCCAAATAGATATGCCCAGTGATAGCGTCAACTCCTTGTTTCTTTAAAGTATGAAACAGTTCGTTTAGATCTTTGGAGGAGAAATAAGGGTCACCACTAAAATGAATGTAAATATCACCATTGAGTACATGATGGCTAGGCTTTACTAAAGAGGTAATGGTTGTGCTATAAGTGAAGTCAGGATGAAGATAGAGCAATGATGCTGTCGCTACGAATAACTTTTGTATACTAGCTGGAATAAAAAGTTGCTCTGAGTTTCTTTGAAATAAAATTTTTCCAGTTTTAGCCGATTGAATAATAATGCCTGTATGGGCTTTGGGGTTAGCAGCTGGATAAGCCTGATCAACAAGCTTAAGTAAGCTTACGTTTTCTGATGAGGATGCTGCAAAGGTTAGAGAAGACAGCAGTATAATAGTAATTAATAATAGGCGGTTTAAATGAGCTTTGATCACCTTAGCTCGCTCGTCTGTGTTGAATATGAAGGATGATATAAATAGCAATCGCAACAACAATGATAACCGGTACCATAATCACGGACAGGTACGCTTGAACCATGGCAGCTCCAACAGCAAAGATACCTAGAGTAATCCCGATGAGTAAAAACATTGGGTCGGTATAAACACCAGCAAGAAAAACACTCAAAGCCAATAAGGTAATACTCATTAAGCCAGCTTGTGTGGTACCCATAATCCCTGTGCTGACAAAGAAAGTCGTTAGATAAATTAGAATTAGTAAACCAACCCAGTGAAGGATTTGATGCCAAATGGTTGCGATCATCTCTGTTTCACTGGTTCTATCGATATACCAATAAAGCCAGATCGATAATAGTGCAAAGACTACGGATGTGATTTGTGCATATAGCCAAAAAGATTTGTGGTGTAAGTCCATAATCACAAGACCAATAAACCCCATGACTAGCATCGCACCAAACACAAATATTCGAGCTTTAAAATGTTTGCTAGCGATTGACGAGGACATGCAGAAGCTCCACTGAAAAATAAAAACTGCAGTCAGAATAACAAGATAGGTTTATTGCGACAAGAGTATCTTAAGGTTGCATTATTCAGTGTTGGCAATAGGGCGAATCCAAGGTTGTTGATGATGATAGTCTGTGGGTAACGCCGCGAGCGCATCTTTTGCCTGTTGAATTGAGCTGTAGTTGCCGCTTACTAAGATAAAGTGCATGGTTTTATCTTGCATTACTTGAATGATTTTGCTGTTTGCTAGATTGAGTTGTTTTTGTAGAGCTTGAGTGGCAATGAGATTATGGCTATTACTCCACTGCAGTGCGAAGTGAGTTTTTAGGGGGTCTGACTTTAAGGCTGTGGCTGTCTTAGTATCGGTTATAGGTTGAGTTTTTTGTACATCGACTGTTTTTAGTGTCGGTGGTTCTTTAGTAACAGCTGTGACTGATTTTTCTGGTGATTTAGTGGGTTGCGGGTTTAAGTAGTCGCTTGTTGACTGAATGCTTGGTAGTAACGGTTGAGCATGGTGTTGAGGTTTGGGTAAGTGTTGTGTCTGCCAAATGACATAAACTAAAATTGCCAATAAAAACCAGGAAATCATTTTTACTTTATGTTGTTTAATAACGGTGATTGATCCGTCATCAAATTTTTTCATTATCGAATTTTGATGCTGCTTAATACCGTCAAGTTTTTCAGCAAAAGGATAGTGGTTTTGGTTTTTTTCATCAATCGGCTGTATTTTTTTTATTAATGCAGCGGTGCCACTGAGTATGATGTCGATGAATCGATGTTTAAGATAGGCTTGTTGAGCATGAAGATGAATTAAAGCGTGCAGTACTGTTATTGGCAGGGCTTCTGCATTTTCTATCAATAAAATAGTGTGGGTTGAGCAGTTTTCTGCTTGATTTAAAAATGCTTGCAGCATTTTCTCTAAGCTCATATTGGGGTGATCAAGCTGGTTTTTTTTCAGTCGCTTGGATAATGCTTTTTCAAGATCAAGGTTAGAACGACATAAAATGACATCTTGATCAGATAAGTGCTCGCCAATAAAGCGGGATATCGTTTTTTGGCAAGCCTCTTGTGAGGATTGCGTAAAAACCGGAATCAAGTCGCTCTTATGTTGTGATTGAGCAAGTAGTGCCTCGATAGTATCCGGTTTAATGAAGTTTGCCATGTGCTGTTTTTAACGAGCCGTCAATGAAATTGTCTAATTGTAGGGTCAAGCGACAAAGAAAAACAAGCATCACTATTGGTCTAATACTAATTGGTTATCAACATCTATGTCTTTAGGATGAAAAAAAACCGCAACAAGTGCGGTTTTTTAATGCAGGAAATAGTATTAAAAATAAAATCCCATAACAGCCGTAATAACATTAGAGTGGCCACCACCAGTAGGACCCTCTTTATTATCACCCGTTGCTGAATCGTCACTGGTATAGTTGGTGTAGTAGCTATATTGCAGGGCTTGAATAGTATCTCGCCAAATGGAAGTGCTTGCGACTACGTTATAACTCCTCTTAGGCAGGTTGAGCGCCAATGACTCCCAGGTTTCACCGTAAAGGAATCCAATTAATGAAGGTTTACCATGAATATTCATGGCGTAATCTATTTCAGCTTGCAATGCGCTAGGTTTTGCTCCCTCGTTGTTAAATGAAAGGTCATTAGCGTCGAACGCTTCAGTTGCAGAGACGTATTCGCCGATTAGCGTGAATTTTCCAACACCAATCGAGCCATAAATATCGGCACCCGGTACATCGTGTGCCAATTCAACGCCATTCACTTCAAAGCCCTCAAACTCTGACGATGAGTTATCGCCACTACCATAACCGGTATCCCTCATGCCTTGTGAGTCAGCAATATTCGAAACATAGCTCACGCCAAATTCAAAAGGAATTTTTCCTTCTGATCGTTTAAAGCCAAGATTCGCACCACCTTCTTGAGATAATGAGTTGCGTGTCGATTGATAGGTGTTATAGGCAAATGCTTCGGCATAAATACCATTTTTTGAATAACCAATCAGTGTGGAGGTATCTAGAATCTGAGCTAGGGATTTAGTAACAGGGGTCGTCCACATGGCAGAATTATATCGACCGAATGGCATGTACATTTTACCGGTTGAGAAGTAGATAGGTGATTGATCAAGGTTACCAATCGTTGCATAACCCATGTTGAGGTAAATCGTATTTTGTGGATTCCGGCTACCTGTGATGACGGGAATATTTTGGTAATCCAACGAAATGAAACCACTCACCCATGGATTAATAAAAGTTGCTGTTTCAAGCTCTGCAGTACCGATGGAGCTACTGAAGTCAGTCGAGTCTGTGGACTCATCGTCCATGATGAAGTTGCCTTCAAAAGCACCGCCAAGAATAATTGTTGGTCTATCACTGGAGATGTTTTTTTCTTCGGTATAGTCGTTAAATAATTGATGCATCTTCAGCAGCGATAAGTCGTGGTTGGTCGGTGATAGCCCATACAGAAGATCAGAACCGTCTTGGCTAGATTCCGGCCCTAGCAGTGGTGCAGTAATTACCGTAGGAATATGCTTGTAAAACAATTCGTCGAATTGCGTGCTGGGGTCGTCAGCGAAACTCAGTGATGCTGTCGCCATCGTAGCTATGAAGGCACATACTCGTTTAATGTGAGTCATATTGTTTCTCCTTTGAACACAAGGGGGGTGTTGTGAATAAAAAAATGAATGCGAAAAGCTACCGTAACCTTTGCACGAATGCAATATATCGTGTCCAATGTCTCGCGCCTGGATGACATGGCTGATAATTACGGGTGTTTTAGGTAGACTGTTTTATCAAGATATTTTTGACCTTTACTGAGAAGCAAATGACCAGTCCATTAGTCTTACGAGCGCCGGATGATTGGCATTGCCACTTGCGTGACGGCGCGATGCTAGCCAGAACTGTATCTGATCAATCGCGTTATTTCAGCCGTAGCATGGTGATGCCTAACTTGGAGTCACCAGTAGTTTCGGTTCAACTAGCGGAAGCTTATTACCAGCGTATTTTACAGCACATTCCCTCCGATTCACGTTGGCAACCGTGCATGACACTTTATATGACGGAAACTCTGACAGAAGCGATGATTCAACAAGCTAAAGCTTCTGAGCAGGTGCTAGCCATTAAACTTTACCCAGCAGGTGCAACGACCTTGTCAGATGCAGGAGTCTCGAATCCAAACAACATCTACCCGCAGTTGGCTGCGATGGAGGCGGTTGACTTACCGTTGTTGGTTCATGGTGAGGTGGTCGACCACAGCTGTGATATTTTTGATCGCGAGGCACGATTCATAGATCAATACTTACAGCCGATTACTCAGCGTTTTCCTCAATTGCGCATTGTTCTTGAGCACATCACCACCTCGGCTGCGGTACAATTTGTTCGGGAAGCGTCAAAAAATGTCGCAGCAACGATTACGCCACAGCATCTGTTATTGAATCGTAATGATCTTTTAGTCGGTGGATTGAAACCACATTATTACTGCTTACCGATTTTGAAGCGCTCGCAGGATCAAGATGCTTTAATCGAAGCGGCAATCTCCAATGATCCGAGTTTTTTTCTAGGTACTGACAGTGCGCCTCATGTTAAATCGGCCAAGCAATCTGCTTGTGGATGTGCTGGTATTTATTCCGCACACGCTGCATTAGAGTTTTATGCCACCGTGTTTGAACAACACCATGCATTGGATAGATTGGAAGGATTCGCTAGTATTTTTGGTGCTAATTTTTATAAATTACCATTAAACACGCACAAGGTATGTTTAACTAAACAAGCATGGGCGGTGCCAGAAGAGTTGAGTTTTGGTGAAGAAACTGTCGTGCCTTTGTTAGCTGGGCAAAATATAGCGTGGCAAGTAAGGCCTGTAGTGGCAACCAGTATTAGCGATCATATAACGATTGAGGAGAAAGTGTGAGCACAACAATAAAAAAGCGATTCGATGGCTACTTGCCCGTAGTTATTGATGTTGAGACTGGTGGTGTTGATGACACCCGGCATGCGCTGTTGGAAATTGCTGCTGTTTGGGTTGATTACCAGTCGGATGGTCTTTTGACGCCACAAGATTCTTTTTCAACTCATGTCATTCCATTTGAAGGCGCTGTGATAGATCCTAAAGCATTAGAGATTAATCATATCGATCCTGATCACCCGTTTCGTTTCGCATTACCTGAAGAACAGGTACTAACCGAATTATTTACCTTTGTTGAAAAAGCGTTGCATAAAACTGGCTGTCGTCGTGCTGTGTTGGTAGGCCACAATGCGCATTTTGATTTAGGCTTCTTAATGGCCGCGGTTAAGAGAGTGGGTTTGAAGAAAACCCCATTTCATAGTTTTACTTGTTTTGATACTGCAACACTGTCTGGTTTGGCGTGTCAGAAAACGGTGCTCGCTAAAGCTATACGCGTGGCCAATATTGCTTTCGATGAAAATGAAGCGCATTCAGCGGTCTACGATACGGTAAAAACAGCTGAGTTATTTTGTCATATTATCAATCAGTACGATGCGGCGCTTAAGCTGGTTGATGCCTAGCGTGGGACACAAAAAAGGCCTCACTAGGAGACCTTTCATGCTAAATCTTCAATCTGATTTATAGTGCGTCAGCATGCTCAGTTAAGTACTCTGCAACACCTTTAGGGTTGGCTTGCATTCCAGCATCGCCCATTTTCCAGTTTGCAGGGCATACTTCACCGTGTTTTTCATGGAATTGAAGAGCATCAACGATGCGCAAGATCTCAGCCATATTTCTACCTAAAGGTAGGTCATTTACGATTTGAGAGCGTACAGTGTGTGATTGATCAACAATGAATACACCGCGGAAAGCAACACCAGCTTCTGGATGCTCAACGTCGTAGCCTTGGCAGATGCTGTGGTTTACATCAGCAACTAAGGTGTATTGAAGCGGCCCGATACCACCGTTGTTGATCGGTGTGTTACGCCACGCGTTGTGAGTGAATTGTGAATCAATAGAGACACCAATCACTTCGACATTGCGTTTTTTGAATTCTTGTTGTGCTTTGTCCATGGCAATCAGTTCAGAAGGGCAAACAAAGGTAAAATCTAAAGGATAGAAGAAAATGACGCTGTATTTGCCAGCGGTTTCTTTATAATAATTGAAATTATCAACAATTTGGCCATCGGCTAAGACGGCTGCTGATGTGAAGTCGGGTGCGGCTCTACCTACTAAAACTGACATAAAATTACTCCTAAAACGGTTAATTGCACAAAATTAGTGTAATTTAGGGGGTGATGCAGTTCATGTCAATAGTGTTTAAAAAATAATCACCCTAGAAAAAGCAGTTTAACTGTTGTATCTTGATTTGGATGTTAATGGTTGTCTTCGCCGGGTTAAAATATGAATAAAAATCAACAGGTTAAGTTAGATGGTGAGATTCGGGTCGCGATCAGTGGTTATCAAGGAAAAATGGGACGAATGGCGGTGGCTGCCATTGAAAAAGAGCCTGGGTTGGCCTTGGTGGCAACGATTGGTCGCCAAGATGACTTGCTGAGGGCATTAAAGCAAGATCAGCCTGACGTGTTAATTGATTTCACCTTACCGGATTGCGTGTTTCAGCACGCGCGGTTAGCCATTGCGGCTGGAGTAAGGCCTGTGATTGGTGCAAGTGGATTAACTCAAGACAATATCGCTAGTTTGCAACGCGACTGCCAAACCCAACAATTGGGAGGCATTGTGGTGCCTAATTTTTCAATCAGTGCTGTCTTAATGATGCAAATGGCATCCCAAGCTGCGCGCTACTTCCCCCATGCCGAGATTATCGAAATGCACCACCCTAAGAAGGTCGATGCGCCATCGGGTACTGCAATTGCTACGGCTGAGCGCATGCAAGGTATGGCTACGGCAATGTCTAATGATCATCCCGCGGCACATTGTGTTGATGGCGTGCCAATACATTCGATCCGAATGCCCGGATTGTTTGCGCATCAACAAGTGATTTTTAGTCGAGAGGGCGAGCGTTTAACGCTTCAGCAAGATTGTACCGATCGGCAGGCCATGATGCCTGGTGTCATTATGGCGACTCGCTTCGTGCATCAATCTTCGGAATTTCATTACGGTTTAGATGCGGCGTTGATGCCTTAATCATAAAGACAAATTGTGCAATCAAGACATGGCGGGTAAGCCAAAAATATAAGTCATGACATTTAGAAGACTCATCACAGGCTGTATTAAAATCAGTTTCAGTTGTCCCAAGAACAATAAACCAATCAAGATAAAAAAACCGTAAGGCTCGATCTTCTCATACCAAATCGACAGCGGAGGTGAAAGAAAGCTTGCAACAACACGGCTGCCATCCAGAGGTGGGATTGGAATCAGATTTAATACCATCAGCACCAAGTTAATTACTATGCCAAAATAGGCTGACAAAAAGACGGTGCCAATAATGCTTTGTGAGGTGTTGGGATTGAGCGAGACCGCGCCACCAAGTAAAGAAAAGCAAATTTTTGCGACTAATGCCCAGCCGATCGCCATGAGAAGATTGGAAGCAGGCCCTGCAATGGCAACCAAGGCCATGTCTCTTTTTGGACGTTTAAGATTGGTCCAGTTAACAGGTACTGGTTTTGCCCAGCCAAAAATGAAAGGGCTGATGCTGGCAATTAAGATGGGTACGATGATGGTGCCGACAAGGTCAATGTGTTTGATCGGGTTTGCAGTGACACGACCAAGCATCAGTGCAGTATTATCACCCAGTTTGCTAGCAATCCAGCCATGTGCGGCCTCGTGTAAGGTGATTGCAAACAAGAGTGGTATTGCTAGGACCGCAATTAAATGAATGGTTTGAGCGAATGATGCGTGTGGCATGTATATTCCCTCTAAGCGACGTACTGGAAAACCGTGACGACTTTGGTAACGCCTGCAACATGGCGTGCAACATCGGTAATTTCTTCGCCTTTCTCATGACCGGTTAGGCCCATTAAATAAACCACACTATTTTCTGTGACGACTTTAAATTGATTAGACTTGAGTCCGGCTTTGGCAAGCAATGCTGCCCTGACTTTTGTTGTCAGCCACGTATCGTTCGTGTGTTGTATTTTTGAGGTGGCGCCAGCAATAGTGATTTCGTTATAGACACGACTGATACCTTTAACACTTGAAACTATGTCATATGCGCGTTTTTTGAGTTCGGGTGTTTGTGCTTGTCCAACTAATAATAAAACGTGATTAAAGGTGGCCACTTTAATATTGGATTTGCCTTTAAGTTCAGGATCGATTGCGATGAGGTTGACGGCAGTTTGCGTGGTTTTTCTGTCATTTAAAACGGTTTTGATGTCGCGTTTGTCATACACGGCAGCACTGGTTGATGCAGCACCAACAACAATTGCAGTTGGGACGCAGGCCGTTTGTAATAAACCGACAATTATGATGAAAGCAAACCGAGCTAGGCGAAACATGACACGTCCTTTTGTTTTTTTAATCTCAAAAAAGTTCGGTATCTATGATATCACACAAACAGTGAATCACTAGAATGTGACACTCTTGAATACGACAGGTGCGTTCGACAGGTACTTTAATTTCAATGTCATTGGGAGACAGTGCCGTTGCCATTGCGCCACCGGTGGAGCCACTCAGAGTAACGACGCGCATACCGCGTTGGTGAGCGGCCATAATGGCCTCAATCATGTTGTTAGAATTACCGGAGGTCGAAATGGCTAGCAGTGCATCACCTTCTTGGCCAAGTGCTTTGATTTGTTTGGAAAACACCTCGGCGTAACTGTAGTCATTTGCAATCGATGTTAGTGTTGAGGTGTCGGTGGATAATGCCAATGCCGGTAAGCTGGGTCGCTCAATCTCAAATCGGTTAAGCAGTTCGGCGGCGAAGTGTTGTGCATCAGCAGCTGAACCGCCATTGCCACAGGCAAGAATTTTATTGCCATTGAGCAATGTTTGCACCATTAAATGTCCCGCTTCTGCGATGGGTTTTGATAATGTATCCATGGCGGTAATCTTGGTTTGAATACTATCGTTGAAGTGATCTTTGACGCGGTCTATCAAATGAATTTGGGTATCGGTAGTCATGGATTGATTGAGTGGGTTGATTAAAACGCGGTCATTGTACCTCAAGTGCGTTACGAATCCAGTAGAAATTATCATTGCCATCTTTGCCGACAACATCGAGACGGTGATCGGTTAAATGAGGCAGTTGGTGGGTGAGTAAATAAATCTGCATGGTTTTAATAATTTTTTGTTGCTTTTGAACGTTGATACTTTCGATGGCATTGGCGAATTGGTTGTGTGCTCTTGAACGCACTTCGACAAAAACAATCACATCAGATTCTTTCATGATCAAATCGATTTCACCATAACGACAATGGAAGTGTTGGCTTAGATAGGACAAGCCACGACGTTTTAAGAATCGTTTTGCCTGTTGTTCGACACGATAGCCTTTACGCTGTGAGGGGCTGGGCATGACTTAATCACATGATGAGCAGTAAGGTATTTTTTCATGAAGTGCTGAATTAACGCTATACGGTGTTTATGATCAAAGACCATGCTTTAGTGTGTTAAGCGTGGTTTGCCTTGATCAAACTGTGCCCAGATCAACTGCCGATAGATTTGGTTGTCGTCTAAATAGAGTGTTCCTGTTGCAGCACGCAAGCCAAAATCAGGCAGTAACTGCATGGTATTGAGACTCTGACTAACGCGATAGGCATCGATCCCTAATGCATAAAGTTTGCTGTATTTTTTATATGACTGCGGCCAAACCTGCTGGCTTTGTTTTTGTAGGGTGTTGAGGTAAGTGGGGTGCATGTGTTGTGACTCCAATACCCAGGGCATATCACAAAATACGATGTCATTGAGATCACGATCTTTATTGGGGTTGGGGCTTCCATCATACAGTTGAGACAAGCCATAAACCGGTACGTTGCCAGCAAAATAAAACCGCAATAAAGGTTTGATTTGTCGCGCCATGTCTGGCTGTGCAATCAGAAAAATAGCATCAAAGTCTTGTCGACGGCGTGAAACAATACGCACATCTTTAGTGCCTAAGATGCTTCGAATCGCGTAGCCGCGGGAATAAGAGTCTTGGATTCTGAGTAAGTGTTTCAGCTCGGGTGATAAGCTATTGCGCGAGGAGTAGTTGAGAGTATCAACGACGACGCCACCTTGCTGTTGCCATTGCTGTGACAAGTTCTTTGAAATGTTTTGTCCCCAGCTGTTGTTTGGCGCAATAATAAGCGCGTTGTGGTGTTGCGCACGAATGGCTTTTTGTGACAATTGATCCAGCTCGTCGATCGGGGAAAGGCCAAATTCATACAAGTTTTTAATTGATTTGGTATTGGGTAATGCGTTTAATGCCAAGGTTGGTACGCTCAATCGTTTGGATTGAATCAGCATGGCGAGGTTGTTTTTGGTGAGAGGCCCAACAATGAAGTCGGCACCAGACTGCACGGCTTGTTGGTAGGCGTCATCGACAGGCATCGCCGCCGTATCAATTAGGCGGATGCTGGGTGTCTGATTAGTGTGTTGTTTGTCGTAGTAATATGCCGTGAAAAAGCCATTGCGAACGGCCTGTGCATTAGCGGCGTATTGACCACTTAGAGGCAATAACAGTGCAATGTGTTCGGGATGTTTGGCAGGGGCCGCCTCGAGTGTTCGTGGTAACAAGGCGGACGCAGCATGATTGGGAAAGCGTCTTTGCCAAAGCGCCAACTCGGTGGTTAGCTCGTTTGCTGAATGATGCGCGTTGATGATGGTATTGAGATCGACCCAACCTTGAACGTTTCTAGAAAGGTTAATGTCATCTAGGGCATTGATGGTGGAGGCGGGTACAGATTGCATGGATAGCCAAATTGCGGTCAGAGTTTGTTTTCTTTGATCACTGGGCTCAATCTTGAGAAGTTGACTGCGGGTTTCAATACTGGCTGCAAGGTTGCCGTGTTCTTGCAGCGCTTTTGCAGTTAGTGCCAGTTGTTGCTGACGTTGCTGTTGTGTCATGAGGCTTTGTGAGTTCTTGAGTGCGTTCAAGACCCGTAGTGCTGAGGTTGATTGATTTTTATTGACGTAGATTTGTGCCTGCAATAATTGGTGGGTGCAAAACAATTCGGGTGGCAGCGCGACTTCGGCTAACGAATTTAAGATGGGTTGAGCCAGCGATGTTTTGTTACTGGTGATGTATCGATCGGCTGCCAACAGTTGTAGTTGATAGCTTTCAGTTCCCATGGTTTGAGAGGCCATCTGTAAATAGCTCTCCGCGCTGATTGGTTGAGGACGTGTGTTGGTGCTGGAGCAGCTAGAACACAACAACAGCGCGACAAGTAATAATAATGTGTTTAATCGATAAATCATGGCGCCAGTGTAGCCGATTTGTGCAACGATGTAACCCAAAACCCGGCATTGTCACTGCGAAGTAACCTTCGTATACTCGGCTTTGTTTGATTTTGTAGGGGCAGGTATGCCAACAAATGACCAGTCGGGTCAGCTTTATGTGGTTGCAACACCCATCGGTAATTTAAAAGATATCACGTTTCGCGCGGTTGAGACCTTGCGCTCGATGGATTATGTGGCCTGCGAGGACACGCGTCACAGCCGACCTTTATTGCAACATTATGATATTGCTGCAGAGCTCATTGCATTGCATCAACACAACGAAGTACAGCGAGCTCAGACACTCATTGATCATATGCAAGCGGGTAAGGACATTGCGCTTATTACCGATGCCGGAACACCGTTGGTCAGTGACCCCGGTGCGCGGTTGATTGCACAGGTGGTCGCTGCTGGCATCACGGTTGTGCCGATTCCTGGAGCTTGCGCTGCAGTTGCAGCACTAAGTGTTAGCGGTTTGTTGTCGGATGAATTTGTCTTTATTGGTTTTCTGCCGGCTAAAGGTGCGCGTAGGGAACAAGCGCTGCAACATATTTTATTAGAGTCCAGGACGATTGTGTTGTACGAGTCAGTGCATCGCATGGCAACTTTGTTGGCACAATTGCAAGAGCAGTTATCGCTGGATCGACAGGTCGTGGTAGCACGCGAGCTTACCAAGCGTTACGAGTCAATCATTCGTGGTTCGATTGCAGATGTGGTGAATCATTTTGAGCAAAACTGCGATACGTTGCGTGGTGAATTTGTTGTATTGATTGAAAAAAATTCGATTACTGAGCATGATAGCGACCGGTATGAGCAGACCCGGGTGTTGCAGCTTTTACTGCAAGCCTGCTCAGCAAAGACGGCCAGTCGACTTGCTGCTGAAATCACCGGTGGTGCTAAAAATGATTTGTATCGGCAAGCGATTGCCATGAAAACCAAGGAGTAACATATAGATGCGTATTTTGACTGCAATGGTAGGACTGTGTTTGATGTCGAGTGTTTCAGCAGCAAGCTTAACCGTCAATCTTTATAAGACAGTACCCTCGGGGCAACAAGGCGATAGCATCGGAACGGTAACTGCAGTTGATACACAATATGGGTTGCTTTTAATCCCGCATTTAAAGGGATTGACACCTGGTATTCACGGCTTTCATCTGCACACTAATCCTAGCTGTGCCGATAGCGGTCAAGCGGCTGGCCCGCATTGGGATCCAGCGAATAGTGGTATGCACTTGGGTCCTTATGATCCAGAGGGCGAGTTGGGTGATTTGCCGGCATTAACTGCTGAGGCAAATGGCAATGTTAGCTTGCCTGTGTTAGCGCCGCGCTTGAAAGTGGCTATGTTACAGGGCCATTCATTGATGGTACATGCTGGTGGTGATAATTATTCTGATGTGCCAGAGCCACTGGGTGGTGGCGGTGCTCGTATTGCATGCGGCGTCATAGCTAGTAACGCCTTAGTGTCACAAAACACCGCGGTGCCGGATGCGCCAGAACCGTCTGATGAGGTTGATATCAATTCAGATGAGCCAATTCAAGGGGTTCAAAATCATGCGAATCAAGCCGTGTTAGCATCAACGCAGACTGTTGCTTTGACTCCTCGCAGCTAAGTTTAAAGATTGAATTACCAAGCAAAGCCTCTATAATGCATCGCGAGTCAGCTAAACAGTCGCTGTTATCCTAGTGATAATAGAGGAAAGTCCGGGCTCCACAGGGCAGGGTGCCAGGTAACACCTGGGCGGCATGATGCATGTTGACGGCCAGTGCAACAGAAAGTAAACCGCCACAACGCTATGTTGTCGGTAAGGGTGAAAGGGTGCGGTAAGAGCGCACCGCATTGTTGGTAACAATAATGGCACGGTAAACCCCACCCGGAGCAAGGCCAAATAGAAACTCAAGCCGTCAAGGCAGGCGTTGTCCGCGTCAGAGTTTGGGTAGGCTGCATGAGGTTGTTGGCGACAACAATCCTAGATAGATGACTGTTCACGACAGAACCCGGCTTATCGGCTGACTCAACTCTTTGGCTTACGGCATTTGAGCTTGTTCAAGTAACCTGCGTAAATCTTGCGGTATGGGTGTTGCTTGCTGTAGCTCGTAGTCCATCCAGACAATCGTCGACTCACCGCGAGCAAAGACTTCTTCCGTTCCCTCGATCCCAATGTGGTAGTGCGTGTGCACGCTACTGCGACCCGGTGCATCGTTAAAGATACTGACCACCAGTTGGCTGGGGTATTTGATGGGTTTGAGAAAGGTGCAGCTGGCATTAGCAAGGATGGGACCTTGTGATGCGAGACGGTTAATCTGGCCGAGTTGCAGTTGTGTAAACCAAGCGAGTCGTGCTTGTTCCATGTAAGTGAAATATACACTGTTATTGACGTGGCCAAGGGCATCCATATCACTCCAGCGCATTGGAAAGTGACTGGTAAATATTGGTGTTGCGGTAGTCATGTCATCCTGTTTTATTCGATATTGCTGCAGTTTGTGACTATAGGGGAGTGATTGTTGTCAGGCAAGCGAGGATGATGGGTAAAAAAAAGAGCAACCGAAGTTGCTCTTTGCGAGGTATTACTCAAAGATCGTTTAGAGAATGAGCTTAAAGTTGTGGGCTTGAAGTAATATTATTTTCATTTCCTAAGTCTAAAGCATGACCTTCTGGGAAAGCGGCCCTTAACTGATTAATTTGGTAAATTATTTCTTGTGCGTTTACTTGGTTTTGGGGTGAATTGAAAAGTGTATTTTTATTGAGAGATGACATGTCTTGCTCCTTTCATAAAGCTGATTCAACTTGAAAACATGATAACAGATATTTATTAAGATAATATTAAAAATTGCACTATTTCTGACACTGTCACAAACATTTCAGGCGCTAGCGAGATGGCATTGTCGATCAGGCGCTAGGTTTGATTTTTTTATGATATTTTTCAATAAGTTATTCATTATAGCTCGGGCAGGGGTGGTTGGTGCTTGCAGTCGAGTTAAATCAAGCTACACTAGCGCTGAGATTGTGTTGTTGCATGTAAAGAGGATTAAAAAATGCCATCTTTTGATATTGTTAGTGAGTTTGACGCCCACGAATTAGCGAATGCGGTTGATCAAGCAAACCGTGAAGTGGGTACCCGTTTTGATTTTAAGGGTAGCGGTGCCAAGTTCGAACATCAAAAAGAACACATCACCTTGCAAGCGGAGGTGGATTTTCAGTTAAAGCAGATGTTGGAGATTTTGCAGCAGAAGTTACTCAAGCGTGGCATTGCCGTGCAACACTTGGTAGAGCAAGAGCCTGTGATTCAACACAAAACGGCTACGCAAACCGTTAGCTTGCAGCAGGGGATCAGCTCAGAAGATGCAAAAAAAATCTGTAAGGGTATTAAAGAGGCCAAGTTTAAAGTGCAATCGCAGATTCAGGGCGAGCAAGTGCGCGTTACTGGCAAGAAACGTGATGATCTTCAGGCCGTGATTGCTTGGCTGAAAGATGCGGAATTCAAGGTGCCTTTGCAGTTCATCAATTTCCGTGATTAACTGCCACTTTTTAATTGTTGATTCGTCTAGTTCTGGAAACTCATGAGCACACTCCAACATCGAGCAATCAATCTTAGCTTTTTGAGCTTGCTACTGATGGCTTTTTTCTTACCAATCTCAGAGACACTGACCAACCTATGCTTTGTAACCTCTGTGATATTCGCGCTATTGTCAGGAGCGGCGTGGCGCTTCCGCGATGATTTGATTAAGCATCCGATAATTCTTGCTTTGTGGCTGATGTTAGCCGTGATTGTATTGGGATTGACTTACAGCCATGCTTTAAGCGATCCGCAGACATGGTGGTTGCTGAAAAAATATCTCTGGATCGTGCTTGCGCCTTGGTTGTTACTTGCTATTAGGCAGTCGGCGCAGCGCCAATCGATATTTTTTGCCTTTCTTTACGGTAATGCATTGGTGCTGCTGTTGAGTGTATTCCTGCTGTTAAAAGGTTTGCTTGCTGGTCATGTGGTCAATCCGTGTGTGTTTAGGGGGCATATCGCACAAAATTTCTACATGTCATTTTGCAGTGCTGTCTGGTTGTATTACGCCATCCGTTGTCCGCAACATCGTCGTTTAATGGCATTGTTGTTCGTTCTAAGTACGATTTCTGTGTTTGCAGCCATCTCGCGTACCGGGTATGTGAATTGGGTATTGTTGGTGACTTTGGTGTCATTAACTCAGTTGCCATGGCGGCAGTCGCTAATGATCTTATTGTCTTCACTGATCCTGTTAGTATCATTGATATCCGTATCACCGGTTTTCATAGCGCGTACCAGTCAGGCTATCAGTGAAGTGTCGCGACATGTTGAGGGTAAAGACGGTAAGCACGCGACGTCCATGGGTATTCGGGCAGTACAGCTGTCTTCAGGGTTACAGATATTTCGTCAGCACCCCTTATTTGGTGTTGGAACTGGGGGCGCGTCAGCTGCTTATGAGCAGTTACCGGCGAAAACGCGAAACGAGAGGCTAGTCAATTCCAGACACAAGGTGGTTGATTTAACTTACGTTAATGTCTTGGTGGAGCACGGGCTATTGGGCTTGCTGGCATTATTGGTATTTATCGCTGTGATCCTACAACGCAGTCATCGTCTTGAGTCGCCCTGGTGTAGTATTGGCTTATACTTTACTGTGGCGTATTTTACGGCCGCATTGTTCACGCCATTTCTCGTCTCCAGTTTTGCGGTGGACTATTTTGTCATCATGCTTGTCGTGTTATTCGGCGGCGAGGTAGCCAAGAAACCACTCAAGCCTCATCATTCAAAAGTGCCAGTAGCGACTTAAGCGCAAGCAAAAGTCAGCTAATCGCGCGCCCAGCAACATGCTATTCTTGGTAAAATACATTATATTACCCACCCTAATTCAATAGTCTTCGAGAAGGGTTTGTTTTAACTCTTTGATTTTTAACTATTTATTTTTATTGATTGACAATAAGAGTTGGTTTCTCATGCCGATTCTGTAGATAAACTATACAAAAAAAAGAGTCTAGTGGTACAATGTGGGTGATTGTGGGGGAAAATTTATGTTTCGTGGGATAGCTGCTATCAATGTCGACGTGAAGGGGCGGGTTACCGTCCCTGCACACCAGCGCGCTATCTTGATGGAAGCCTCAGAGGGAAAGGTGGTATTAACCATCGATACCGAGGACCGATGTTTATTACTTTATCCACTAACACAATGGCTGATCATTGAAGAGGAATTGTCATCACTGCCATCTTTTAACCCTGCAACTCGAAGAATCAAGCGTCTGTTGATCGGACATGCCACGGATTTGGTGTTGGACCGCCATGGTCGAATTTTATTACCACCATTGTTACGTGAGTATGCTGGATTGGATAAGACTATTGTCTTGGTAGGTCAAGGCAAGAAATTTGAGATTTGGGGAGAGTCTCAGTGGGAAATGGGTCGTGATAGCTGGTTAGCGGAAGATACGGATGACGAGGACGGTGGTGGCGTAGCACCTGAATTAATGTCGTTGTCGTTATGATGAGTAAAGATGAGCACCAGTCAGTACTGGTCAAGGAGGTGTTAGAGGGATTGGCGATAAAGCCTGATGGTATTTATCTTGATTTGACATTTGGTCGGGGAGGACACAGTGCATTGATACTGCAAGCATTGGGTCCAAAAGGTCGGTTGTTAGCAGTGGATAAAGACCCTCAAGCGGTGGAGGTTGCCAGACAACTACCATTCACAGACAGTCGCTTTGCTATTCACCATGCGGGTTTTAATGATATCGGTCGAATTGTAGAAGCGCATGATGAAGTCGGGTCTGTATCGGGTATTTTGCTGGATTTAGGGGTATCTTCGCCGCAACTGGATGAAGCTTCAAGGGGTTTTAGTTTCATGCAAGAGGGGCCTTTGGACATGCGTATGAACCCGACCAAGGGTGTCAGTGCAAGAGAATGGTTACAGGAGGCGTCAGCCAATGAAATTGCGGAAGTGTTGTGGCGCTTTGGTGAGGAAAAATCAGCACGTCGCATTGCAGCGGCTATTGTTGCACACCGAGAGCAGCAGCCGCTGCAGACCACGACAGAGTTGTCGCGGTTGATAGAACAAGTATGTCCTCGTCGTGGATCGACTAAACACCCAGCGACGAAGAGTTTTCAGGCGATACGAATTTTTATTAATAAGGAGTTGGAAGAGTTAGAGAGTTGTTTGAGTCAGTGTCTTGAGGTTTTGGCAGTTGGTGGACGGATGTGTGTGATTAGCTTTCATTCATTGGAAGATAGAATCGTTAAACGGTTTATCAAACAAGCATCACAGGGGGAAACATATCCGTCCGACCTACCGATTAAAGATGCAGACATCGTTCGACATGCTAAGCGCGTAGGCTCATTGATTCGACCCAGCAAGGATGAAGTACAACATAATGCACGAGCAAGAAGTGCAAGATTAAGGATTATGGAGAAGCAATAATGAATACTGCAGTTAGAGTTAGTTCGAATCAATGGCTAGCGATGGAATGGCTGAGTGCTATCCGTGTACATCGAAGGCATCTTGCAGTTGCGCTACTTATGCTGTTAGTTATCGCGTCAGCATTTTGTATTATTTATATCAAAGATTTGAATCGTCGTTTATTGATTGACTTTCAAAGTCAAACAACGCAAATGCAAGCACAGAAGACCAAACGAGGCCAATTACTGCTTGAAGAAAGTACTTGGGCGCGGCAATCGCGGGTGCAACAGATTGCTGAGAGTCAGCTGGATATGGTGATGCCGACCAGTAAGGATGTTGTCTTACTGCAAACAAAAGACCTGCCAAAAACCACCCAAGTTGACTTGTTTTCAAGTATCGACACTTGTGATTATAACTTGTCGTATCCGGTTGCTTGTCTGCACGATCATACAATGGTTGAGTCATGACTAGCGTAGTTAGTAATAATTAATGCAGCGGTTTAAGTTACCTTTTTCTTGGCGCTTGTTGGTGATACTGGTTTGCCTATTATTCGGTCTGTCGACCATCGTCTGGCGTTTGGTGCATTTGAATGTATTGGATCGCCATTTTTTATTGAAACAGGGTGACGCGCGCATGGTAAGGATTGAGACGATGCGAGCGCATCGTGGTATGATTCTCGATCGTTTAGATGCACCATTAGCAATCAGTACCCCAATGACGTCAGTGTCAATGAATCCTCGATTGTTTGTGGCTAATCCGGATCAGCTCAAGCAGTTGGCACAATTGTTAGGTCAGACACCGGATCAATTAGCAGCTCTGATTAAACGTAATCGCTCAAAAGGATTTATCTACTTAAAACGCAGAATGCAGCCCGATCAAGCCAAAAAAATTGATCAGCTTTCTTTGGCTGGTATCAACACACAGGCAGAATACAAACGTTATTACCCTGAGGGCAGTGCGATGGCCCATGTTGTCGGTATTACCAATATCGATGACCATGGTCAGGAGGGGATGGAGTTAGCTTATGACCAATGGCTCAGTGGTCATGATGGACAGCGTGAAGTTGTGAAAGATCGCCTAGGTAATATTGTCGAGCATGTTGGTATATTGAAAGTGCCCCAGCAAGGCAGGGATTTACATTTGACTTTAGATCATCGATTGCAGTTTATTGCTCATCAAGCACTTCAGCAGGTGGTGTCTTCACACCATGCTGACTCGGCTTCAATCATTGTTTTAGACGTGAAAACGGGTGAAGTCTTGGTGGATACTAATCTTCCGGCCTACAACCCAAACAATCGTCGCCATTCAAAAACCGGTGATTTTAGAAATCGTGCGCTAACAGATACCTTTGAGCCAGGTTCAACCATGAAACCATTTACCATCGCGTTGGCTTTGATGAGTGGTGATTATGACGCAGAGACTACGGTAGATACCAACCCTGGAAGGATGCGAGTTGGTGGTTATGAGATTAAAGACGACGGTCTTAATTATGGTGTGATCAACCTACAGCAAATCATTGAAAAGTCGAGCAACATTGGGGCTGCAAAAATATTATTATCATTATCACCGCAAGACTTTTGGAATTTACTACGTTCCTTTGGTTTTGGTATAAAAACCCAAAGCGGTTTCCCCGGAGAGGTATCAGGACGATTAATTGCGCATCCAGTGTGGTATCCCAGTGATGTAGCTACTTTAGCGTATGGCTACGGTATTGCGGTAACAACCTTACAGTTGGCACATGCCTATCAGATTTTGGCGAATCACGGTGTCAGTGAGCCAGTGAGTTTTATACAGCATCAGTCAGTGGCTCCAGGTCAACAAGTGATTTCAAAGGAAGTCGCACAGCAAGTTATGACTATGCTTGAGGCAGTTGTAACCAAAGGCACGGGTACACGAGCACAAGTGCCCGGTTATCGCGTTGCCGGTAAGACGGGTACAGCGTATATCGCTGGGCCAAATGGTTACGATAAGAAAAAATTCATGTCTTCGTTCGTTGGAGTAGCGCCCGCGTCCGATCCAAAGTTCGTTGTTGCGGTTGTTGTGAGGAACCCACAGGGTCAGCATTTCGGTAGCCTGGTAGCGGCACCAGTATTTGCAAAAGTAATGTCGAGTGCATTGCGTCTCTGGTCAATACCGCCTGACAAGTCAGAAGCCGTGCCGGTAACATAAATCATTATTTTATGTGTTTGTTTCGGCCTCTGTTCGTTTCAATTTCCAGCGTCGATGTGACCATAACCAGTTTTCAGGCGATTTAATAATGTCAGATTCTAAATGTTTCATGAATTGAGTCGTTATCTCACCCGGCTGAGTTTTTTTGGGTTGGTCGGATAGCAGCGTTAAGTGCGCATCATAGAATCCTCTTTGGGGTCGTTCACCGGTTATGTAAAGCACTGGATAGTCAAAAGCTCTGGCAAATTGCTCGGGACCCATAATGGTGGCTGTATCTTGATTAAGAAAGTTGACCCATTGAATTTCTTTGGTATCGACTGGGTGTTGGTCTGCGATCATGCCGTATACCCGTGCCTTACTGCGATTTTTTATGAAACATCGACTAGCTTTTTGTGCAGGGCAAAGCTCAGTTAGTGGGCTGCTACGACATTGATTAAGAAAATCGTTCATCAGCTGATTATGTATCGGTTTGTAAAATGAAATACATGGGTGATTGATTTGATAGCCTAGGCACGTGCCCCATTCCCAGTTTAAGAAGTGTCCTGAAATAATAATCACGCTTTTGCCTTGTTCCAGATAAGACGTGATTAGTTCGGGATTGGAAATACGCCAGCGGTGGCTTATTTGCTGCGATGATAGCGTGTAGCCTTTAATCGATTCAACAAAGATATCAGACAGGTTTTTATAAAAGTTTCTCGTGATTGTATTTCGTTGTTGGTCTGTTAGATCAGGAAATGACAGTACAAGTTGATCTTCGACAACGCGCCGCCGGTATTGAATAACACGATAGAAGACCAACGACACCAGATCGGAGATGATGTAGAGCACGGTGAAGGGCGTGAACTTTACAATCAATAAGGCAGCACGCAAACAACCAAGGTAGATTCGATTTTTCATTGACTGAGGTATAAGTGTTTGACGGCCGCCATACTAACATATGTCTAATAGTCTATGATACTCTAGTGGCCTTTTAGTCTAGGTGTTTGATAAATGGGTGAATTGCGCTCCATGACGTTAAGTCAGTTGCTCTTTGGCATAGTGGATGGCGTCAACATCGAGTCTCAGGTTAATGATTTGACCAGCGACAGTCGCCAGGCCGGGCCCGGTGTCGTATTTTTAGCTTATCCGGGTTATCAAGGTGATGGCCGTGACTTTATTGCCGATGCAATTGATCGCCATGCCACTGCTATTTTGTATGAATCTCCCTATGCGATTGAGGCTGACTGCCATAATGCAGGTATACCCCTGGTAGCAATACCCAGTTTGTCGTCAGTGAAAGCCCAATTGGCCGCGCGATTTTTTGGCGATGCCTCGCGCTCTATGGTAACCGTTGGAGTCACTGGTACCAACGGTAAAACCTCTTGCGTCGATTTTATTGCACAGGCAATCAGTAATCAGGGTATGCCTTGCGGATCCGTAGGGACTTTGGGTTGCGGTCTTTGGCCCAGCATTGAACACACGGGGATGACAACGCCAGATAGCATTGAGTTACAAAGACAGTTCGCGGTTATTAAGGCTAAGGGTGCAACCCACCTAGCAATGGAAGTGTCGTCACATGCGTTGGCCTTGGGGCGAGTAGATCAAACTCAGATAGACATAGCGGTGTTTACTCAACTGTCTCGAGATCATTTGGATTTTCATCGTGACATGTCAGAGTACGAGCAGGTGAAAATGTCTTTATTTAGACGGCATGATCTCAGTATGGCCGTCGTCAATGCTGACGATGCAACCGGCCTTAAAATTATTGAGGAAGTGGCAGGTAGGATACCGGTGATAGGTATTTCTATGGTGTCTAACCATCAATCTGAGATTCCAATGGTCGTCATTAACGATATTGTTAAAAAACGCGGTGGTTTTAATGTTGAATTATTATCGCCTTGGGGGCGAAGTAGGGTTGACGTGCCTTTGATAGGAACCTGCAATCTCTACAATGTGATGTCCTTGGTCGCTACTTTGGGGTGTTTAAAGTGGTCTTGGTCGGACATTGTTCACGCCGTAGAGGGTTTGTGTCCGGTAATAGGTCGTATGCAGACGCTTGGGGGCGGTAATCTGCCTTTGGTAGTTGTTGATTATGCGCACACGCCCGATGCGTTGGATAAACTACTGAGCGATGTTAAGCAGCATGTAGATAATAAACTCATGTGTGTTTTTGGCTGTGGTGGTAATCGCGACACCGGTAAGCGACCATTAATGGCAAAAATAGCCGAAAAACATGCCTCAAACATCATTATCACCACCGATAACCCGCGCTTTGAAGATCCACAAACGATCGTGGATGATATTGTGAGGGGTTTAGATCAGCCAGCGAAGGCAGAGGTGATTTTAGATCGTACTGAAGCCATTACCAATGCGATAGATAGCGCCGGTCCTTGCGATGTGGTGGTCATTGCTGGTAAAGGTCACGAATCATATCAAATCATTGAAGATAACCAACTTCCGTTTAGTGATATTAAGGTGGTTGAGCAGTTGTTAAATAAGCGAGGTTGCAGTGTTTAAAATGTCACTGGGTGCTATGGCATCAGTTATCAAGGGGGAGCTTATCGGCTGTGGTGAGGCTGAATGTACTGGTTTCTCAATTGATTCACGAGAAATTCAGCAAAATGCGTTATTTATTGCATTAGCCGGGGATAACTACGATGGGCACGAGTATGTTGCTGATGCAATTTCTCGCGGTGCAATGGCTGCATTGGTGGAGCGACCAATAGATGGTTGTGACGCTGTTCAGATTGTGGTGCCATCAGTTAGAACTGCTTTGTTGCAGTTATCGGCGTATTGGAGAAAGCAATTTCACCCGTTAACCATTGCTGTAACCGGGAGTTGTGGTAAAACGTCAGTGCGGGAATTATTGCAGTCAATTTTTGCGCTTGCACAAAATACACTCGCGAGTGTGAAGAGTTATAACAATGATCTTGGAGTGCCATTAACACTGTTAACTTTATCTGATTTGCAAAAATTCTATGTGCAAGAAATTGGAGCAAATCACGCTGGAGAGATTCTACCGCTAGTTCAGGCTGTTCGGCCAGATGTTGCGATTATTACTAACGCAGCTGCAGCTCATTTGGAGGGTTTTGGTAGTCTTCAAGGCGTTGCTACGGCAAAAGGTGAATTATTGGCTGGGTTGTCGGCAGAAGGTGTCGCTGTTCTTAATCGAGACGATGTATTTTTCGATTATTGGTTGAGTTTGTTAGAGGGCAAGAGACATGTGTCATTTTCCTTGTCTCAAGTTGCTGATGTTATGGCGAAAGCTATTTCTATAAATTCTACCGGCTGTGCTGATTTCATTTTGTGCAGTTCACACGGTGAATTTAAAGTTCAATTACAAGTTATCGGGCGGCACCAGGTTGCTAATGCGCTGGCTGCAGCTGCGGCAGGACTTGCGGCAGAGTTACCCATGTCACTAATTGTTGCTGGACTAGAGGCAGCTCAAGGTGAGGAGCGTCGCTTGCAACAGTATATTGGTCATCAAGGATCAACCATTATCGATGATAGCTATAATGCCAATCCTGCTTCAGTACAGTCGGCACTACAGGTACTATCTGAGAAATCAGGGAAGCGCATTTTTGTATTTGCGGATATGGTGGAGCTTGGTGAGGAGTCACAGCACTGGCATGAGGTGATTGGCCAGCAGGCACAGATTTTAGGTATTGATCGAGTATTGTGTTATGGTCCCCTTTCACGGTGGACGGCAGAAAAATTTGGCCATTCAGCGATGCACTTTGATTCTCAGGATGCCTTACTGCAAGCGTTACTGCCAGAATTACAGTCTGATGTTGTGGTGTTGGTGAAGGGTTCTAATTCAATGGCCATGCACAAGGTTGTTGAGCACCTTAAAAACAAGTCTACAGTTTAAATTTAGAGGAATATTTCAATGTTATTGTGGTTGCTGCACACTATTCAAGGGCATTTGTCAGTGTTGCGTGTTTTTCAGTATCTGACTTTTAGAGCGATAATCAGTGCGTTATCTGCTTTTATTATCGTATTGTTAGCCAGTCCAGGTGTGATTCGGAAATTACAGCGCATGAGCTTTGGCCAAGTTGTTCGTGATGATGGCCCACAGACTCACTTCAAAAAAGCGGGTACGCCAACCATGGGTGGGATCATAATCATCACCGCTGTTTTTATAAGCACTATCCTGTGGGGTGATCTATCAAATCATTATCTTTGGATTAGCTTAGTGGTTATGGTTGGGTTTAGTCTGGTTGGATGGGTCGATGATTATCGTAAGATATCACGAGACAATACGGCGGGATTATCAGCAAGGTATAAATATGCATGGCAATCGATTATTGGGTTTGGCGTTGCGCTGATTTTATTTTTTACCGCTAGTTCCTCTTCTGAAACCGTGCTGGTTGTCCCTTTTGTTAAATCTGTTTTGCCGCAACTGGGTATCTTTTACATTCTATTGGCTTATTTTGTTATTGTTGGATCCAGCAATGCGGTTAATTTAACCGATGGTCTTGATGGGCTGGCGTTAATGCCAGTCGTGTTAATTGCTATTGCGTTGGGTGTGTTGGCATACATCGCTGGTAATTCAGTCTTTGCTGATTATCTATCGGTACCTTACGTCGTTGGTTCGGGCGAGCTTATTGTAATGTGTAGCGCATTATTTGGTGCAGGATTAGGTTTTCTTTGGTTTAACACCTATCCTGCGCAAGTCTTCATGGGTGATGTCGGCTCATTGGGTTTGGGGGCGGTATTGGGAGTAATTGCTGTTATTGTTCGTCAAGAGTTAGTTTACTTTGTAATGGCAGGTGTATTTGTTTTAGAGACGCTGTCTGTGATTATTCAGGTGGCTTCGTTTAAATTAACTGGTAAACGCGTCTTTAGGATGGCTCCAATTCACCATCATTTCGAGCTCAAAGGTTGGGCAGAGCCAAAGGTCATTGTCAGATTTTGGATTTTAACGGTAGTTTTGGTGTTAATTGCATTATCGACCTTAAAGCTTCGATAAGTGCACAGTGATTTATCTGCAGGGTGTTATGAATACTGTCGTCGTGGGGTTGGGTAAAACAGGCTATTCATGCGTGGAATACTTATGTCAGCACGGTCAATCAGTCATTGTTTGGGATGACAGCCCATCACCAAGGCTATTAAAAAAACTCAATCAGTCATATCCGCAGGTTGAGTTTATTTGTGGCCAGAATAGTGTTTTGCCTTTATCGAAGGTGAAGCAATTCATTGTTAGTCCAGGGGTCGAACTTAAAAAAATTCAAGCACGTCTTGACCCATTAGGTCTGAAAGAATGGATGGGTGACATTGAATTATTTCTCCAACACGCAAGCTCACCAATCATTGCGGTCACCGGTTCAAACGGTAAAACGACAGTTGTAACCTTGATCGGAAAAATGATCCAGGCAGCGGGTTTTACCGTGGAAGTTTGCGGCAACATCGGTGAGCCAGTATTGTCGACATTAAAGCGACCCAATCCAGACTTTATTGTAATGGAGCTCTCAAGCTTTCAGTTGGAATTAATTGATAATTTATCTGCTACTGTCGCAGTTTTATTAAATGTTGAGCCTGATCATATGGATCGTTATCAGCATTTTAATGATTACTTGGCTGCAAAAAAGAAAATTTATGTGGGCTGCGATCATGCCATAGTCAATCGGGATCAAGTGCACTATTGCAATGATATTGAGCCAAAGATTAGTCGGCTAGAATTTACAGTTTCTAAGCAAGCTAGTGCCATGTTCTCGATTAAACAAAGACAAGATGAAGCTTATTTGTATTGCGAAGAAACATCATTAATGCCGGTCACTGAAATGCAACTCCAAGGACAGCACCATTGGCAGAATGCCCTGGTCTTATTTGCTGTAGCGAGGGCGCTTGGCCTGCCGGATGCGAGTGTGCGTTCAGTATTGCAATCATTCAAGGGTCTTGAGCATCGATGTCAGTTAGTTAATGATTGCAATGGAGTGAGGTGGTTTAACGACTCTAAGGCAACTAACGTTGCTGCAACCTGCGCAGCGATTTACGCTTTGTCACATCAAATTAAGGGGCGTCTGATTTTGATTATGGGAGGGGATGCGAAAGGCGCTGATTTTACACCGTTGAAAGATTTGATGACAACTCATGTTGATCATGTGATTTTTTTTGGTGTCGATGCTGAAAAGATTGAGGCAGCTTTCTGTAATATCGTGCAATTGACAGCAGTAGACTCATTAGAGGAAGCAGTGAAGTATGCGAATTGTATTGCGATGACTAACGATACGGTGGCATTGAGTCCTGCTTGCTCAAGCCTGGATATGTTTGATAATTTTGAGCATCGGGGTGATCTGTTTTCGCGATACGTGAGTGAGCTAAAATAATGCAGCGTAAGTTATATTTCGATCAATGGATATTAGTTCCTTGCCTATTATTGATGGTGATTGGATTGTTGATGGTCGCATCAGCCTCAATGGTTATCTCTGATAAAGTTTATGGCCAGCCGTTTCATTTTCTGACAAGACAAAGTATTTATTACTTAATTGGTATTGGCATGGCCTGTCTTGCCTTCCGAGTCCCTCTAGCGACTTGGCAGCGACATGATCGTTTGCTGATGTTAATCGGTCTGATTCTTCTGGTGCTGGTGCTTATCCCGGGTATTGGTCGACATGTTAATGGTAGTAGGCGCTGGTTAAATTTAGGGATTGTCACGTTGCAGGCTTCAGAGTTCGTCAAGTGTGTTTCAATATTGTATTTAGCAAACTATCTCGATCGTTTTAATCAACGGGTACAAACCGAGCTTAAGGGCTTTATCATTCCCATGTTTGTGCTTGGGTTGATGGCAGTACTTTTGTTGATGGAGCCGGATTTTGGAGCAGTTACCGTATTAACGGTGACTTTTTTGAGTTTGCTTTTTATCGCAAGAGTTCGATTATTACCCTTTCTTTTGTTGTTCGTTGTGGTGTCTGCAATGATGACTTATCTCGCGATTTCATCGCCGTATCGTCTTCAGCGTATCGTGAGTTTTATGCATCCCTGGTCAAATGCTTACGGGTCAGGGTACCAATTAACCCAATCCTTGATTGCGTTTGGCCGCGGTGGCTGGATTGGTGTTGGTCTTGGTAATAGTGTGCAAAAGTTGTTTTATTTGCCAGAGGCCCATACGGATTTTATTTTTGCTGTATTGGGTGAGGAGTTGGGATTACTGGGTGAGCTTGCATTGTTGATTGTTTATTCAATTTTTGTCTGTCGTTTGTTTGTCATCGGTCAAAGAGAGTTAAATGTGGGACGTTTATTTGCCGCCTATGTTTCCAAAGGCTTTGCAATCTGCTTATCAATACAATGCATGATCAATTTGGGCGTAAATATTGGTTTGCTGCCGACAAAAGGCCTGACTCTTCCGTTTATTAGTTTTGGCGGGTCAAGTATATTGGTAAATTGTTTTATTGTTGGTATCTTACTGCGGGTTTCCCATGAGTCGCGTAGTGCAGGAAAGCAGGGTCACTACCTCAATAGCAATAAGGTTACAGAATGAAAAAAATTATGATTATTGCTGGTGGTACCGGTGGGCATATCTTTCCGGCATTGACTGTAGCTGATCATTGTTACGCGCAAGGTGTTTCAATACATTGGTTGGGTGCCAAGGGTGGCATGGAAGAAGATCTTGTTGATGATCGCTATCATTTAGAAACCGTAAAAATTTCAGGATTGCGTGGTAAGAGTAAGTGGGTCAAGTTATTTGCTCCTTTACAAATATGCCGTGCCGTTTGGCAGTCGCTGCGTATTCTAAATCGAGTCAAGCCGGATGTCGTGATTGGGATGGGCGGTTTTGTCAGCGGACCTGGTGGTTTGTCCGCTTGGCTATTGCGAATCCCTCTGGTTATTCATGAGCAGAATTCGGTATTGGGATTGACTAACCGTATTTTGTCGCGCTTGGCAAAAGCGAATTTACAAGCATTCCCAAATGCATTTCCTGCACGAGCTAATGCCAAGACAGTCGGTAATCCAGTCCGGCAAGACATTGCCGCATTACCAGAGCCTGCATCACGCTATCAGTTTCATCGTGGTCCCGTTCGCGTTTTAATCATAGGCGGCAGTCGAGGCGCTAAAAATATTAATCGTTTAATGATGGATGTATTTGCTCAGTGGGGCGATCATGAAAAGCCATTAGTTTGGCATCAAACTGGATCCGCTGACGTTGAGACGGTCAAAGCTGCATACGAGGAGTATGCGCCTTTGAGTGTTGTTGATCCATTTATCAAAGATATGGCTGCAGCATATGCTTGGGCTGATATTGTGGTTGCAAGAGCTGGTGCTCTGACAGTATCTGAGCTCTCTTCAGTAGGTCTTGCTAGTATTCTTGTACCTTTTCCTTATGCGGTTGATGATCATCAATATCTGAATGGTAAGTGGTTGGCGGATCAGGGTGGAGCTCTCATTTTCAAGGAAAGCGAGCTTTCAGTTGAAAAAATGCGTACTAATTTATTAGAACTGATTGTGCAGGGTGAAAAGCGACTGGCTATGGCAGAGATAGCGCATCGTTTTGGCCAGCCTGCATCGGGTGCAAAGGTTATTGCAGCATGTGAAAATGCGTATAGGCAGTCCAAAGGAGTAACTAGTGTCACAGTCGATTAGTCCTCCTAAATCTGTCTATTGTTTAGGTATTGGTGGTGTCGGTGTTGGTGCTCTTGCGGAGTACTTAATACACCGGGGGTGGCAGGTATCTGGTAGTGACGCTGTTTCCAATGCAATCACTTCGCGTCTTAAAAGTATGGGTGCAGCGATTTTTACAGAACACCTTGTTGAGCACCTCGATGGAGTCGATGAGGTTATCCATTCAGGTGCGGTTTCACTGAATCATCCTGTGCTTTGTGCCGCAAAAGAAAGAAACATCCCTATTTTTCATCGTGGTAAATTCCTATCTAAAATTTTGTCGGACAGTTACTCCATTGTCGTGTCAGGGACTCATGGCAAAACAACAACTGCATCTATCATGTCGTACTTTATGCGAGCACAAGGATTATTAGTTAATGATTTTATTGGTGGCGACTTGAACCAATCAGTAACTCAAAATACATTTGTTGATACACCATATTCGGTTGCTGAGGCTGATGAGAGCGATGGGTCATTTTTATTTTTACACCCAAAGATTGCGATTATTACAAACTTGGATGCAGATCATTTGTCTGCTTATGAAAATGATTTCTCAAATTTACAGCGCTCTTTCAAACAATTTATTGCCCAAGTTGATGATGATGGATTGATTATTATTTGTATCGATCATCCTGTGCTTCGAGAGATGATACCCGACATAAAGCAGCGCCTGATAACTTATGGTTTTGATGATGAGGCCGATATTAAAATCAGTCATTACGTGCAAAATGGCTTGAGCAGTGAATTTTTAGTAACAACAAGAGCGTGGCAACGTCTGGTGGCGTTGAATTTGCCCGGCCAGCATAATGCGCTGAATGCATTACCCTCATTGGCTGTTGCTGAGTATTTAGGTGCTTTAGATATCGATAATTTAGGTGCTTTATCAATTTTTCCTGGGGTAAAAAGACGTTTGCAACGGCATGCTAGTACGGAATTGAACAATGCTGAAATAATGGTTTTTGAAGATTATGGTCACCATCCTGAGGAAATCGCTGTAACCATCAAAGCGTTGCGACAAGCTTGGTCTGATAAACGTATAGTGATGGTTTTTCAACCGCACCGCTACAGTCGCACGAGTGACTTATTCGAAGATTTTGTGGCGGTGCTTGCCCAGGTCGACAATCTAATTCTTCTTGAGGTTTACGATGCAGGCGAAGCGTTGGATGTTAATGCAACCAGTGAAAAATTAGCTGCTGCTGTAGCAAGAGACTCTTTAAGCGATCCGTTATATGTTAAAGATAACCAGTCTCTAATGGCAATTTTGCAAAAAAATCTTAGGAGTAATGATGTTGTGGTGTTTCAAGGAGCTGGTTGTGTGGGTCAGCATGCCAAGCACCTGTGTGAGCAAAGTCATTTTATGACTCAATGATCAGTCAAAGTATTTGGAGAGAGTATGGGCGGTACGCGAAGAGCTACGCGCATTCAGCATGATGCACCATCGACTAACAAGCTTGCACGCTGTGCTAAGGTTTTATTTTTATCGCTATTTTGTTTGCTTTTAGTGGGATTGGTCGGTTTCATAAGGCATTCTGATTTTTTTGCAATCAAGACAGTTAAAGTTGCAGGGAAGTTATCTAAAGTTGATCCCGTACGTTTACAATCAGCAATTATTGACTCTTTTTCGGGTAATTTTCTATCAATTAATCTGGAGGAGGGTCGTCATCAGATCGTAAAGCTGCCCTGGGTTAAGCAAATAACGGCACGAAGAGTATGGCCCAATACGATTGCGTTGACGATTACAGAAAATCAGCCCTTAGCTAAGTGGGGTCAGGATGAGGTGCTACTGGATGACGGCGAGCTTTTACCGGCTTCATTGGGTATTATCACCTCTATTCCAGCATTGAGTGGTCCACAAAGCAGCGAGCATCTTGTACTGCAAAACTATCAATCTTTTAAGGAGCAGCTTAAGCAGCTCAATATGAGTATCTCGAGCTTGCAACTGGGTGATCATGGTGAGTGGCAACTCTGTACTGACCAGGGGGCTTGTTTGAAGTTGGGCAGTGATCATCTTGCTCAAAGGTTGGCGCGCTTCGTCGAATTATACCCAACGTTAACGAAAGACTCATCCAAAACTATGCAAGAAGCTGACTTAAGATACACAAACGGTATTGCAGTTAGATGGAAGTAGGTAAGTGTTTATCACTACTTAGCCAAGTTGTTTAATTCGTTACTTTTATTGTGATTTGAAAGTTTGATGTTTAATCATCAAGATACTATCAATTGCTTTAGTCATAATTGAGGTTTGATGGCTAGCATTCTGAAGTTTATAGCATAAGACAAAAAATTCTTTTATACTTTTAAAAAATTTACAAATTAGATTAAGTTCTGAGTTTTTTTATTGTTTTCAGGGAGTCAATTCGAAATGGGCAAGAAAACGGAAAAGGATCTGATGGTGGCTCTCGATATTGGTACTAGTAAGATAGCCGCATTGGTAGGAGAGATTGGTCCGCAGGGTCAGGTTGAAGTTATCGGTTTCGGAGCTCATCCTTCAAGAGGGTTGAAGAAGGGCGTCGTGGTAAATATTGATACCACTGTTCAAAGTATCAAATGTGCAATTGAAGAGGCTGAGCTAATGGCTGGGTGTGAAATTCATTCCGCCTACACGGGAATCGCTGGTAGTCACATTCGTAGTCTTAATTCCCATGGTATTGTTGCAATTAGAGATCATGAAGTGAATACACATGATGTTGATCGTGTTATCGATGCAGCAAAAGCAGTCGCAATACCTGCCGATCAAAAGATTTTACACATCGTGCCACAAGAGTTTGTGATTGATTCACAGGATGGTGTGCGCGAGCCAATTGGTATGTCAGGTGTCAGACTTGAAGCCAAAGTGCATATCGTCACCGGAGCAGCGAGTGCGGCCCAAAACATCACAAAGTGTGTAAAACAATGCGGGTTGCAGGTCGATGACATTGTTCTCGAGCAATTAGCATCAAGTAAAGCCGTGTTGACTGATGATGAAAAAGAGCTCGGTGTTTGTTTGGTGGATATAGGCGGTGGAACTACCGATATCGCGATTTTTACTGAAGGCGCGATTCGTCATACGGCTGTGATTCCAATTGCTGGGGATCACGTGACAAGTGATGTTGCGGTTGCATTGAGAACCCCCATGCAGAGTGCTGAAGCAATTAAAATAGAACACGGTTGTGCGCTGCTCAACTCAGCAGAAAGCCCTGAGATGATTGAAGTGCCAGGTGTAGCAAGCCGTTCTGCAAAACAAATTCATAAAAAATCCCTAGTTCAAGTTATCCAAGCAAGGTATGCAGAATTGTTTGAGCTTATTGCTGCTGAGATCAGGAGGAGTGGCTTTGAAAATTTAGTTGCTTCAGGAATTGTGCTAACAGGCGGTGCATCAAAAGTTGACGGTGCTAGCCAACTTGCTGAATCAATTTGTCAAATGCCAGTAAGGCTAGGTGTTCCTCAAAACATTTCAGGTTTGGTTGATGTTCGTGATAATCCAGGTTTTTCTACTGGCGTTGGTCTATTAATGCATGGGGTAAAGTCACAAAAGTACGGTGTTGCAAGTTTTGATATTGGCAGAAGTGCTGATGGGCTCTGGTCCCGTATGAAAAATTGGTTTAATAGTAATTTCTAACTATTAGGATTTAATAACGTATTCGGTGGAGATTAAGTTCCACAAAAGATGAAGGGAGGAAGTCAATGTTTGAATTAGGTAACAATTCTGCGCACAACGCACAGATCAAGGTAATTGGTATTGGTGGCGGTGGCGGTAATGCCATTGAGCATATGATGGCTGAATCCATTGACGGCGTCGAATTCGTTTGCGCTAACACTGACTCTCAAGCATTGCAAAGATCTAGTGCGAAAATGGTGGTTCAGCTTGGCGAGGAGATGACCAAGGGGCTAGGCGCGGGCGCTAATCCTGATATCGGGCGGCAGGCTGCTGAAGAGGATAGAGAAAGACTGCGCGAGATTCTAGAAGGTACAGACATGGTGTTCATTACTGCTGGTATGGGTGGTGGTACTGGAACCGGCGCTGCGCCAATTGTTGCAGAGATTGCAAAAGAGTTAGGTATTTTAACGGTTGCTGTTGTGACCAAGCCTTTTGCCTTTGAGGGAAGAAAGCGAATGCAGATTGCAGAGTCTGGTATCATGGAGTTGGCAAAAACAGTTGATTCACTCATTACCATACCGAATAACAAGCTGTTGAGCGTTCTAGGTAAAAATATCACCCTGCTAAACGCCTTTAAG